>NZ_CP118957.1:185000-357500 GCF_029023825.1 Enterococcus saccharolyticus subsp. saccharolyticus | reverse complement strand
CATGCGCCCTTATTCACTTAACCTTATCAACCTTACGGTTGGGTTTTGATAAAGATCTTCTAGCGATAGAAGTTTTATCAAGAAAAATAAGCAATTGAACTTATTAAAAAACTCATTCAACGCGGTGTTCTCGGTTTGTTTTGATTTCTTTACTTTAAATATCCAGTTTTCAATGAACAAATTCGTTTGAGAGTAAACCTCTCAAAACTGAACAAAGGCAAACGATGTGTAGTTTCCGTACTATTCCTTAGAAAGGAGGTGATCCAGCCGCACCTTCCGATACGGCTACCTTGTTACGACTTCACCCCAATCATCTATCCCACCTTAGGCGGCTGGCTCCAAAAAGGTTACCTCACCGACTTCGGGTGTTACAAACTCTCGTGGTGTGACGGGCGGTGTGTACAAGGCCCGGGAACGTATTCACCGCGGCGTGCTGATCCGCGATTACTAGCGATTCCGGCTTCATGTAGGCGAGTTGCAGCCTACAATCCGAACTGAGAGAAGCTTTAAGAGATTAGCTTAGCCTCGCGACTTCGCAACTCGTTGTACTTCCCATTGTAGCACGTGTGTAGCCCAGGTCATAAGGGGCATGATGATTTGACGTCATCCCCACCTTCCTCCGGTTTGTCACCGGCAGTCTCGCTAGAGTGCCCAACTAAATGATGGCAACTAACAATAGGGGTTGCGCTCGTTGCGGGACTTAACCCAACATCTCACGACACGAGCTGACGACAACCATGCACCACCTGTCACTTTGTCCCCGAAGGGAAAGCTCTATCTCTAGAGTGGTCAAAGGATGTCAAGACCTGGTAAGGTTCTTCGCGTTGCTTCGAATTAAACCACATGCTCCACCGCTTGTGCGGGCCCCCGTCAATTCCTTTGAGTTTCAACCTTGCGGTCGTACTCCCCAGGCGGAGTGCTTAATGCGTTTGCTGCAGCACTGAAGGGCGGAAACCCTCCAACACTTAGCACTCATCGTTTACGGCGTGGACTACCAGGGTATCTAATCCTGTTCGCTCCCCACGCTTTCGAGCCTCAGCGTCAGTTACAGACCAGAGAGCCGCCTTCGCCACTGGTGTTCCTCCATATATCTACGCATTTCACCGCTACACATGGAATTCCACTCTCCTCTTCTGCACTCAAGTCTCCCAGTTTCCAATGACCCTCCCCGGTTGAGCCGGGGGCTTTCACATCAGACTTAAGAAACCGCCTGCGCTCGCTTTACGCCCAATAAATCCGGACAACGCTTGCCACCTACGTATTACCGCGGCTGCTGGCACGTAGTTAGCCGTGGCTTTCTGGTTAGATACCGTCAAGGGATGAACATTCTCTTCTCATCCTTGTTCTTCTCTAACAACAGAGTTTTACGATCCGAAAACCTTCTTCACTCACGCGGCGTTGCTCGGTCAGACTTTCGTCCATTGCCGAAGATTCCCTACTGCTGCCTCCCGTAGGAGTCTGGGCCGTGTCTCAGTCCCAGTGTGGCCGATCACCCTCTCAGGTCGGCTATGCATCGTTGCCTTGGTGAGCCGTTACCTCACCAACTAGCTAATGCACCGCGGGTCCATCCATCAGTGACGCAAAAGCGCCTTTCAGCTTTCTCTCATGCGAGAAAAAGCATTATGCGGTATTAGCACCTGTTTCCAAGTGTTATCCCCCTCTGATGGGCAGGTTACCCACGTGTTACTCACCCGTTCGCCACTCCTCTTTTTCCAATGAACCGAAGTTCGGCGGAAAAGAAGCGTTCGACTTGCATGTATTAGGCACGCCGCCAGCGTTCGTCCTGAGCCAGGATCAAACTCTCATAAAAAAATTTGAAACAATCTTGCGATTGTTAAGCTCATAAAAAATTAACTTTGCTAGCTATTTGCTTGCTTGTTGTATAACTTCTACCTCGTAGAAGTGTCCTACACAATTGGTTCGTTTGCTTGCTTTGTTCAGTTTTCAAAGGTCTACATTTGCTGTATCAGCAACTTTTATATCATATCAGTTTAACAAGTGAATGTCAACTGTTTTTTTCAAAAAGTTTTTAAACAAGAATTTCTCTTTTTCAACAGCAACTCATCAATCATAACGGTTATCATGTTATTTGTCAACAAGTAATTCTCTTGTTTTCAAACACTTTTAACATCATTCGTTTTTGACGACTTTGTTATAATATCATCTAGTTCAAACGAAGTCAACAATTTATTTCAATTTATTTTCAGAAATATTTCGTAAACTTACATTTAAAAACCAACGTTGAATAATTTATCATACTTCCATACGACTCGTCAATAGAAAATAAAAGAATTCAGCCTCTAAAGACTGAATTCTTTTAACATTTGATGAACAACCCCCACTGGAAATCCCACAATGGCATAATAGTCCCCATTAATCGTTTGGACAAAAGTAGCAGCTGCACCTTGAATACCATATGCTCCTGCTTTATCCTGATATTCTTGTTTATCAAGATAACGAGTAATTTCATCCTCCGATAAATCAAAAAAAGTGACTTGAGCTGCAGCAATTTGTTCAAGATGTTTTTCCTTAGAATGGATAACAACCGCAGTATAAACGTCATGTGTTTGACCACTCATTTGTTGTAACATACGACGGGCATCTTCACGTGAGGTTGGTTTCCCTAAGATGTCATGCTCATTTACCACAATGGTATCACTGGCAATAACCAATGATTCTGGATGTTGTTGAGAAATCACACGGGCTTTTTCTTTTGCCATTCGTAAAACATACTCTTTCGGTTCATCGCTCGGTTGAATGGTTTCATCAATATCTGCTGGAATAATCTCGAATTCATCAACTAACAATTGTAAGAGTTCTTTTCTTCTAGGTGATTGTGACGCTAAAATAATGGTCATCCTTCGCCTCCTCGAGATTGATGTGGATCTTGAATTCGTTTAAACATTCTTTCCATATCACTATTTGTAAAATGAATTAAAACAGGACGACCATGCGGGCAATTAAAAGGATTAGCACATTTTGCTAAATCCTCTAATAAAACTCGCGCTTGTTGCGAATTTAAATAATGATTGGCTTTAATCGATCGTTTACAACTCATCATAATCGCTGTCGCTTCTCTAAATTGATGCACACTCACTTTCCCTGTTGTCAATAAGATATCAATCATCTCACGAATAATCTCTTCTTCTTGACCAGCCGGATACCAAGTAGGATGCGCACGTACTATGAAACTATTCGCACCAAATTCTTCTAGATGAATCCCTACTTCCTGCAAAGCAGTGGCTTGCTCTTTTAATTTCAATACATCACTATTAGGATAATCAAGCACAATTGGTACAAGTAGTTCTTGCAACTCATTCCCCACCTCGCCAATTTTTTGACGGAAGTATTCATATTTAATCCGCTCTTGCGCGGCATGTTGATCGATAATATACAATCCTTCTTGACTTTGAGCAAACAAATACGTCCCATGCATCTGGCCAAAATACTCTAAATGTGGAAAACGTTGCTTAGTAGGCTCTTCTTGCAAACGTTCAATCATTTGTGATCCTTTTTTATGCATATCAAATTCCGGATGGGTCTGTTCAACTGGTTCAAAAGTGTCCTCTTCCGGCACTATTGGTATTTCATTAGTAACAACCGGTTGATCAAAGCTGGCTATCTCAATTTCTTCACGCACTGTAGGTAACTCATTAACAGGGGATTCTGGTAATGGATCAACAAAACTTTCTTCTATATAAAAGCTGCCTGTTTCTTTATCAAAACTCAACCCATGTTTGCTACTTTTAGGTTGTTCGAGTTCAATAGCTAATTGTTCTGTTTTTTCTTGATGTTCCACTTTCTTTTTAAAGCGCAAGTTATCAGCTGCATTTGGAATCAAATTTTCTTCTCGTAAAACGTCATTAATTGCTTTACTAATCAACGCTGTTAGTTCAGACTCTTTCGACAAACGAACTTCTTGTTTTGTTGGATGTACATTAACATCCACTAACAGTGGGTCCATCTTGATTTCTACGACAGCAATTGGATAACGCCCAACCATTAATTTCGAACCATAACCATTGACAATTGCTTTATTCAAGGCAATATTTTTGATATAACGACCATTGATAATGGTTGAAATATAATTACGACTAGCGCGCGTCACTTCTGGTAAGGAAATATACCCATGAACTTCAAAATCCAAGTCTTTTATGTAAATAGGACGCATTTTTTTTGCAGTCTGTAACCCATAAATACCCGCAATTGCCTGTTTTAAATCGCCATTTCCTGAAGTTGTCATCATTTTATTGCCGTCATGCACCAACCGAAAAGCAATAGTTGGATGGCTAAGCGCTAAACGATTCACAATATCACCTATGTTCGCTAACTCGGTTTGCAATGTCTTCACATATTTCAAACGAGCAGGCGTATTGTAAAAGAGTTGTTCAACCGTAATTTTAGTTCCTTGACGTAAAGCAGATGGACGATGTTCTTCAACCGTTCCACCTTTCATCTTCAAAAAAGTTCCTTGCGTTTCCTCTTGAGCTGCTGTTTCGACACTAACAATTGAGACAGAAGCAATACTCGGCAATGCTTCGCCACGAAATCCGAGGGTTCGAATTCGGAACAAATCATCACGCGTATGGATTTTGCTGGTTGCATGACGCTTAAATGCATTCATCACATCTTCTTCAGCAATACCTTCGCCGTTGTCTGTTACTTGGATTTTTTTCAATCCAGCTTCTTCTAATAAAATATCAATTTGGGTGCTTCCTGCATCAATGGCATTCTCCACTAATTCTTTCACCACAGAGGCAGGTCGTTCAACGACCTCCCCTGCTGCAATCTGATTGGCAAGACGTTCAGACAATTCTTGGATTTTTCCCATTGTCTCCCCTTCTTTCTATTTTTGCATTTGTTTTTTCAATTCATACAACGCATTTAACGCATCCATCGGGGTCATCTCTAAAATGTTCAACGCCGTTAATTGTTCCAAGACTTTCTGTTCTTGTGGATTCACTTCATTAAACAAAGATAATTGTTGCGTTTCTTCTATTATAGTTGGTTCTGCCACAATTGTAGGTGGTGTTGGCGCGTTATGGCCTTCTTCTAACGCTTGTAAGATGACATCTGCTCGCTGCAACAATTCTGGTGGTAATCCAGCAATTTTTGCGACATGAATCCCATAGCTCTTATCGGCAGGACCTTCCATCATCTTATGCAAGAAAACAACTTCGCCATCTTTTTCTACGGCACCTACATGAATATTACGAAGATGTTTTAATTCTTCCTCTAACACGGTTAGTTCATGGTAATGAGTGGAAAAGAGTGTTTTCGCACGAACTTCTTTATGAATATATTCAATAATTGCTTGCGCTAATGCCATCCCATCATACGTAGCCGTTCCACGCCCCAATTCATCAAATAATACTAAGCTATTCGGCGTTGCATAACGTAACGCTTGATTGGCTTCCATCATTTCGACCATAAAGGTACTTTGACCGGCAATTAAATCATCACTTGCACCAATACGCGTAAAAATTCGGTCAAAAATCGGTATATTTGCTGATTGCGCAGGAACAAAACAACCAATCTGTGCCATGACGACAGTTAAAGCGAGTTGACGCATATAGGTACTTTTCCCTGACATATTGGGTCCTGTAATCAAAAGTATTAATGTTTCCTTCTCCATATCAATGGTATTAGGAATATATTCTTGATGTCCTAAAACTTTTTCGACAACTGGATGACGACCATCGACGATTTTCAAGGTTTTCTCCGTATTTAATTCTGGACGAACGTATTGGTAACGTTCGCTAATCATCGCAAAACTTTGCAAGACATCAACACTACTAATTGCTTTAGCCAGGCGTTGAAGACGTTCAATTGCTTTTTTGACTTCTTCACGAACTTCTAAGAATAAATGATATTCCAAATCCACCGATTGTTCTTCGGCTTCTAAAATCAATTTCTCCAATTTCTTCAATTCTGGCGTAATAAAGCGTTCCGCATTTGCTAAAGTTTGTTTGCGTTCATAACGGCCTTCTTCTAAATTCGTCAAATTCGATTTCGTTACTTCAATATAATACCCAAAGACACGGTTAAAACCGACTTTTAAATTTTTAATTCCAGTTGCTTGGCGTTCTTTTGCTTCTAATTCAGCTAACCATTGTTTACCATTACGCATCGCTTTGCGGTATTGATCTAACTGTTCATTAAAACCATCTTTAATGATGTTTCCTTCTGTGATTTGCAAAGGCGCATCTTCATTAATCGCTGAATCAATTAGTGCAACCAAGTCATCCATCGGTTCCAATCGAGTCAATAATTCCCGCCATTCGCCATGATCGATGCCTGACAAAATGGCATGAATATAGGGAACTTGTTGTAGCGATGTCCGCAATTGAATCAAATCACGACCATTAACACTACCAAAGGCGACTCGTCCCGCCAAACGTTCTAAGTCATAGACTTTGGTTAATGCTTCTTGCAAATCTGCCCGTTCAAAAAAGGCATGAATTAGTGAAGCAACTTGATCTTGACGAGCTGTAATTTGACTTTGTTGAATTAACGGACGGTCTAACCATTGTTTTAATAATCGGCCACCCATAGCGGTTTTGGTCTCATCCAATAACCAAAGCAATGTTCCTTGTTTTTTACCGGTACGAATCGATTGGGTTAATTCTAAATTAAATTTAGAATAATAGTCCATTTTTAAGAAATGATCGGGTTGATATGACACCGCTTTTTGAATATGATCTAAGCTTCGTTTTTGTGTCACAGCTAAATAACTGAGTAATTTACCGGTAACTTCTTTTTCTAATGTTACATCTAAATCACTCGTTAAAAATTGAAATTCAGCGTTTTCTTCGTAGGCTTCTTGCGTAGAAAAAATCACACCTAGACGACTTTCTAACAATTCACTAACCGTTTCAGGGATTTCAGTCGTAAATACGACTTCTTTCGTTTGCAAAGCTGATGCTTCATTTAAAACAGCTTCGTCATCTTCTAAAACCGCTGAGCGCAACTCACCTGTCGTTAAATCGACATAAGCAAATCCATAATGTGTACCGTCGAATGCCAAGGCGGTTAAAAAGTTATTATCTTTTGCAGATAATCCTTTCCCATCCATCACCGTACCCGGTGTCACTAATTGGACAACTTCACGTTTGACCATCCCCTTAGTTGTTTTAGGATCTTCGACTTGTTCACAAATCGCTACTTTATAACCTTGCTCAACTAAAGTATCAATATAATTCGCTGCTGCATGGTAGGGAACCCCACACATAGGAATCGGATCTTCAGCATTTTTATTGCGACTTGTTAAAGTTAATTCTAATAATTGTGCCACTTGTAGCGCATCCTCATAAAATAATTCGTAAAAATCCCCTAGTCGATAAAACAAAAAAGCATCTTGGTATTGAGCCTTGATGCTAAAGTATTGTTCCATCATTGGGGTATGCTTCGTTTTTTGAGGCATTTGTTTCTTCCTCCTCAATGGCTTGATTCACTTGCCGTTGCAAGCTGGTAGTTACATAATGCAATAAATCATTGGCTTCGATTAATTTTTCTCGATACGCAATCACTAATGGGTGTTCGGCATATTCTTGATTCAACTCATTAATGCGAATAATCGCTTGACGTTCGGCCTCAGGTTTTCCATAGTGTGCATATTGCACCGCATCTTTTTGCGCACGTTTAATCGCTTCTTCGATTTCTTTCAAATGTTCATTTTGACGTGCTTTTTTCTGCACTTGTTTGAACTCTTTAATAATCGGATGTTCCGCTAATAAATCTAGCAATACCTCTAATTCATGTTGGATTTGTGGTTCTTGCTCTAAAGGACTCAACTTCTTCCCCTCTATTCTGGATTATTCTGTAAACGGGCGGTCTTCACTAATTTGAATTGGTTGAATCGATTTGGCTTTTCCAGTTTGTTCATCAATTTCAATGATACAAGCAGACAGAATACTACGACCTTGTTCGACAACTTCAAAACGTTGTGGTAATGCTGTTAAAAATTTCTCAATAATAGCTTCGCGTTTCATTCCCAAAATTCCATCATAAGGTCCAGTCATACCTACATCAGATAAATAGGCGGTTCCTTTTGGTAAAATGCGTGCATCATTGGTTTGCACATGTGTATGCGTGCCAACAACTGCTGAAACACGACCATCCAAATACCACCCCATCGCTTGCTTTTCACTCGTTGTTTCTCCATGAAAATCGACAAAAATAAATGGCGTGCGTTTACGTGCTTCGTCAACTAGCTGTTCTGCTTTTTTAAATGGATCATCAATATCCACCATAAATGAACGTGCCTGTAAGTTAATCACCGCTAATTCAATCGCATTCACTTTGACATAAACAATTCCTTTACCTGGTGCTGCTTCAGGAAAATTCGCTGGTCGAATCATTTTTTTGGCATCATCAATAAATTCAAAAATTGCTCGATTGTCCCATGTATGATTCCCAAGTGTCACCACGTCGACACCGTCTTGTAAAAATTTTTTATAGATTTTTTCAGTGATACCACGACCTGCAGCCGCATTTTCACCGTTTAAAATTGTGACTTGTGGACGATAGACTTTTTTTAACTTCGGTAAATAATCTGTCACCGTTTGTCTGCCTAATGAGCCAACAACATCACCAATAAATAAAACCCGCACATATTTTCCTCTTCTCTATTAACATCTTTTACTATTATAAAGGTTTTAGAGTAGAAAAAAAAGAGTTTGGGGTTCCAAACTCTTTGAAGTTATTTAAAACGACAACGGAGTATGATCCATTTCATGAACCACTTCACGAAAGTCAGCAAAACCAGCATCTAAACCACGAAGTAAAATTTCTGCTGTTCCAATATTTGTTGCTAAGGGAATTTCATACACATCGGATAAACGAATTAAAGCTGTCACATCGGGTTCATGTGGTTGAGCAGCTAACGGGTCACGTAAAAAAATCACCATATCCAAGGCATCTTCTGAAATCATCGCACCGATTTGTTGATCGCCACCTAATGGCCCCGATTTAAAGCGATGCACAGGCAAGTGTGTGGCATCTTGAATTCGGCCACCTGTCGTTCCTGTTGCAAACAATTCATGCTTTTCTAAAATATGCTTGTAGGCACTCACTAATTTCACCATTAAATCTTTTTTTCGGTCATGCGCGATTAATGCAATTTTCATAGCGAACTCCTCCTATTTTCCAGTCAAAAAACCTAATTCGACTAATGCTTTCCAAATGCCATCATTGTTATTATCAGCTGTAATCATATCTGCATATTGACGAACTTCATCCGTCGCATTCCCCATAGCCACACCAATACCGGAAGCTGCCAACATTTCACGATCGTTCATACCATCACCAAAACTAATGACATCCTCTTTACTCAGACCCACTTGATTCGCAACATGTAAAATCGTTGTTGCTTTCGAGCCACCTTTTGGAATAACATCTACGCATTTTTCATGCCAACGAACAAAATGCAACTCAGGGTATTTTTCATCAAAAGAATGTTCTAATTCATGGTCATAAAAGGCTAATACTTGATAAACATCATCCGTATCAATAAACGCTGGAT
The DNA here is from genome assembly GCF_029023825.1 of Enterococcus saccharolyticus subsp. saccharolyticus. NCBI lineage: Bacteria > Bacillati > Bacillota > Bacilli > Lactobacillales > Enterococcaceae > Enterococcus > Enterococcus saccharolyticus. The sequence continues at coordinate 347,977 of NZ_CP118957.1, read as the reverse complement.
CTAATTCCGGCGTTGTCGATCCAAACGAACGCATGGCTTCTTCCATGCGTTCTGGGTCAAACGTCGTTGAGCGCTTTGAAACATCCAAACCCACAAAAGATGTATCAATTGTTAAATCATGCGCTTCTTGGATAAATGCACGAATTTGCGTATCAGGTAGTAAATTTTTATAAACTTGTTCATGGTTTAAAAAAGCTGCTGCCCCATTACAAAGAATGTAATTGTCAAAATTAAACGCATCAATGACTGGCTTAGCTAAATAACGACTACGACCCGTCGCTACAGTGACAAAATGACCTGCTTTTCGCAACTCTGCTAAAGCCTTAATCGTACTAGGTAAAGCTTGTTTATTTGAATCTAATAACGTGCCATCAATATCAAAGGCAAATAATTTACGTTCCACGTCTGTTAACTCGCTTTCTTTTTTATTTCTTACTACTACTAAAACATAGATACTTAGTCTTTTCAATATTCTTGATTGCTTTTATCATGTAAAAAAAGTTACCGAATCTCAAAAGACTCGGTAACTTAAACGGATAAATTAATCCACATAATTTGATTTTGAATTATTTAACCATGCATATACTAATCCGATAACTAATCCCCCACCGATATAGTTTCCAATTAAGGCAAACGTTAAATTATGAATAACACTTCCTGCAGTCATCGCTTCAATTGTTCCGTGAGAAGCAAAATAAGCTAATGAAAATGCTGGGAAATTCGCGATAACGTGTTCGTATCCTAAGAAGGCGAAAATGAAAATAATAAAGATAATGGCCAGTACCTTACCGGCATCATCTTTCATCCGCATACTTGCTAAAACAGCTGTGTTTACAACGATATTTGCAAAAATACCTTCAACAAGAATTTGAATGGTTGATTTATTCAATTTCGTCGCAATCGCTTCAAACATATAGTTATCTGCTGGTAGATTTTGGAATGGGCCAGTTAATGAGACAAAATAACCAAACAATACGCCGCCAATTAAGTTAAATAAAATACATGTGAATAAGATCTTGCAAGCGAGACTCACTGACAAACGTTTGCGGTAAACACCAACAGTCATATACAACATATTGGACGTCCCTAATTCCGCATTCATATATAAAATCATTACCAACGACCAACTAAACATAAACGCATACAACATTTTTCCAAAACCATGTGCAATGTCTTCACCTTTCATTGCAATCGAAAAAGCAATTGCTGTACCTAACGTTAAGAACAAACATGCCAACATTGCGCGGACAGCATAACGGATATAGCTTTTTTCGATTAAATCCACTTTTTTACTAATGGAAGAATCAATTTTTTCAAATAATGGGGAGATTGGATTCATCATTTTTTTCACCTTCGCTTCTTTTTTTCAAACTTACCCTTTCATTCTAAAGAGAAATTTTGCTTTTGTAAAGAATTTTGTGAAAAATATTACTTTCTTTTTTGTTTTTTCTTTTGCCCTTTCATTATTTTTTCATAAAAGCATACCTATCAAAGGTTACCGATGTTTTTTATTTTCTATTCATTGTTTTTTCTATTCTAAATTCTAGTATTTTCATCTTTCAATTAACGCACATTGTGAGAATTTAAGCGAAAATATCTTCCTTTTATGAAACAACTAGATTTTATTTCCAATATATTTTTCACAAAAAATGTAAAATTATGCTGAAAAGACCAATGAGTTTAACTTGACAATTCTGCTTGATTTATCATATACTATACTTTGTGTAAAATAATGCAGCAGAAAAATAATCATACGTCACCAGTTCGTTGCCCTCTACGGGTACAATTGCGTAACCGCGGCTGCGAAGGTGAAGGTTGAAGAACGAACTACACGTATCATGAATTTTTCATCGGATTATTTTACTCCAAAAAACTTATTTTATTGGAGGAATTTTTAAATGTCTCGTTATACAGGACCATCATGGAAACTTTCTCGTCGCTTAGGTATTTCTTTATCTGGCACTGGAAAAGAATTAGCACGTCGCCCATACGCACCAGGACAACACGGACCAAACAGCCGTGGATCACGCTCTGAGTACGGTATGCAATTAAATGAAAAACAAAAATTACGTCATATGTATGGCATGAATGAACGTCAATTCCGTACATTATTCGTACAAGCAAGCAAAATTAAAGAAGGAAAACACGGTGTTAACTTCATGGTATTACTAGAACGTCGTTTAGACAACGTTGTTTACCGTTTAGGTTTAGCAACTACTCGTCGTCAAGCACGTCAATTAGTTAACCACGGTCACGTGACTGTTGATGGCAAACGTGTTGATATCCCTTCATTCCGCGTTGAAGTTGGTCAAGTGATCGGCGTTCGCGAAAAATCTAAAGGTATCTCTACTATTAAAGAAGCTGTTGAAGCAACTGTTGGACGTCCAGCATTCGTAAGCTTCGATGCTGACAAACTAGAAGGATCATTAATCCGTTTACCAGAACGTGACGAATTAACTCCTGAAGTTGACGAAGCTTTAGTCGTTGAATACTACAACCAAAAACTATAAGAAATTTATTCTTACAGCCAAAACTTTGTTTACAGAGTTTTGGTTGTTTTTTTCTTACAAAATAAAACGCGCCGATAACCACTATTCAACTAGTAGTTATCGGCGCGTTTTACTTAAACACTTAAATGTTTTTCAGCTATTTTTGAGCGTTCTTCCAATGTTTGATAATGACGATCAACGGAGACTTCTTGATATGCTGGACGCATAATTTTTTGGGCATTGATTAATTCTTCGATACGATGCGCGGACCATCCGACAATTCGTGCGATTGCAAAAATTGGGGTATATAATTCTGATGGCAATCCTAACATACTATAAACAAACCCACTAAAGAAATCGATATTCGCACTAACACCTTTATACATGCGACGTTTCTCTCCAATGATTTCTGGCGCAACACGCTCCACTAGGGTATACAAATTGTATTCAGCTTGCGCTTTTGCCCCCTTTTCTTCAGCTAATTTTGAAACATAACGTTTGAAAATAGCTGCACGAGGATCATTATCACTATAAATCGCATGCCCCATACCATAAATTAAACCTTTTTTGTCAAATTCTTTTTTATCTAAAATATCGGTTAAATATTGACGTACCGCTTTTTCATCAGAATAATCCGATACTTTTTCTTTTAAATCTTCCATCATTTGTGTCACTTTAATATTTGCTCCACCATGTTTTGGTCCTTTCAAAGAACCTAACGCTGCAGCGATGGTGGAATACGTATCTGATCCACTAGAAGTAACCACACGTGTTGTAAAAGTTGAGTTGTTTCCTCCCCCATGTTCCATATGTAGTACTAAAGCCATATCTAAGGTTTGTGCTTCTTGTGGCGTGTATTGTTTATCTGGACGTAACATGGTTAAAATCGTTTCAGCTGTACTTAATCCAGCTTTCGGACGGTGGATGTACATACTTTCATCTTTGGCATAATGGTTATATGCATGATACGCATACACCGCTAACATAGGAAAGACCGCAATCAAGTTTAAACTTTGATCTAAAACGTTCTCAATACTTACGTCGTCAGCTTTATCATCGTAACTTGCTAAAGTTAAAATACTACGCGATAAGCTATTCATAATACTTTCTGGTGGAGCTTTCATAATCACGTCACGTACAAAATTCGTCGGTAGTGTCCGTCTGTCAGCAATAATATTTTGAAAATCATACAATTCTTTATCTGAAGGCAGCTCTCCAAAAAGTAATAAATATGCAACTTCCTCAAAACCAAATCGACCATCTGAAACAAACCCATTCACCAATTCATCAATATCAATTCCACGGTAACGCAACTCCCCTACACCTGGAATTTTCTCACCATTGACAATCTTTTCAGGATAAATTGTCGAAATGTTTGTCAGTCCAACAACAACCCCTTTTCCGCTGTTATCACGCAAACCACGCTTCACATCATTCTCTGTATAAAGTTGCACATCTATTTTATCATTTGCATAACATCTTAAAGCGAGTTCTTCTAAACTTGGAAAGGAATTTTGATATTCTTCCACTTTTTTTCCTCCTATTCTACCTTCTTTTGATAATTTAGCTCATTTTTTTAAAATAAATTATGGAAACCATTATAACATGATAAGTTAAAAATGAAAGAATTAAAATTTATTGATTTGCTTTTTTAAAATAAAAACGTATAATTATTCTAAGACTCTAAAATAGAATTGGAGGCATTTTAATGCATTGGAAGAAACAATTAAAGTTAAATAGTAATGAATATGATTATTGTGCAATTGCTGATGTAGTGAAAGAATACAATGGAAATTTAGCCGCTTTACCTTACTCGATTCGTGTTCTACTAGAAAGTGTGGCACGTCACTTAGGTGAAGATGTAACTGAAGAAAATATTGATACGTTAGTCAATTGGAACCCAGCTACCCCTCAAGGAGTTGTCCCTTTTAAACCAGCCCGCGTTGTTTTACAAGATTTTACTGGTGTGCCAGCCGTCGTTGACTTAGCTGCGATGCGTGATGCCATCGTCTCACTAGGAGGAAATGCCTCAGACATCAATCCTGAAATTCCCGTTACCTTAGTCGTTGACCATTCCGTTCAAGTCGATGCTTCCGGACGTCCAGAAGCCATTGCTATTAATACGGAAAGAGAATTTGAACGTAACCAAGAACGTTACCAGTTCTTAAAATGGGCACAACAATCGTTTAATGATTTTGAAGTGGTACCACCTGAAACGGGTATCATCCACCAAGTAAATATTGAATCTTTATCTGATGTTGTGATTAGTAAAGACATCGATGGACAAACATTATTATTCCCAGATACACTACAAGGAACTGACTCTCATACAACGATGATTAACGGTTTAGGTGTTTTAGGTTGGGGTGTTGGCGGTATTGAAGCCGAGGCAGCAATTCTAGGTGAAGCCTCATTCTTCCCAACGCCAGAAGTTATCGGTGTTGAATTTGTCGGTTCTTTCCCTGCCGGAACTACTGCGACCGATTTAGCCTTAGCTGTAACTGAACGTCTACGTAAAGAAAACGTTGTTGGTAAATTTGTCGAATACTTTGGGACAAGCTATTCTGAATTAAGCTTAGCTGACCGCGCGACTTTAGCCAACATGGCGCCTGAATATGGGGCAACATGTGGTTTTTGTCCAATTGATGAAGAAACATTAAACTATATGGCAACAACTGGACGTTCCCCAGAATTAATCGAATTAGTGGAAGCATATGCGAAAGAAAATCACTTATTCTATGACAAAGAAGTTGTACCAACTTATACCAAAGTCATCACTATCGATTTAGGCGATATTCAACCATCTCTTGCGGGACCAAAACGTCCACAAGACCGGATTACTTTATCAAATGTAGCAGAAGACTTCGACCAGTCTATTCAAGCACCTGTGGGACCAAAAGGATTTGGTCTACCAGCAGAAGAATTAGAAAAATCTGCTGAAATTAAATGGGACAAAGAAGACAATCTAATTCACACAGGGGATGTCTTACTAGCAGCGATTACTAGTTGCACCAATACAAGTAATCCGTTTGTTATGCTCTCGGCAGGTTTATTAGCTAAAAATGCCGTTGAAAAAGGTTTAAAAGTTCCTGCATATGTCAAAACGTCGTTGGCTCCAGGTTCAAAAATCGTTACTTCTTATTTAACAAAGAGTGGTTTACTCCCTTACTTGGAAAAATTAGGCTTCTATCTTGTTGGATATGGTTGTACAACCTGTATCGGAAACTCTGGTCCTTTAGACGATGCTATCTCAGACGCGATTCAAGATGAACAATTACTCGTGTCTTCTGTGTTATCAGGAAACCGTAACTTCGAAGGACGAATTCATCCATTGATTAAAGCAAACTATCTTGCTTCACCACCATTGGTTGTCGCATACGCTTTAGCGGGTACTGTTCGCAAAGATTTGACCACTGAACCATTAGGTATTGATAAAAATGGACAACCCGTTATGTTAAATGAGATTTGGCCAAGTGCGGAAGAAGTGCAAGAGTGCATTCAAAAATATGTTTCGCCAGATGCCTTTAAAGAAGCTTATTCACACTTATTCGATGCCAACGAACGTTGGAATGAAATTGAAACAACGACTAGCGATTGTTATGAATGGGAAGAAGAATCAACCTATATTGCTAATCCACCATTCTTTGAAGGATTAACGAAAGAATTACCAAAACAAGGAACATTAGAAAATCTACATGTTTTAGCAAAATTAGCAGATTCGGTAACTACGGATCATATCTCTCCTGCCGGTAGTATCGGCTTAGATTCTCCTGCTGGTAAATACTTGAAAGAAAAAGGCGTGACTTACCGCGACTTCAACTCATTTGGTTCTCGTCGAGGCAATCATGAAATCATGATGCGTGGGACATTCGGAAATATCCGTCTCCAAAACCAATTAGTGCCTGGAAGCACAGGTAGTGTCACTCGATATTTACCAACTGGCGAAGAAATGTCCATTTACGACGCAGCGATGAAATACCAGGAAAACAATATTGGTGGGATTGTCCTTGCAGGCAAAGATTACGGGATGGGATCTTCTCGTGACTGGGCAGCTAAAGGAACACAATTATTAGGCGTTAAAGCTGTTTTAGCAGAAAGTTTTGAACGTATTCACCGCAGTAACTTAGTTATGATGGGCGTGGTACCATTAGAATATCTCAATGGCGACACTGCAGAATCATTAGGATTAACAGGTGAAGAAACATTTGACATCTTCTTACCAGAAGAACCGGAAGTAAAACAATTAATTGATGTGATTGCTAAGAAAGCAGATGGAACAGAAATTCGTTTTACAACACGTCTGCGTTTCGATGCACCTGCTGATATTCGTTACTGGAAAAACCAAGGTATCTTACCAATGGTTATCCGTAAAAAAATGGCGTAAAACACATTTAAACACTAAATTACTATGAACTAGGAGAAATTTTATGACATATATCACTGTAACGAATGGTCAACGCACCATTCCCAATACACCAACCATCCCGTTTATTGCGGGAGATGGTGTTGGTGCTGAAATTTGGGCAGCATCACAACCAGTTTTTGATGCTGCGATTGAAAAAGCCTATGGCGATGAGAAAAAAATCTTCTGGCAAGAAATCTTAGCTGGAGAAAAGGCGTTTGAAGAAACAGGTAGTTGGTTACCCGATCATACGTTAGATGCAATTGAACAAGCGAAAGTGGCTTTGAAAGGTCCATTGACCACTCCTGTTGGCGGAGGTATTCGTTCATTAAACGTTACGTTGCGTCAAACACTTGATTTATTTGCTTGTGTTCGTCCGGTTCGTTATTTTGAAGGTGTCCCTTCTCCAGTCAAAGAACCAGAAAAAACCGATATGGTCATCTTCCGTGAAAATACCGAAGATGTCTATGCAGGGATTGAATTTGCAAAAGGTGAAGCTGAAACGCAACAATTGATTCAACTATTACAAGAACAATTCGCAGTGAAAAATATTCGCTTCCCTGAAACTTCAGCAATTGGAATCAAACCTGTTTCAGAAGAAGGCAGCAAACGATTGATTGGGGCAGCAATTGATTTTGCTATCGCTCAAAAGCGCCCAACAGTTACGTTAGTTCACAAAGGGAATATCATGAAGTTCACAGAAGGCGGCTTCAAATTGTGGGGCTATGAGTTAGCAGAAACAACTTACAAAGACACGTGCTTTACAATGAATCAATACCAAGCGATTAAACAAACAGAAGGCGTCGCAACTGCGGATGCGGCACTCAATGAAGCGAAAGCGCAAGGAAAAATCATTGTAAACGATGTGATTGCAGACAACTTCTTGCAACAAATCTTATTGTATCCAGAAAAATACGATGTGATTGCGACTTGTAACTTAAATGGCGATTACATTTCAGATGCCCTAGCCGCTCAAGTCGGTGGGATTGGCATTGCTCCTGGTGGAAATATCAATTATAATACCGGATATGCCATTTTTGAAGCGACACATGGTACAGCACCAGATATCGCTGGCCAAGGGAAAGCAAATCCTTCTTCTTTACTTCTTTCAGGAGGCATGCTATTAGAATATTTAGGTTGGCAAGAAGCTGCCGATTTAATTACGAATGCCATTGAAGAAGCCATTCGTACCAAAAAAGTCACTTCTGATTTTGCGCATGCAATGGATGACGCTGTTGAATTATCGACACAAGAATTTGGTTCATTATTAGTATCAATTATCAAAGAAATGTAAACTAAAAAGCTGCGATAGACGTTTATTAACAGTAAACCGATGTCGCAGTTTTTTGTTAACTTGTTATTTACTCAAAGTTAACATTATGCTATACTCATTCCATTGTTAACAACAATTGAAATTATGGTTTACAGGAAGTGAGTGATGTTATGAAATTATCTTTAAAAGAACAAATTACAGCTGCCATTTTCGCCGGAATTATTGCTGTCTTTTCGCAAATTGTCATTCCAATTGGTGTCGTGCCTTTTAGTATGCAGACATTTATCGTTGGTTTAACAGTCACTGTCTTAGGACTTAAAGTCGGTACATGGGCAATTATGATTTATTTATTACTTGGATTAATTGGTTTACCTGTTTACGCTGGTTTTGGTAGTGGGATTGCCTCAATTTTGGGTCCAACCGGTGGATATTTAGTCGGATTCATTTTTACAGGAGTTGTCTTAGGAACCCTCTTAAAAAAATTACCGACGACCTATTTCTGGGTTATCTTAGCGAATTTAATTGGTTTTATCATTACCCTTTTATTCGGAAGCATTTGGTTGAAGTTCTCTGCTGATATGACCTGGGCAGCGGCCCTTTCTGGTGGATTTATAACCTTCTTAATCCCCGAAATGATCAAAGCTATTGTTGCAGGGACAATTGGTGTTTTTCTCATTCAACGACTACCTGAAAAATTTTTAGCTACAAGATAACAAAAAAGAAGCGTACGAGAATTTCTCGTACGCTTCTTTTTTCGGTTTTTCATAATTAGTGAGCAGATCTTCCTAGAAACAAAAATCAAACAATTTTTTCTATACCCTAGGCTATCCCTGGAGCCCCTTCCAGTTCTTATGTTCATTTGTGCTTAACGAATGATTAACTTTTTTCCATACCATTCTGATTTATAGCGTAATTTACTTAGGAATTGTTGCCAATCATTTGATGTAAATTCTTGTTGCATCGTTTCGAATGTTTTGGGAATTTTCTCTTGTACCAAAATACAATCAAAATTCACGACTAGAAAATAAGACAGCTGATTAATAAAATCGTCTTTTTTATCTTTTCGTTGAACTAAAAGTTGATTCATTTTTTTCTTTTGCTTCTGATAGTTTTTAGCATCCGCTAATAACACTTTGCGCTTTTTGGCAACTTTCGCACGTAAGCGTAATGTTCGCTTGGCTTGCTTAATTCGTCCCAACAACTTTTCTTGGTTAAACGAAATGGGACAACTGCCTTCTGTAAAATGCACAAGTTGTTTAGGACAATACCGAATTTCAATGTTGCGATGCGTTTTTTCTAGCTTTTCAACTTCCTCAATACACAAAATCGAGACGTAAAATTCTTCGGTGTTTTTGGCAGAAATGGTTGCCGATTTAATTTCACCTTTCATTTCACGATGAAGATTCACTTCAATAAGCGATTTTAATTTCGGTAGTTTTAATTTATCCTCTACAAAATAAATCGTATGTTTTTGATTATTCGTTGTGTAAGATTGCCACATATTTGATTTATTTTTTAAATTTGGAAAACCACTTTGACCACTGTAATAACGGCGAAACGCTTTGTCTAAATTACGCTGTGCATTCGCAAGCGCTAAGCTATCCGTTTCTTTTAAAAACGGATAATCTCGCTTGAGCGATGCGGGGGTTAATTTACTGTCGCCATTTTGTTTGCGATGCATCAAAAGATGGTTATACGTGAAACGAACACATCCAAATGTGCGAATAAAAAACTGTTTTTGCTCTGCATCAGGATAAATTTTAAAACGATATGCTTTTAAGACCCCCATCTTTTCACCACTTTATCCTATTCTTGAACGGCTGCGCGATAACCTGCTAATTCTAGTGTATTTCCATAAACGTAATGACCTGGTTTTACTTCTTCAAATCTTGGTTTATCCGTTGAATAATCGTGCATCTCTGGATTATAAACAACTAGTTGTTTCTTACGAGCCAAAATAGGGTCTGGAATTGGTACCGCAGATAACAATGCTTTGGTATATGGATGCAAGGGATTCCTAAACAACTCTTCTGTTTCGGCTAATTCAAGAATCCGTCCTGCACGAATAACAGCAATACGGTCAGAAATAAAACGCACAACAGATAAATCATGGGCTACAAAGAAATATGTGACCGCATCTTCTATTTGCGATTTTTTCAATAAATTTAAAACTTGGGCACGAATCGACACATCTAAAGCTGAAATAGGTTCGTCTGCGACCACCAATGACGGCTCCATAATTAAGGCACGAGCAATCCCAATCCGTTGACGTTGACCACCAGAAAATTCATGTGGGTAACGGTACATATGCTCTGGCAATAAACCAACTTGTTCAATTAATTGTTCTACTTTTGCCAAACGTTCTTCTTCATTTTTAAATAGATTAAAGTTATATAATCCTTCAGAAATAATATACTCCACGGTTGCACGCTCATTTAAAGAAGCTGATGGGTCTTGGAAAATCATTTGAATTTTACGAATTTTATCTTCTTGTTCTTTTTTCGTTAATTTTCCATTAATACGTTTGCCTTCAAATAAAATGTCCCCATTACTTGTTTCATTTAATCCAACAATTGCACGTCCAATCGTTGTTTTTCCAGAACCAGATTCACCTACAAGAGAGAATGTTTCTCCTTTATAGATATCAAAATTGGCATCTTGTACGGCAACGAATTTTTTCTTACCTTCACCAAAAGTAATCTCTAAATCTTTGACTGATAAGATAACTTCTTTTTCTTTAGACACGTACTTCCCCTCCATTATTTGCTTCGGCTGCTTCTGTTAATGCCACTAATTTTTCATGCAATCCTTGGATGATTTCTGGTTTTTGAACTTCAGGCGCACGCGGATCAAGTAACCACGTTTTAGCAAAGTGCGTTTCTGTTACTTGGAACATTGGTGGTTCACTATCAAAGTCAATTTGCATCGCGTATGAACTACGAGGAGCAAACGCATCCCCTTTGATTTCTTTGTATAAAGAAGGTGGTGTCCCGGGAACAGAATAAAGTTCATCCCCTTTTTGACCCAATTGTGGTAAAGAAGACAATAAGCTCCATGTGTAAGGATGACGAGGATCATAGAAGATTTCTTCCACTGTTCCTGTTTCAATAATTTGTCCTGCATACATTACTGCAACTTTGTCAGCAATCGAAGCAACCACGCCTAAGTCATGCGTAATAAAAATGGTGGTGAATTTATATTCTTCTTGTAACTCACGAATTAATTCTAGAATCTGTGCTTGAATCGTCACGTCCAAAGCCGTAGTCGGTTCATCACAAATAAGAATTTTAGGACGACAAGCTAAGGCAATCGCAATAACGATTCGTTGACGCATCCCACCAGAATATTGGAAAGGATATTCATCGTAACGTTTCGCAGCATTAGGAATGCCTGTACGATCCATCAAATCAATAGCCATCTGTTTGGCTTCTTTCGATGATTTCCCTTGATGCTTGATTATCACTTCTGAAATTTGAGAACCAATTGTTTTAATTGGATTTAAAGAAGTCATCGGATCTTGGAAAATAGTGGCGATTTCTTTCCCGCGAATGCCATCCCATTCCTCATCTTTTTTCAAAGTGGCTAAATCTTTACCTGCGTATTCAATCGTACCACTTGTAATTTCTCCATTAGTTTCTAGCATACCCGTAAATGTTTTGGTAAGCACAGATTTTCCAGAACCTGATTCACCAACAATCGCTAGTGTTTCTTGTTCTTTCAATTCAAGCGAAACATTTCGGATGGCACGTAATTCACGGTTACGTACTTTAAAGCTTACAGAAATATTTTCCGCTTTTAAAATTGTTTTTTTCTCCATAGTGTGCCTCCTTACATATGTGTTCTTGGATCAGCCGCATCTGCCAAGGTCTGTCCAACAATGTAAAGAGAAACAGAAACTAAGGCCAACACAGTAACTGGAATCCAAAATAGATACGGATAGTTGCTCATATTATTTGTGTATCCTGAAATTAATTTACCTAATGATGGAACATCTGCACTTAACCCAACACCTAAGAAAGATAAGAACGTTTCATAAGAGATAAATGCTGGTAAAGATTGTGAGACACTCGTCACGATAATTGAGGTCAAATACGGCAAGATATTACGGACAATCATACGCATTGGTGGTGTCCCTAATGTTTTTGATGCTAAGTTGTATTCACGGTCACGCATAATCATTACTTGTACACGAATGAAGTAGGCCGTACTCAACCAACCTGTGACACACATCGCAAAAATTAAATTCCAAAAACCACTACCAAATGTATACGACAATACCATAATGATTAATAGTTGAGGTACGTTGGTAACTACATTATAGACCTCTAACATGAAACGGTCGATTTTCTTAGACGTTCCCCAGATTGCGCCAACAATAACACCGATAACTGTCGTAATCAAAGTAGCTAAGACACTAATGGAAATCGATGTTTTCGCACCTGCCCAAACAGCATCAAATAAAGACATCCCATTTTTATCTGTACCAAACCATTCTTGCATGCTTGGTGGATTGTAACGTTTTGAAAAGTCATTAATATCATCTACGTTCATAAAATCATAACCACTAAACATCGGTTGAATGAAAGACATTAATAAAATAGCAACCATTAAAATCAGCATTGCAATTGCTACTTTGCTTGAGAAAAATTTTCTTCCTACTGAACGCCAATAAGAATATGTGGGTGTATCAATTTTTTCCGAAGTTAGGGAATCCGTTGAAACAAAGGTAAAGCCATCATTTATTTTCTTTTCTGAAGTTTCCACGTTTATTTCCCTCCTTCTGATAGATTGATTCGTGGATCAACCATTGCCATTGCTAAGTCACCAATTAAGACAGAGGTAACTGCTACAGTTGTAAAGACAAAAACAATTGCCATAACAACAGGATTATTATGCGCTTGAATGGCATCCGGTAACATTTTACCCATACCTGGTGCAGCAAAAATTGTTTCGGTCATTGTTGCTCCAGTAATTGCACCGATAATGCTCATTGGAATTTGGTTAACGATAGGAATTGCTGCATTTTTAAAGATATGCTTGCGGGCAATTTCTCGTGAATTCAATCCTTTTGCTTTGGCAAATTTTACATAATCTGCCGATTGTTGGTCAATCATGTAACGACGAATCCAAATAATAATATTTGAAATAGATAACAATCCTAAAATAATGGTTGGTAAGATATAGGAGCGAATATCGCCTGCCCCAAAGGTTGGAAATGAATCTGGCAAGCCAAATAGACGACTACCAATAAAACGGAAGAAATAAATGAACGCTAAACTTGGAACAGAAATTAAGACCGTAACTAAACCAATCCCCATTTTATCAGGTAATTTCCCTTTGAAACGAGCCATAAACATTGCTAAAGGAATCCCAATTCCATACGCAAGTAAGACAGCAATTACACCCATTCTAAAAGAAATACCAATCATTGATGGGTCACGGTAATTTTTATCGGTATGAGCATAATTATCGCCATACAATTTTTTATCTCTTGCAGATAATTGACTCGTCATTTGATACTGTCTTGAATAAATATCAACAGAAGAACGTGATGTTTTGCCGTCAGCAAAAGTTACTTCTTTACTATCTGATTTTCCTTGTCCACCGCCAATGACGTCTGTTACATTACGTCCGGCAAACGTTGGATAAGAGACACCTAAATCTAAGTGCACGATATTTTGGTGAATATACGGGAATTCTTTATCAAAATAAATTTGATATTTATATTGTGTTCCCGAACCGACTAAAGCCAATCCTGCCAATTCATCGTTGGTAATACGTAGGGAGCGTTTCATATCCGGATTATCTGGATCTTGCACCTTCCATGGATGATCAATATGGATCATATTGGCATAAAAACGATACACGCGTTTTGGTAACGGAATGTCTTTGATTGCGTAAAATGACTTACTTAAAGGAAATTGTTTTAACTCCCATCCATTTTCTTTCGTCCACTCTTCTAAAATTTTTTGATTTTCTGCTGTGGGTTCTCCAGAAACTTCTGGATGTTCTTTTTTAACAGTATCAACTAATTTTTTTGAATTGTAATATTCAATATATCCCATCTTACTGAACGCTGTATTTTCATATTCTGCCAATTCATCAGGTTTTCCTTTTAGTTTTCCATATTGTACATCATCTTGGAAAACAGCTCTACGAGGAACTAACGTATAGATAATTGTATATGTTAGCGTCGTTACTAGGAAAATACTGAGGATTGATCGTAATATCCTAAATAAAAGGTATCGCTTCAAATTACTTCCCCTACTTTCTAATATGTAAGTAAAAAAGGCTAAAAAGCCTTTTTTACTTGTGATAAACTATTCTGCTGTTTCTTTTGATTTTGCTTTTTCTGCTTCCCAGTCAGCGCGTGCTTTATCATATTGTTCTACAGTTACAGCACTGTCTTGAATTTCAACATATTTCAATTTATTTGCTGCAATTCCTGCCCAACCATCTGGTTTTGTGTAAGGAACCACATTAGTTACACGAGGTACACCCTCATCTGCATAGATTGGAATTTGGATTGCGCTGTTTAACAACCATGCTTCAGCATCAGCATATTTTGTATAACGTTCATTATCATTATCAGTAATCGCAGATGCGTCATCTAACAATGCGTCATACTCGCTTAATTTAATACTGTCTTTCGCAGCAGTTGATGGATCTTTTCCTTCAACAATTTGTGATCCTTCTAGACCTAGTGTTTTCAACATATCGCCCTTACGTGAATCATAAATATTTAAATAAGTGGATGGATCGACAAAGTCAGGACCCCAACCAGAAGCATTAGAAATATCAAAGTCACCTGCTTCACCAGTTGTTGCTTGGTAAGTCGCTGCTAAATATTTATCTTGATTTAACAATTGAATATCAACAACAACATTGTCTTTTCCTAGAGAAGACTCAATCGTATTTTTCAATGATTTTGCCATATTCACGTTTGTTTCTCTTGTTTCAGCTTCTGGCATATCTAAGTGAATTGGGAATTCAACGCCATCTGCTTCTAATTCAGCTTTCGCTAAATCCATATATTTTTTCGCTTTTTCAGCATTGTAATAAGCATCATGACCTTCTGCTAAGTCAACATCACCAAAAGCATCGGGATCAAGCGCTTTTAGTTTCTCTTCAACAGTTTCTCCATAAGGTTTACCATCAATTGAAACAAATTCAGTTGGCACTAAAGTATTACGTAAACTTCTTGATGCACCTTCTTCTCCAACGTTTTGAGCATTGTATGCAGTTTTGTCAAATCCAAAAAGCATAGCTAAACGGAAGTTACGGTTACGAATTGCTTTTTGAGTATCTTCTTTTGCTTTATCCGTTGTTTTTGAAGTTGCATCAAATGTACCACGGTTAAAGTTAAACGTCATATTAAACGTAGAACCACCTGTATCTGACCAAGTAATAGCATCTGGATATTCAGCTACAACATCTTTATAGCCAGCTGAGTTTGGATAAACACGAGCTGCTGTCAATGTACCATCTTGGTAAGCTTTAAATAGACCATCTGGATCACTACCATCATTATATGTCCATTTTACAGTATCAATGTGTAAATTATCTAAATCCCAATAAGATTCATTTTTGTCATATTCAATCACAGATTTTGCTGTGTTGTTTACTAAGATAAATGGACCATTGTAAAGAATACCATCTGGTTGAGGTTTTCCGAAATCATCACCTTTAGATGTTAAGAATTCTTCATTAATTGGGTACAAAATACCATAAGTTGTTTTTGAATTCCAGTAAGATTCTGGTCGATTCAATGTATATTCTAACGTATAATCATCTACAGCTTTTACACCCACTGTAGAAAAGTCATCTGTTTTTCCTGAAACGTAATCAGATAATCCTGAGATACTGTCTGCCACAATGTATAACGTTTCTGAGTTTTTCTCTACTGCATGTTTTAAACCAGTAACGAAATCATGCGCTGTTACTTCAGCTCCATATTCATTGCCTTCGCTGTCCATCCATTGGACACCTTCACGAATATGATACGTATAAGTTAAACCATCTTCACTAACTTCCCATGATTCAGCCATTGCTGGTACCAAGTTTCCATAACGATCATTTTCTAGTAATCCTTCGACAAAGTTTGTATAGTGATCACTATTTGTTTTACGTTGAGAAACGGTATAATCCAATGTTTCTAAATCAGTCGCAAATACAGTATTGTATTCTTTAACTAAATCACTGCTTTCACCAGAACTACCCTCTTTTTTATCCCCTCCGTTACCGCATGCGCCAAGCACAAACGTACTAACTAAAAGAGCTGTCAAAACCTTACTTTTTTTCATGTACACTCCTCCATTTTTTCTTTTTTACTCCATTTAGCTTCTATAATCCCCATACATTTGCGAATTATCAGAAAATTAAATCAAGTATTGAGAAAATAATACAGAACTTTTTTTTAGTCGTCAACTTTTTTTAATAATTATTTATCAATCTATGCACCTAATTTTAATCATTCTCCTCGTTTTTTAATAAAACAACGATTTTTGTAACAATTTATGGATCTGAAACACAGCTGTTAGCATCAAAAAAACAAAACGTTAATGAAACTATCTGTAAAATTAACAGCCATACATCTACTAAATCGTTAGTTAGTCATGAAACCAACAAAAGAAGCGTACGAGAAATTCTCGTACGCTTCTTTTTAATCAATTTGTAGCCCTTGATACATGTCCAATAAAAAGCGATACGTCTCTAACATATACGCGCGTGCTTTTTCAGGATTTTTCCATAAGGGACTATCTTTAGGAATTACCCGTCCAATTTGCAGTTCGCTTTTCTTCACTTTTTGCAACCGTTGCAACACTTTTTCCATTGAATCAGGTGTTAATGGTTCATAATCACTAATTGTATGATCTTTGTTTAGCATCATGTCTGCTGGCAAATCATGCCACCATTCCGAATGTGCAAGTAAGCGCTCAGCCATTTCTTCTTTGCCTTTTGGTTGGTCGATAATCGATAGCCACATAAAAACATATTCTGGAAAAATCCCCAATTGAAAATGGGCTTCCATCTTGTAGCCACGTTTTTTACGACTAATTGCTGACCACGTATTTTCTGGTGGATGCACACTTCGACGACGATGTTGCGCAATGTGAATATACAGTTCATCATTAATTTCAGGAGCTAATTCTATTTTAAAATACTCATTTAATTCTTGAAAAATAGGTTGAATTTCTGAACGAATCGCTGCCATACGCTCGTCTAATCCTTCAATTTGAAATACATCAAAACTTTTTTCGGTAAACATCATTTGTCCTCCTTATCCATCCCAACATTATAACGCAAGTTATTTCGTTTCAACAACTTTTACAATAAAAGTAAGCTTGCCAGAATGTACATACCATAACAGGCAATTAATAAACTGCCTTCTTTTCTACTAATTTGATGTTTGTTGGAATTAAAAATAAATGCGAGGAAGACAAGAACGATAATTAGTAAACTTGGAAATTGAAGATAAAAATTTTCAGCAGAGAAATATAAACCATCTGCTAAAATACTACCAATACCTAGCACAACGAGAATGTTTAAAATATTTGCGCCAATGACATTTCCCACAGCTAAATCGCCTGCTCCTTTTCGAGTCGCATGATACATGGTCGATAATTCAGGTGCATTGGTGACAA
The DNA here is from genome assembly GCF_029023825.1 of Enterococcus saccharolyticus subsp. saccharolyticus. Lineage (NCBI taxonomy): Bacteria > Bacillati > Bacillota > Bacilli > Lactobacillales > Enterococcaceae > Enterococcus > Enterococcus saccharolyticus. The sequence continues at coordinate 330,169 of NZ_CP118957.1, read as the reverse complement.
AGGCAATGACTGTCGCAGAAATGATGCCTTCTGACAAACTAAAACGCTGTGCCAAAATATCAATAATTGGAACGATAATTCCTGCGCCTAAACTAATCAAACCAATAAATAGAAATAATTTAAACAACGATAGTAGAAAATTTACATGAGAAGGGGTTGTTTGTGTCACGTTTGCCGGTTTGGCTTTAAAAGTGAACCATAGATAAATCGGTGTTAAACATAAGAAGAAAATACCCGCAAGTCGCGGCAATTGAGAAGTTGGGGATAAAAAAGTAAATAAAAACACCAGCGCGGCTAGACTACTGAAAAAGAGTGTTTTGAGTGTTACTAAGCGCGAAATCGGAACAACACCAGTCAAAGCACCAATGCCAACAATAATACTTAAATTGGTCACCATTGAACCCATTGCATTACCGACTGCAATATCAGGACTATGTTGATTGATTGCCATAATCGCCGTCGCTAATTCCGTCACTACCGTTCCAAAAGCTACAATGGTTGCCCCTGTTGCAATTTCTGAAATTTTTAGTTTACGACTAATTTCCAAGGCTTGATCAATCATACGATCCGCAGCACTGGAAATCATCCATAAACAACCGACCAACAAGACCACTAAAAACACGCTCGGAACTTGAAGAAGAATGTTTCTCATAAGAAAACCTCCCTTTTTCTTTTATTTTCTCTAAAAAAAGGGAGGGCTGTCAAGTTATTAAGATGACGTTCGCTATTTTTTCTGATAAAAATTTTTTATCTTGATAAGGTCGGATTGTTCAATATATTTTAATCGTAAGTAATCCACCGATACATCGCCTTTAATAAATAAACAAACATGGTAAATTTTTTTCGGATACAACCATTTGCTCGTTTCTTCTTGACATGCTTGAATTTTAGGACGTGCAACAAACGTTTGTGTTTTTGTAAAAAAAAGTGCCCGTTGCATACAAATACGTTGCTCTTCAATCACATATCCTTGATAGAAACTATTCCGTTTGCTGATGAATAACCACACGATACCAAGTACCAAAGCGATGAGACTAAGCCACGGACGGATGAAAAAAACACCAATGCTCAGCGGTATCATAATTGCCAACGGTATCCGTAAAAAATACCATACCTTATCCCGAGAAGTATAGTGTAACTTTGGTTGTTGCAACTGCCATTCAGGGAGCAACATTGCTAATACACGATACATCGCTTGTTCATGAATAATCGGCAATAAAAAAACTTGTTTCATATCATCGCCTTCTTCTTGTCCACTCGCTAGTAAAACTTCAACCGAAACCAATCCAAATAGCTTCCGCAAAACCTGCTGGTGAATTTGTACACCTTGAATCTTCGTTAATGGAATTTTTTGTATTTTCCGCTCAAACAAACCACTTTCAATCGTAATTGTCGCTTGTTGACGAGTCACACGAAAACGATAATATAAAATCATATTTTTTATGATTGATACGACGGATACTAAAAGCAATACACTACCGCCAGCTACAAGGAACATAAACCAACCCGCTTGCAAGAATTGCTCTCCTAATGAAAATAAGCGACTCGACCAAGTATCGGGGATGAGTTGATCAAAAAAGGCAAATAACGCAACGAATGTCGCAAACATACTTAAATTCGTCAAACTAAAAAGTAAAATTTGATTCGCAGGTATTTCATAGCCATCCGTTTCGGAAACTTCTTCTAAATGATTGCCCCGTAATTGCTCTAACCGCTGCACTATTCGTTCAGGAACTGCAGGTAAAACTGCTTCTGCTTCTGTACTACTCCCTCCTGCTGTTTCAATAGACAACCGTACGACGTGAAATGGTTTAAAGAAAAACCACTGTTGTTGCTTCAACGTTTGCATCCGTTCATAAGGAATAATTGTTTCTTTTTTATTCACTATCCCGCTATAGACAATCAACGAATCGGTTGTCACTTTATAGTAGTGAGTGAAATATTGAAAGCTCGCAATGATACTGATAAGCAAAAATAACCCGACAATCAACCAGCCTAAAGGCAATTCACGCCATTGAAAAAGGAGCAGTACGATAGGAATTACAAAATTCTTTAGTTGTTGAAAAAAAGCCAGTCCCCACGAAATGGGATGGTACCGATGTTTTTCAGACATCTTCTTTCGCCGCCTTTACCATTTCAATGATTTGATTGCGTAAGAGCTTTGCTTCGTCACTATCTAATCCCGCAATACGATGCGTCGTTGCAGCCGTATGAATCCTCATCTCGATAAGGTGTTCTTTTCTTAAAAATGGCCCTTGTTCTGTATTAATATGTTGAATGCGATTAATCGGCACAATCGTTGTTGAACGAAAAAAATAGCCTTTTTGAAAAGCTAGATCTTCGCTCGTCATTTCGTAACGATGAAAAGTATAACGATAAGAGACTAATGCCCAACGAACAATCGCACTAATACTAATCAAAACAACTAAACTCATGATTGTCACAAACCAATAACTCGTCCAAATATCCAACAAATAGACGATCGCACAAATGAGTCCAACGAACAAATATAAGAGACCACTTGTCACAACAATTGTTTTGCGCCAAACGCGTTTGATACGTGCCGGTAGTTGCTTTGGTAATAACGGATAATCCACTTTTCCACCTACTTTGTTTTGTTAATATGTGTGCCATTTGGCTAATTTTGCTTCAATAATTTCATTCATGGAGTAAGTCGCATATAAATTACCATCATGTGTCCCACTTTGCAATCACTCATTTGAAAACAAATGACCCGCATCTTCAAAAACATGCAAAGCAACTGATTTCGCTCGAATCGCATTATCAGCTAACAAGGTGCCCATTTGCGCGCTTGTCCAAAAGGTATCTTCTTTTCCAGCAAATAATAAGAGATTCCCTTTAAATATTGATGTATCAATTCTTGCTTCAGGAACTTGACGGTTAATGGAAAATTCATAATCAAACATTTCTCGCAATAAGTTACTTTGTCCAAAGCGTTCTTTGAGTTTCATTCGCCAAGTAAAATGAATGGTCGGTAAGTCTTTGCCATGCAGTGTCCAAACAGGGCGATACTCTTCACCTGGATAAATGTAAGCAGTCGGCGCAACCAGTACTAGATTAGATACTGCGGGAAAATGATTGGCTAATAAGAGTGCTAATTCTGCTCCCCGTGAAGTACCAACAATCGTCAACGGATATGAAGCAGCAAACTGTTCTGTAAATTGAATAACATGTGAAAAAACTCTAATGGCACATGTGCCAATTTGGGTCGCAATGTTTCTTTACCAAAATAATAAACCGCTAAGACACGATAGCCTTTTTTGGCAATTTGATACGCTTGTTCAAATAAACAATCACCTTCTGCCGTCCCTAAGGTAATCACAACACCACGACGACTTTCTTCTGGTATAAAACAATATCCTCATACCGATTGATACGCTAATTTTTTAATTTCCACTTCCATCAAACAGACCTCTTTACGACCCACAATTTAAAACAACCGTTTTCATCTTATCAAATAACAAAGCCCTTCCGCAAGCGCTTCTGAAAGAAACAAAAGAAACTGAGCATGCGACTCAGCTTTTTTGTTTCTTTAAAATATTCTGTCCGATGATAGCTAATAACACACTGTTTAAAATAATCATGTAAAACAACATGTGGTAATTCCCACTATGGTCAATTAACCAACCTAACAATACTGGCACTTGACCGCCAATCATGTAACCAAACGCTTGTGTCATTCCAGTCCATACACTGGCTTGTGTAGGGGTTTGTGTATACGTCAATGGCAACAACATCGCAATCGGGAAATATCCACCTGTCCCTACTGCAAAGAGACAAACCGCTATAATCGCCGTACTTAAATGGGAAATGGATAAGAAAAATGCACCTAAAAGCATGGCCACTGAACAGAGATACATCCAAAATTTAGGATGGCCCACTCGATCCATCAAAGCTGGTATTAAAAAGCTACAAGTCATTTGTACCGTCGTAAAAACGGTTAATAAAAAGACATTTTTATCTGACAATACCATATTATTTCGGAAAAACTCTGCAATCCACGTTAAAATGCTATAAAACATTCCCGATTGTAACGCGAAAAAGGCGACCATTTTCCAAGCTTGAATATTTCGTAGCGGAAATTTTACCGCCACCACATTTTGAATCGTCTCGGCTTTCTGCTCTTTCGATGAACATAAAATCCAAATGACCGCAATCACTAAGGCAATGATGCCCCAAATACCAAGTGCATTTGCCCAGTGTCCACCAAACCAATCCGTGATTTGAGCAACCATTCCAGCAGCAGTAACTGACCCTAAGCCCATGGATAATGAATAAATCCCAATTAACAATCCGGCATGATTAGGAAATTCCTCTTTAATAAAGCCTGACAATAACGGCCCGATAATGGCAACGGCAAAACCAATAATAAATGCCGTAATCACTAAACCAACATATCCGGAAAAAATCATCCGACTGAGTGTCGCTCCTCCTAAAATTAGCAATAAGAGAAAGACACTTTTTCGACGCCCAAAGGTTTGTTGGAAACGCCCAATCCCAAAAGCAAACAATCCCATACAAAACACGGGAATACTCGGTAATAAACTCGCCTGCACATTGCTAATCGCTAGACTTTCTTTGATTTGATTCATCACTGGTGGCACGCTCGAAATTCCTAACCGTAAATTAAACGCTACAATAAAAATGAGTAAAATATTTCTTACATATCCCCGCATAATTACTCCTTTCTACCAATTCAACTAATAATTTCAAGAAAATTCAAAATACTGTGTCCAGTATACCACAAGAAAACACTAGAACCCTATTGAAATCTGGTTCTAGTGCTGTTTTTGCCTGATTTTTCTAATAGTCAATAATCGTTAAACTACGCTGAAATTCTTCTAACAAATGCGTTTGCTTGTAGGTATCAAAAGCCGCTTGGTGTCTTCGTAGCACACCTCGCATTTTAGTTGGATTAAACACTTCCGCTAATTGATTGTTTAACACAAATTCTTTCGTTAACTGCCATTCAAAATAATAACCAAACGGTCGGCAATGGTAAGTTGTTTCTCCCAATTGGTGTGTGCCAAAACGGCGATGGGTATGACCAAAAATGACATGCTCAATATTCTCGAAGTTATCGAGTGTTTCTCCAAAGGCTTTTGATCCTAAAAAAGCGTTTAAATGGTTCCAACGTGCGTATTTTCCTGTATGTTGCACAATGAATTCAGCTTGAGGCACAAAATGCGTCGCTAATACAATTTGTTTTTCTTTCGGAATCGTAGCTAAGACTTGATACAAACGTTCACAAACCCGTTGACTAATTTCTGGATCGGTTCCTTGTCGTTGAATCATTCGATCATACCAAAATAAATTTTTCAAACGGACAATTTCATTGGTATCTTTCATATCCGAAAATTGATAATCGTACCAACCATTGACACCGACAAAGATTTTTTGTTCCGATAACGCCATCGTCTTAAAATTTAAAAACTGCTGGTTTGAAAAATCTTCAAAGTCCTGCTCTTGGGTAATATCAGCCATTTCATGATTGCCCCAATGAAAGGTCGTTGGAATAACTTCATTAAATAAGGAAACAACTTCTAAGGCACGATCCACTTTATTCGCCGTATCTCCAGCCAAATGTAAGCGCGAAATTTGCTGTTCCTCTAAGTAATCACGCAAGCGTGTTAAATCAGCCGGTGTTAAACGATTAATATCAGCATGAAGATCCGTAACGATTGCTAATTTGTGCATCTGTTTTTCCTTCTTTTAATTCGATTCGCTTCATTGGTACATTCGCAGCCAAGACACCACTATCAGAAACCAATTGGACACGTTGGTAAGTAGGTTCTACACTAAGTCGTGTCTCTTGATCTAAATAACGTTCAGAGGTCGATTTCACATACACTGTTCCTAATTCAGTTGTAAGATGGTCATCGTAGTCGACTAATTCGGCTTCTGGAAACTCTTTGGGTACAAATAACACACGAAAATTCGGGTACAATTGACAAGATGCTCCTGATTCAACAAAAGGTCCTATCGCATCTTCAAAATCTAAAACAATGCGGTCTCCGGCTTGACGAATCCCATTTATCTTTTCTTGTGCTTCTTTCGTTAGACTTAATTTCATCTTATTTTGCCCCTTTCCTTACTTTAAGTATAAGTCAACATGGCGTTTCTTGTGTCATATTATGCTTTGTGTGCTTGCCATTGACTGTGTGTTATGCCATATGTGACAATATCAGAGACCACGCCATGAATTTTTCTTGCTTCATATACCGTACTTTCTTTCGTCATCCCAATTTTTTCCATCACACGACCCGATTTAGGATTTTTCAAATCATGTACCGCAATAATCCGTATGAGTTTTAATTGGTCAAAGCCCAACATTAACAACATTTTTGCAGCTTCTGGCATCAATCCTTTTCCCCAGTAATGACGATTTAATGTATAGCCAATTTCTGCAGTTCCAGCTTTCATATTCACTCGTAAATCGATTGTTCCAATCATTTTGTGGGTTTCTTTGTCTTCAATTGCAAATTTACCAAATGGGTCTGCCATAAAAACAGATGCAATAATCTCCTTGGTTTCTTGCAGCGTTTGATGTGTGGGAAAAACAAATTCGGTGGTCATCTCGTCGCTAGCATATTCGTACATATCTTCGGCATCCGCTAAAGACAACGGACGTAAAATTAAACGTTCGGTTTCCAATACTTGATTTTCAGCAAAAACTAAATAATGATTCATGACTTGTTCCATTTTTTCTCCCCCTTTGTAATTTCTTTATTATAACGTATTTCAGAAAAGGCACAACCGCTTGTGAATAAAACGACTTATTTTTTGTTCTATGTTATAATAGATAAAAATAACTGCTTAGGAGGGATGATGATGACCGACGAACTTCAGAAACATCTGGATCAAGGTCTCTACGGCGCGCCATTACTCAAACCCGATGAGCAACGAAAATATTTAGGAACTTTTCGTGAGCGTTGCTATCTTAGTATGACGATTGAGCAAATGAAACAACAAAAAAATGAAGAAACTTTACGCAAGCATTTGACAGATTACCCTAACAGCACGGTTTTAATTAACGGAAAAGTACCCGAAACACTCCAACGAACGTACATGCAATTGGCGCTAAAAGCCAATCTTTCATTTACGGTTGTTGCTACAGACGATTCTAATCAAAACGACAGGCTTGGTTTACTGGTTGTTGCTAAAACAGCAGTCAACGAACAAACCATTGATATAGAACAAAAATTTGCTGTTGCCCCTAGCCAAAAACAAACGACTCATCAGAAACAATCTTTTTGGCACAAACTTTTTCGTTAAAAAGGAGGAATTGGTTATGTCCACACCGTCATACGCTGAATTAAAAAAGGAATTGGTTACTGCACTCGATATCCACATTGATTTATTAAAAGACACCTCTTTAATTGATCCAGAACATTTAGATGGCATTATGTTTATGATGCGTAGCTTTGGATTTATGCTTGATCGTGCACCAAAAGTGTTACTTGAAGAAGACCCTGAAGAAATGAATTTCTTAATGTTTCAATATTATAGTTTGTTAAGTGAATTGAAACATAATTTACTCTTAAATTACCCCAACACGACGTTGCAAAATCGTCCATTGATTGAGGTGGTCCAAATCTTTCCAACTACTTACGAAAAAGACATGAAGTTATGGTGGGAGCAACTGACCGGACTACGCGTAGATGATAGCAAACAAACCATGTCATTAGATATAGACTAAAAAAGAAGCTGAGTGACAGCTTCTTTCAGACTGTAGACAAATAGAATGAATAATCCTAAAAAATAGTGATTATTCATTCTATTTTTGTTTTTTCTTAAAAATAAGCGAAAAAAAGAAAGGCTTTCTGCCTGAGGCTGTGACGTAAGTCGTTTAACAGCCTATTATCCGAACAATAGAAGATTGGTTCTCGTCGCAATTCCACTTAAATTCGATGGTAGCCCTTCTATTTTGTTCGGATATTTTTGACTTGTTTTTACTTACGTCACAGTCTCATTTGATGATGTCAGAAGCTGTTTTCACAGCCCTCACGTTGCTTTTACATTACTTCTGGAAATAATAAATTTAACACATCCATCGTTAAACGACGGCTTTGCCCTTGGTAGGAATACATATGCATGTGCATTGCTGGATTAAAATTGGCTTCAATAATCCCATAAGCCCCGGGTTCATCGGCTGGACGATTTTTGTCTGGAATAATTAAATCAATCCCACAAATAACAGCCCCTAATGCTTCGACAGCGGCCGCCGCTACTTTTTGATACGCTTCTGGAATTTCTTTAGTCATATCAATTGAGTCGCCACCAGTACTAATATTTGAATTTTCACGTAAGTAAACGATTGTCCCGTCTTCAGGTACAGATTCCACTGTATATCCTTGTTCTTTCAGCATTAATTTTTCAATACTACCTAATTGAATTAATTCAAGCGGCGCACGATGGTCAGTCCCACGTAACGGATCTTCGTTTTTCTTGGCGACTAATTCTTCGATCGTATGCACCCCATCCCCTTTAACGTTTGCTGGTACACGCAACATAATCGCTTTGGTTTCTCCTGCTAATACAAAGAAACGGTATTCTGTTCCTGGTAAAAATTCTTCCACCAAAATGGAGGTATCTTCTGAAAAGGCAATCTCTACAGCTTCTTGATAGTCTTCAAAAGAAGCACCATCTTTAAAAATAGAAATACCTAATCCGTAATTCGTTGTTTTTGGTTTGACCACAAAACCTTGCTCGGCAAATTCTGCATATCCTTGTAAGGCGGCTTCTTTGTCATCAAATTCTCGACCAGCTGGCACACGGAAACCGGCACTTGCTAAAACTTTTTTCGTCACCGTTTTATTCGCCATGATTAACGGTACAATGTAGTTGTCTTTACTAGTCATATTGGCATTTTTCACATACTCTATGTTGTCACCGACTTTAAGTTTTAAAAATTGGTCGCTTTCATCAAGAACTTCGACTTGAATCCCTTTTTGAATCGCATCAAACAATAAAATTTGTGTCGATAATTCCATGCCACGGAAACCGGCTAATTGATACGGACGCTCCCATGCGTGGTCATGGTATATTTTTCCTTGTGTCACAGCTAGTTCTTTTTGACTCGTTTGTTGGCTAGCTAGATACAAACGTCCTGCCAATGTTTTCTCAGGAGACGCCAGTTTTTCTTCTAAATCTGCAATTAAATTCTTAGAAACAGGTAAAGCTAACTTATCAATAAACGCGGCCAATTCTGCCACCAATGCTCTGGCTTCTTCGATAAAGACGGTTGGTTTTAATGGATGTTCCAACGTGACAATATTTTCTTTTTCATCGCCTTCTGCTACCCACGCATCCGCATCAGTACCTTCATCTTTCCATAATAAGAACAATAAAAAGACATGTAAACATTCAACTTGCATTTCACTAATGCCATATTTTTCAAAAGGATTTAAATCAATGTTGCGCAATTCAATGTAACGAATGCCCGCATCTGCTAAATCCGCTACTTTTTTACCACCACGTAAACGTACCGGTGCATAAAATTCTTTTTCTTCAGATAGTTTGCCTTCTTCCACCATGCGATCAATATCAGCAAGATACGCTTGAATGGTTGCATAGGTTACTTGGACATCTTCATGGTTTTTGTATCCGTACATACTGTTGCGAATACTACGAACCGGTTCTTCAGGTCCTTTTTCATCGACAAAATAACGTGCTTCACTTGTAGGCGTTGCACCAAAGAAATAAGTGATTAACCAACGATAATGTAAATAATTGCGTGTCACTTTTAAATAAATATCCGTTTTAAATTGTTGGTAATCCGTTGCTTCGGTCTGTGCCTCAAATAATTTACGAATCAGGGTATCACTAAATTCAAAATTAAAGTGAATCCCGCTGACCATTTGTTTGCGACGACCATATGTTTTTGCCAAATAACGACGATATAAAACATCTTCAAAGTTAGCTAACTTTGCGATGATAATTTCTTCATCTTTTTCAGGTAATGCAGGCGGCATGCTTAACGGCCACAACATTTCTTCTGCATCCATTGATCGATAGGCAACATCGTGAATTGCTGCTAAATAGCGAAATAATTCTGGAATACTTTCTGTTACTGGTGTAATTAACTCCATTTGGGTTTCAGCAAAATCTGTTTGAATATACGGATGATGTGTACGGTTGCCCAGTGTTTCTGGATAATCCGTCGCCACTAAATCCCCAGATAGTGTGACACGTTGACTTTCTTTTTCCATACCATAACGAACTTTTAACAAATAGGGATGTAGTTCTTTTTTTTCTAAGAGTTGTTGAATCTTCATAAGTAAGTTTCCCTTCTTTCGAGCAATGAATTATCCGTATTATATCAACAACTGAAAAGACTTGCTTACTTTTTGTCTCTTTTTCTCAAAAAAAGACAGCCGATTTCTCAGCTGTCTGATGTTTAATATTCTTCTTGCAATAGTTCTTTGAACAGTCCTACCACAAAATCATTTGGATTAAATGGTTCTAAATCATCTATTCCTTCACCTAATCCCACCAGTTTCACAGGTAAGTGTAATTCATTACGGATAGCTAACACAATCCCACCTTTGGCTGTACCATCTAGTTTGGTTAAAACTAAACCAGTCACATCCGTTGTTTCCTTAAATTGTTTGGCTTGTGTCATCGCATTTTGTCCTGTTGTTGCGTCTAAAACAAGGAGTACTTCATGTGGTGCTTCGGGGTCAACACGTTGAATGATTCGCTTAATTTTATCCAACTCATTCATTAAGTTGACTTTATTTTGCAAACGTCCTGCGGTATCTACTAAAAGCACATCGGCGTTTTCTTCTTTCGCACGTTGCATCGCATCAAAAACGACCGCGGCTGGATCACCGCCTGCTTTCCCACGAACCACTTCGACTTGCGCACGCTCACCCCAAACAACTAATTGGTCAATCGCGCCTGCACGGAAAGTATCGGCTGCAGCGAGTAACACTTTTTTCCCTTGTTCGCGGTATTGGTTTGCTAGTTTACCAATGCTCGTCGTTTTCCCAACACCATTAACGCCTACAAATAAGAAGACCGATAATCCATTTGGTTGAAGGTTCAATTCATTGACTTCATTCAAGCCTTCTTCTTCATATAAATCGACTAATTTTTCAATAATCGCATTTTGAACAGCACCTGGTTTTTTCGCGTTACGCAATTTGACTTCTTGACGTAATTCATCAGCAATTCGCATAGATGTTTCAAAACCAACATCGGCACTAATTAATGTTTCTTCCACTTCTTCAAAGAAATCTTCATCGACAGAACGGAAATTCGCAAATAATTCATTCATCCGTTGTTTGAAGGTTTTACGTGTTTTCGCTAGACCTTTGTCGTATTTTTCTTGTGTCGCAACTGGTTCTGGTGTAGGCTCAGACGCAACGATTGGTTCCAATTCTACTTCGGCAACTTCTTCAATTGCTTGGCTTTCTTCAATGGTTGCTTCAACGATGTCTACTTCGGGCATCACTTCAGAAATTTCTTCGACTTCTTCGATTGCTTCTGTTTCTTCAGTGGTCACCTCTATTGTCGTCTCATCAACCACATCAATGGGTTCTTCTTCGACAACTTCTTCTGTTTCAAGTTCTTCCACTTCTTGCTCTTTTTGCTTGTCACGAATAAAGGCGCTCTTAATCTTATCAAATAACCCCATATTTTTTCACTCCTTATCGTAATACGTATTTTTCAACGACTTTGGCAACGCCGTCTGCTTCGTTAGAATCCGTTACGACGTCCGCAATCGCTTTGACCCGTGGAATGGCATTTTCCATCGCCACACCGATTCCTGCGTATTCAATCATTGGCAAATCATTTTCTTCGTCACCAATACACATCACTTCGGCTTGTTCGATACCTAAATCTTTCGCAAGCAATGAAATGCCATACGCTTTGGTAATTCCTTTTGGCATAAATTCCAATAAATTTTCACGTGTTTTAATCACTTCATATTGTTCGCGAACAGCTGCCGGAATTTTTTTAATTTGTTCATCTAAATATTCCGGATGGTAACCAACCACGACTTTATTATACAAACGATCAACTGGCAATTCAGCTGCTTTAGCTGTTTCACGATGCAATAATGGCGATAGTTCTGGGTACAATGTTTTATGATTTTTTGACGGATCTAAAATAATCACCGTATCATGTGACAACACGTCCATTGGTAAATCCAATTCTTCGGCTAAAGCAACCAATGATTGCACATCCGAAACCTCTAATGTTGCCCGTTCCATCACTTCACCGGTATCATTTTTTTGTACTAACCCACCATTAAAGGTAATGCTGTAATCACCTTCATCTTGTAAAGCCAATTCGTGTAAAAATGGTTCAATCGCACGTAACGGACGACCCGTACACAACACGACTTTTACACCTTGCGCTTTAGCTTGTTGGAGAGCCTGTTTGTTTCGTTCGGAAATGCGTTTTTGTCCATCAAGTAACGTACCATCTAAATCAATTGCAATTAACTTAATCATGAATTTCTCCTTCTACGCTTTTGTAATCTTTCCTTCATCGGTCACATCTTCTAAACGTACCGAAACAATTTTCGATACACCGGATTCTTCCATCGTCACCCCATACAATACGTTGGCAGCTTCCATGGTCCCTTTACGATGTGTCACCACAATAAATTGAGTATCGTTTTGGAATGTTTGTAAATAATGACCAAAACGCATGACATTAGCTTCATCCAGTGCTGCTTCCACTTCATCAAGGACACAAAACGGTACTGGGCGAACTTGAATAATGGAGAACAGTAACGCAATCGCAGTTAGCGCGCGTTCGCCTCCAGAAAGTAAACTTAAATTTTGCAACTTTTTCCCTGGTGGTTGAGCTTCAATTTCAATTCCGGTATTCAATAAATCAGTTGGGTCTGTTAACACTAATTCTGCACGTCCACCACCAAACATATTGGGGAAAACGACTTTGAATTTCTGACGAATGCCTTCAAACACTTCTTTGAAACGTGTTTTGACTTCTTCATCCATTTCTGACATTGTATCAAATAATTGGTCTTTTGCGGCTAATAAATCATCGCGTTGGCTCGTTAAAAATTCATGACGCTCTTTGACTTGTTGGTACAATTCAATTGCATTCAAGTTGACTGGCCCCAAACTATCAATGCGTCGACGTAACCCTTGAATTTCACGTTTGACTTCGGCTGTTTTTTCTACTGCAGGGTATTTGAATTCGGCTGCTTCAAATGTCAAATGATAGTCTTCTTGCAAATAATGCAAACGATTATCCAGTAAAATTTCCGCCCGATTTTTTTCCACTTCGACTTTCGTTTTTAACGCCATCGTTTCTTTTTGATTGATGTTCAATTGACTTAATTGTTCATCTTTATTCGTAATCTCTTGTTGCAAACGATAACGTTCTTCACGCGTTTCTTGTAAACTTGCTTGTAAATCTTCTTTGCGCGCTCTTAGTTCAGTAACTTGTTTTTGCAACGATTCTTCGGTCATTTCATGATCAGAAAAATCCATCGACAAGGCTGCCAGTTGACGCTCCAAAGATGTTTGGCGCGTTGTCTGTTCGTCAATCGTTTGATTCACAGCAACAATTTTTTGTTGTAGATGTGTCGCCTGTTCTTTGTTGACAGCAAACTCGGCTTTCAAGGTTGCTAATTCTTGACTTAACGTGGCACGTTTTTCTTCGATTAAATCTTCTTGCGCACCTAGTTCTTGGATTTCTGCATTAATTTTTGCCAATTGTTTTTCCACAGTGGCTTGACGCGCAGTTAACTCTTCTTTTTGTTCATGATAGTCTTCAAAGAACGCTTGTACTTCACGGTTTTCAAAAGCAAAAATTTGTTGCTCTTTCGTCAAACGTTCCAATTCCGTTTGCATATGTTGTTGTTTGTTCAACAATTCTTGTTCTTTCATGCGTGCGGTTTCGCCTAATTCACGTAATTCTTCTAAGCGACCTTGGGCATCTTTTGTTGCTTCTTCAAATTGTCGGACTTGTTTTTCTGTCACTTGCAAACGTTGGTCTAATTGTTCTGCTTGTTCTTTAAGTTGTTGCAACTCATTGGTTTGTCCAAATAAATTGCTTTGATTGCCACGTTTCGTTGCACCACCGGTCATTGAACCACCCGCATTCATCACGTCGCCATCTAAAGAAACGATGCGATAACGGAATTGCAAAGCACGCGCTAAGGCATTCGCACTTTCTAAATCTTCGGCAATCAGAATTGGGCCTAATAAATTTTCAACAATCATTTGGATGGTTTCAGGATACGTGACTAATTCACTGGCTACACCTAAAAAACCATCGACCGTTTCCGCTTGGCGTCGTACCGCTTCTGAAATGCTCCGCGGTTTAATCGTCGTCATCGGTAAAAAGGTTGCACGTCCACCACGCTGTTGTTTTAAGAATGTGATACCAGCACGGGCATCGCGTTCATTTTCTACCACAATATGTTGCGCCGCTCCACCTAAAGCTGTTTCAATCGCTAAAGCGTAAGTTGACGGGACATCTATTAATTCGGCAACAGCACCCACAATCCCCGTTAATTCTTGTTTATGTTGTAAAACTAAACGAACACCTTGATAAAATCCCGTATAGTTTTCTTGAATGTCTTGTAAGCTCTTTTGACGTGCTTTCACTTGTTGCAACTCGTTCATCAACTGATACATTTTCTTTTGTGCTTCTGCAAAATGTTGTTGGTTCAGTTGAACTTTTTCTTTCGTCTGAACATACGTACTTCGTTGCTCGGTTAGCTGTTGTTGTGCAATTGTTAAAGCTTCGGTCAATTGCTGTAATTGTTGCTCTTTGGCTGTCACATCGGCGGTAATCGTTTGTTGTTTTTCCAACCCATGTTGATTTTTCGCCATTTCTTGTTGGTATTGGCGTTCTAAATATTTTAGCTCATTGCCAGTATTGGCTTGTTCTTGCATCGCATCCACATATTGTCCACGCAATTCAGCAATGACTTCTTTGGTTGATCTTTGGTATTTCGATAATTCTGTTTCAGCTTCTGCAATCTGTTTTTCCATTTGTTGGACTTGCCCATTTTTTTGCGACAATTCCTGAATTAATTGCGTTTTTTCATCTTCTAACTCACTGATTTTTTCTGAAACTTCGTCTAAACTATCTTGGTATTCTTGATTACTTTTTTGCGTATGTTTCGAACGTTCCAACAAGACTTCTTGTTGTCCTTCTGCTTGTTTTAACGCTTCAACTACGCGTAAATGTTTTTGGTTGCCGTCTTCTAATGCTTGATCCAATGTACTACGACGCAATCGCCATTCTTGCAGTTGCGTTTCTTCGGTATGAATCGCTTGCGCAATCGTTTCTAACTGGTCATTCAATTGATCAAATTGTTCCTGTGCATCCTCCCAAACAGCTTTGGCTTCTTTCATTTCTGCTACTGTATAGGCGACATCAATTTGGGTAAATTGTTCTTTTAATTCTAAATAAAGCTGCGCCGTTTTACTTTGTTCTGCTAACGGTGCTAGTTGATCTTCTAATTCATAGACAATATCTTGCACGCGACTTAAATTATCTTCTGTTTGAAATAATTTTTGTTCCGCTTGTTTTTTTCGTTGTTTGTATTTTAAGACACCGGCTGCTTCTTCAAAAATTCCCCGACGCTCTTCTGGTTTGCTACTGAAAATCGCTTCGACTTTTCCTTGCGAAATAATGGAAAAGGACTCTTTCCCTAAGCCAGAGTCCATAAATAATTCTTGAATATCTCTTAAACGACAACTTTGCTTGTTTAAGAAAAAGTCACTCTCTCCTGTACGACGTAAGCGACGAGTCACACTGACTTCACTGTAATCGAGTGGTAGATAGTTATCGGTATTGTCCAAAACAACGGTTACTTCTGCGATATTTAAAGGTTTACGTGAATCAGAACCGGCAAAAATAATATCGGGCATTTTTCCCCCACGTAAATTTTTTGCTGATTGCTCACCTAATACCCAACGAATCGCTTCGGTAATATTACTTTTTCCACTTCCATTTGGTCCTACGACAGCTGTTACACTATTTTCAAAATCAATGACTGTTCGATCAGCAAATGATTTAAAACCAGCTATCTCAATTCGTTTTAAATACACCTAGTTTCCTCACTCATTCTTCTAAATGCCCAAGCGCGTTGGCTGCGGCATCTTGTTCTGCTAATTTTTTTGATTTTCCGTGACCTTTACCAATTAATTGGCCATCACAAAAAACTTCTGTCCAAAACAATCGTTCATGTGCGGGTCCTTCTTCTTTCACAAGACGGTAGTCAATTAAGACATCGCCTGAACGTTGTAACACTTCTTGTAAACGGGTTTTATGATCCATCTCATGTGAAAAAGCACCTGCTTTGACTTTTGGAAACACAATTTTGCCTAAAAATTCATGCACTGCTTTTAACCCTTGATCCAGATAGAGTGCCCCTAAAAATGACTCAAACAAATCACACAACAATGACGGACGATTGCGTCCACCTGAATTTTCTTCTCCTTTACCAAGACGGATATAACGGTCAAAATGACATTCTTTGGCAAATTTGGCTAAACTATCTTCTCTAACAATTGCTGCGCGTAATTTCGTTAAACGACCTTCTGGTACAGTTGGAAATTGATTGTACAAAAAGCGTGAAACTAATAATTCTAACACAGCATCGCCTAAAAATTCTAAACGTTCATTATCAGATAATTGTAAATTACGGTGCTCATTCACATAAGATGAATGGGTAAATGCCTGTTCCAGTAAACTAACATCGCGAAATACAATGTTAAACTTTTCTTTTAGTTCGTTGATTAACTGATTATCCATTCGTTCCATTCCTTTATTCTTTTTATTCACACTGTTCCATTATACTGTTTTTTCCTTAATTAGGAAACGATTGACGTACAATCGTGTGGAAAATTTAATCCTTTATCACAAAAAACCGCTAGCTCACAAACTAGCGGTTTTTTGATTGATTTAACGTTTTTCAGCAGTTACCCCTAAATCAGCATAGACGTAATGATCTAAATCACGCGAAATATCGTAACCTGTCACACGTTCTGCTACTGGTACTACTTCATAAACATATGTTGTTGGAATGACATAGGCTTCATCAAAAGCATATGCTTGCCACTCACCATAGAGTTGTTTCGCTTTTGCTGGGTCTAATGCTTCGGTACTTGAAAGAGCATTTAACAGTTGTTCGTTTTTCTCAGAGACAAAACGTGTGTAGTTAAACGCGCTTGTTTCACTGTATAAGCCTGTTGGATTTGGATCATACCCTGTTGACCAACCTGCTTGGTACATATCAATTTTCGGATCATCTTTTTCTAACATTTCATAGAAAGAGTTCACTTCGATTAAACGACCAGAAGTTAATTCCACATCTAAGCCCACTTCAAACCATTGTTGAATATAATATTCTGCTAATGCTTGTGCAGTATCGCCGCCATCACGGAAAGCAAAATTAATTTTAAATGGCTTGCCTTCTGGATCTTCACGGATACCATCATCGTTTGTATCTTTGAAGCCAGCTTTATCTAATAACTCATTGGCTTTTTCTGGACTGTAAGTGTACCCTTCAAACGAATCATCGTGTAAGTTTGTAAATGCTGGTACGATTAAAGAATTGGCACGTACTTGTAACCCATTGTATAACTGATTGGCAATTGTTTCATTATCAATCGCATACCCAATGGCTTGGCGTAATTCTTTGTTGGCCATTTTTGCTTCAGGGTTATAGATATTTTTCGCTTCTTTGGCATCCCAATGCCCCATTTTGAAGCCAATGTAGTTATACGAAGTTTGTTGTTGTCCTAAAATATCATAGCCTTCTGAATTTTGCCAAGATGTATATTCTGCGGTTGGCATGCCTGAATAAATGTCATATTCTTTCGCTGCAATTGATGCTGTAGCAGAAGCGGTTGGCACTTTTTTCATGACAATTTTATCTAGTTTAGGTTGTTCGCCATAATAATGTTCATTCGGTAAAAACTCTACTGATTCTCCTGGAACGATTTTACTTACATAATAAGGACCAAATGACACAGGATTTTTACGTACAGCATCAGAAGCTTCCATATCTTTCACCGGGATATTCTCAAAGACGTGTTTTGGCATTACTGAACTCCACACGCCACCGCCACCTTGTAGCATTGATGGTGTGAATTCTTTATACGTAATGACAACTTCTTTATCATTGATTTTTTCGATACCAGAAATAGTATCAGCTTTCCCATCATGGTAATCTTCAATACCTACGATGTTACGGATGTTGTTATTGTAACGTACCCCATCGTAATCTTTGTCAGCAATCACTTCATACGTAAAGACAATATCGTCAGCTGTGACATCTTCGCCATCGTTCCATTTTAAGTTGTCGCGTAACGTTAAACGAACTTGTTTTTTCGCTTCATCAAATTTTACTGCAGCAGCACCATCACGCACACGTAAGTTTTCATCATAGGTAAATAATGGTTCATCTGCTGGTTCAAAGAAACTTGAATCTAGCGTATTGGTTGCAAATGTTCGTGAGAAGATACCTGTGAAATCATTCGATGACACTTGTGCGATTTCTAATGTTTGCCCTTTAATCGCTTCCCCTTGATTTTTTACAGTCGGAGAAAAATGATGTTCTTTCTTCTCACCTGGATTTTTGGTTTCAGTTGGTTTATTGTTGCTGCACGCAGCAAGTGTCAGGGATAATCCTGCAACAGTGACTAAACCAAATAGTGTTTTTTTCTTCATTTGTGTGTCCTCCTTATTTTTAACCTAAACGTTGACGTGCATCGGCAGCACGTTTTAACGCTTGACCGACATAATTAATACTTAACATTAAGACTAGAATTAACAATGATGCGGGAACCCAAATCCAGGGGCGGTTAGCCAATGTCTCTGAATTATTCGCATACGCAGTCAAAGTTCCTAAACTTGGTGTTTTTGCTGGCAAACCAAATCCTAAGAACGTTAAACTAGTTTCAATTCCGATATTTGCCGCAAAGTTCATTGTTAAATTCGTAATAATCAATGAACTAACGTTTGGCAACAATTCACGGAAAATAATTTTAAAATCAGATGTTCCTAACGTTTTTGACGCACTGATATAGTCACGTCTAGATTCTGATAATGTTTTGGCACGAAATAGACGGGCTTTGCCGACCCAATAAAATGCCGACATAATCCATACCAATGTTAACGCATTGTAACGAGGAACAATCGTCACTAAGACAATGATGATTAACATGATTGGTAAAATCATAATAAAATCGACCACACGCATAATCAGACTATCGATAAACCCACCATAATAACCGGCAATCAATCCGACAAAGACCCCAATAATTGACGTAATAATCGTAATTGAAAAACCAATAAAGATGGAATTACGAGCACCAAATACTAATAACCCAAATATATCACGACCACCTTCATCTGTCCCTAGAAGATATTTGTGTCCAGTCATTGAAACATCTCCAGGACGAGCAAAACGGTCTAAAATATTTATTTTAGTTACAGTCTCTTGATCTAAAACTAGCGCGCCAATGAAGGCAAATAGCAAAATAACAATTAATAGTGACAATGAGAACATTGCCAATTTATCTTTTTTAAATTCTCGAGCAATCATTCGTATTCCCATGGGTGGAATAGACACTGCTTCTTGTTGCGTTGTTTGTTCTGTTGACATTCGTGACGTTCCTCCCATTTTACTGTACTCGAATTCGTGGATTGACAATACTCATAATAATATCTGATAACAACGTACCAATTAAGGTTGCTAAACCAAACAATAAGATTAACGCCGTAATCACTGAATAATCGCGTTGGTTGATACTAGAAATGAATAAGTTTCCGATTCCTGGATAACTGAAAATTTGTTCAATCATCACAGAACCAGCAATCAAACCTGTGATTTCATAGCCTAAAATTGAGGCAATTGGTAAAGACGCATTACGGAAGATGTGACGATTAAAGACTTTGCCCGTCGGTACACCTTTTGAACGAGCAGTCCGAACGTAATCCATTTGTTTGGCATCAATCACTTCACTACGCAAATATTGAATAGTCACGGCCGTTCCTAATAACGCTTGGACAATTGCTGGTAAAATGACATGATACATTTGACTCATAAAATAGCCGATTGTTCCTGGAACAGCGTTAATTGATACACTGCCACTTGTTGGGAACCAACCTAATTTAAAACCAAATACATAAACCATTAATAAAGCCAAAACGAATGTTGGTACAGCAAAACTGATAAAGTTATACACGACCACGGTTTTATCAAACCATGAATTTTGGTAACGACCTGCATATAATCCTAAAGGAATGGCTAACACATAGGTCAAAATAACGGAAATAATCGACAGACGTACCGTATTCCCAATTCGTTGCCCAATGACCGTTGTTACATCATATTTATACATGTAACTAATCCCAAAATCTCCATGTAACGCATTGTTGATCCAGCGGAAATATTGAACATACCATGGATCATAAAAACCAGCTGCTTGACGCAGTTCTTCTAAACGAGCTGGATCAGTTGACGGATCAATCAATCCAGTAAACGGATCCCCCGGCATCATTTTCGCTAAGACAAAAATCAATAAACTCAAAATAATGACTTGAGGAATCATCAAAATCAAACGACGTAGAATTGTTTTCCACATTAGTTTACACCTCCATTATTTAACGCTACTTTGTGTGTCGGCGTATGATCGACTAAATCATAGACGCGCCCGTTTTCGTCATAATAATCTTTTTGGTGTAACTGATATTCTTTTTCGACCGCGCGGCGTTGCGCTTTATGCGCGTCACGATTGCGCACATCAATCTGTGGAATGGCTGATAATAATCGCTTCGTATAAATATGTTGCGGGTCAGTATAAATATCTTCGCGCGTCCCCATCTCAACAAAACGTCCTTTGTACATGATCGCAATGTTATCACACATATGCTTCACTACACCTAAATCATGTGAAATAAACAAGTAGCTTAACTTGTATTCTTCTTGAATGCGTTTCATAAAATTCAACACTTGTGCTTGTACAGATAAATCCAATGCCGAAACAGGTTCATCGGCTACGATTAATTTGGGATTTGAGGCAACTGCGCGTGCCACACCTAAACGTTGACGTTGCCCACCTGAGAATTCATGTGGATATTTGTAAAGCGCATCTTCAGGCATACCGACAATATCTAATAGTTCTTTGACACGCTTTTTCTCCTCTTGATCACTCAATCGTTCAAAATTGCGTAACGGTTCGGCAATGATGTCTAACACTCGTTTTTTTGGATTCAAACTCGACATAGAATCTTGGAAAATCATTTGGACATCTTTGTTGTAATTCATTTTTTTGCGTGTGGCTGCTTTGGTAATATCTTCTCCATCATAGATAATCGAACCACTAGTGACTTTTTCTAGCCCCACAATGGCTTTACCGGTAGTTGATTTACCCGAACCTGATTCGCCCACTAATCCGTATGTTTTTCCTTTTTCAATCGTGAAATCAACACCATCTACAGCATAGACATGGTCAGTAACTAAATTGAAAAAACCACTACGAATAGGATAATGAATTTTCAGATCGTTGATTGTAATTAATTCTGACATGTTTCGGACTCCTCGTCTTTAAAATGGAAATGTTTGTAGCATGTACAACGAACGAAATGTTCCGGTGCCACTTCATGTAACGTTGGATTTTTTTCGTGTGCTTCTTCGGGAATCCATGAAATACGCGGTGCAAAGCGGCAACCTTCACGTTCCATGTTTTTTAACGAAGGTACGACGCCATCAATGACATGTAAATCACCGTCTGCATCTTCTTGAGGAATGGATTGTAATAAAGAACGTGTGTAAGGATGTTGTGGATTATCAAACAATTCTTCTGCTGTTGCGACTTCTACAAACTGTCCGCCGTACATCACTGCCACGCGATCCGCCATTTCCGCAACTACCCCTAAGTCATGGGTAATTAAAATAATTCCTGATTCTGTTTCTTTTTGTAGATCGGTTAATAAATCTAAAATTTGTGCTTGAATTGTCACATCAAGTGCGGTTGTTGGTTCATCCGCAATGATAATTGGTGGTTTACAAGCAATTGCAATCGCGATGATGACACGTTGGCGCATCCCACCCGATAATTCATGGGGGTACTGACGACCAACACGTTTAGGATTTGGAATACCGACTTGCTCCAATAATTCCAAGGCACGTTCTTGACGCTCTTTCGCATTCATCGATGTGTGGTACGATAAGCCTTCTTTGATTTGATCTTCAATCCGCATTAAAGGATTTAGCGCAGACAATGGGTCTTGGAAAATCATCCCAATATCATTACCACGAATTTTGTTATAGAGTGTTTCATTTAAATTCGCTAAATTTAATTCTTTATAAAGAATTTCTCCAGTAATTTTTGTTTTTAACGAATCATGTAAACCCATAATTGTGGTAGCTAGGGTGCTTTTTCCGCAACCAGATTCTCCTACAATCGCTAAAATTTCGTTACGATTTAATGTAAATGAGATGCCATCCACCGCATCAAAATAATCATCTTTGATTCGGAAACTAGTATGCAGATTATGAACATCTAGTAATTGTTTATCTGCTGACAAGCTATTTTCCCCTCTCTTATTCTAAAAGTAATGATTTAACCAAAAAAAAATCAGTGAACCTCCTCACGCAAAGGAAATTCCCCCAATTTTCACGATTCTATCAAATTCTTAATAATTATATAGAATGGACTTTTTATTTGCAAGTAATACCCTAAACGCGAAAGAGACAAAAAAGAAGATGATTAAATGTCTGAACATTCAATCATCTTCACCAAAGTTATTTAAGCTAAATGGGTTGCAATATAATCTACTGCTGCACCGACTGTTTGGATTTGTTCTGCATCTTCATCAGAAATCTCTGTACCAAACTCTTCTTCCAATTCTAACACAAATTCCATTACACTAATAGAATCCGCATTTAAATCATCTTTAATACTAGTGGCATCCGTTACTTGATTGGGATCCACTTCAAAGTGATTTGCGATTACATTGGCTACTTTTGTAAATACTTCCTCACGCGTCAATTGCATTCACCTCCACGCTTTTGACCAAAGTCTAAAAAGAGCTACGCCATATTTTACGACTTTCTTCGGCATTTGTCTAGCTTTTTTGCATTTTCATGACAAAGGTTGCATTATCGTTACATAAAAAAAGCGTTATTCTGAGACTTTTTCTTCAAATTGCTGTACTAATTTGCCCACAACATCAGTCGCAAGCATGGTATGAATTTGACGAATAGTTGTAGCAACCGCTTCTGGACCAGTTGACCCATGCGTTTTAACAACCGGTGCTTTTAGTCCAAACAAAACAGCACCACCATATTTCGCATAATCCATCTCATCTTTTAAGCCGCTCAATGCATCCTTTAATAGTAACGCCCCAAGTTTTCCTTTCACACCGGCACCTAAAATCGCTTGTTTTAACAAACTCATGATATTCATCGCTGTTCCTTCAATCGATTTCAATACAGCATTTCCAGTAAAACCATCTGTCACCACAACATCAGCAACACCATTTAACAATTCGCGCGCTTCAACATTTCCGACAAAATGAATCGCAGGCTCGTTGCTTAATAATTCAAAAGCCTTCTTCGTAACTTCACTACCTTTTGTATCCTCTGTGCCGTTATTTAACAACGCGACACGTGGTTTTGAAATATTACGTACATTTTGCGCATAAAAAGAACCTAAAATACCGTATTGAAGTAAATGCTCCGCTTTGTTTTCCGCATTCGCGCCTAAATCTAACATATCAAAGGCACCTTCTTGCCCAATGACGGGCATCGTTGACATTAAGCCTGGACGTTCAATTCCTTTAATTCGTCCCACAATAAATAAGCCTGCAGCTAATAACGCACCCGTATTCCCAGCAGAAAAAATCGCATCTGCTTCACCAGATTTAACGGCTTGCGCTGCTAGTACCATAGACGCTTGTTTTTTCCGACGAATCGCTTTTACCGGTTCATCGTCACTATTGATTTTTTCATCCGTATGGATAATCGTAATATTTTTTTCATCCGTTATATATTTTCTAATTTCAGCTTCTTTTCCGTAGAGTAAAAACTCAATATCGGAAAATTCTTTTTTCGCTAACATGACACCTTCTACAATGGCTTGAGGGGCGTTGTCGCCACCCATGGCATCAACAGCAATTTTCATGTGTGTAGCACTCCTTCCTTTATTCGTTTCCTAGTATATCATAACAGCTAATCAAAAAATTGATTTTCGCCCTCTTTTTCTAAGTAGGTTGCTAGAGCGGTATACTCAGGTAAAATTTCCCAATTCTCCATTTTCCAGAGTGCTTGTGCTTCTTTCCGTGCCACTTCTAAAATGTGCGCATCGGTGACTAAATCAGCCGCAGCAAATTCCGGTAAGCCTGATTGACGGAAGCCAAAAACTTCTCCCGGACCGCGGAGCTCCAAGTCTTTTTCACTGACGACAAAACCATTTGTCGTTTCTGTCATGATTTTCATCCGTTCTTTGCCGGTTTCATTTTTGGGATTTGCCACTAGAACACAATACGAAGCTTCTGCCCCACGTCCCACACGACCTCGTAGCTGATGCAATTGTGCCAAACCAAAACGATCCGCATCAATAATTAACATCATGGTAGCATTAGGTACATTGACACCAACTTCAATGACGGTTGTTGAAACCAAAATTTGGCTATCATTCGTTTTAAATGTCTCCATAATGGCATCTTTTTCGCTATTTTTCATCTTGCCATGCAATAAACTCACGGTAAATTTCGGCGCAAAATAAGCTTGTAATTCCTCATAAATGGCTACGGCATTTTGAACATCCAACGTTTCTGATTCTTCGATTAACGGACAAATAACATACATCTGATGGCCCGCATTCAATTCTTGGTACGTCCATTCCAATACTTGTGGCAACTGTGGGGGACGAATCCAACGTGTTTCGACTGGAATACGTCCTGCCGGCATTTCGTCAATGATCGAAACATCCATCTCACCATAGGCGGTAATTGCTAAGGTACGTGGAATTGGTGTAGCTGTCATAAACAACACATCTGGTTGAAACCCTTTTTCACGTAATACGCGTCGTTGATTCACTCCAAAACGATGTTGTTCATCGGTAATCACTAATCCTAAGTTTGCAAAGTCCACGCCTTCTTGAATTAAAGCATGTGTTCCCACGATAATATCAATGTCACCATTCACCAAATCGGCTAAAATTTCACGACGTTCTTTGGTTTTAGTTGAACCTGTTAACAACGCCACGCGCACCTCATCAGGATGAAAGAGTTGGTTTAAACTCTCCATGTGTTGCTGCGCTAGAATTTCTGTCGGCACCATCAGCGCTCCTTGAAAACCTGCTGTGACGGTCGCGTACAAAGCAATGGCTGCTACCACGGTTTTCCCGCTGCCAACGTCTCCTTGCAACAAGCGCTGCATATGTTTCGGGCTACGTAAATCACGACAAATTTCATTGGTTACTCGTTTTTGAGCACCCGTTAACTCAAACGGCAGTCCTTGCGTAAACTCTTTTAATCGGTCAATATCATACAAGACAGCAATGCCATTACTTTCTGCTTTTTCCGCTTTTTTCAAACCTTGAATTTTCATTTGGAATAAGAAAAATTCTTCAAAAACGATCCGACGTTTGGCTTGATGATGATGGTCTGGATTGCGTGGGAAATGCATCGCATACATCGCTTCTTTGCGTGACAATAAGCGATACTTATCAACTAAAGAAATTGGTAAATTCTCTTCAATCTCATCGCCAAATTGTGCAAAAGCTTTCGTAATTAAATCAATCAGCGTCGTCTGGCGTACAGCTTTATTGACATGATAAATAGGGGCAAAATCGCCTTCACTATTACTACCGAGAACTTTCATACCTGTTAAGGTTTTGCGTTTTGCATCCCATTTCCCATAGACAGCAATATCTTCTGATACGACAATTTTATCTTTTAAATAGGGTTGATTAAAAAAAGACACACTAAACACATCGCGGTCTTGCATCATTCGAAATTGGAGGCGTGTTTTTTTGTATCCAAAGCGACTGACCACTGGTGGCGAAACAACAAGTCCTTTTATCGTCACTTTTTCTTGGTCTTGAATTTCTGCGAGTCGTCTTTCTTGGATATCATCATAACGAAAAGGATAGTACGCCATCAAATCGCCGACCGTTTCGATACCCAAATCAGCTAAATCTTTGGCACGTTTTTCTCCTACTCCGGCTAATACACGAACAGATTCTTGCAACATCGTACGTCCTCCTTTCTTCTAAAAAAAGCTTGGTCCAAAGTGAATTGACCAAGCTTTCTTTTCGTTATATTTTGCGCACTCACTAAGTAAATATACGCAAATCGTCTATGTTTTATTCTGCTGAGAATAGGTATGGATACACAGGTTGATCCCCGGTATGAATTTCGATTTCTAAATCGCCATCGATTTCAAGTAACGCTTTTTCCATTTTTTCAGCTTCTTCTTGTGAGCCTTCGTCACCGATGATAATTGTGATAATTTCTGTCTCTTCATTCATCATTTTTTCCAATGTTTCCATTGAAACAGCAAATGAATCGGCTTTTGAAACCACAATTTTACCATCAATCATGCCTAAGAAGTCGCCTTTTTTAATGTCGATACCATCAATAGCAGTATCACGAATTGCATGCGTAATTGAACCACTCACTACGCTCGCTAACATTTCTGTCATCGCTTCTTTATTTTCATCTAATGACGCTTGCTCGTTGAAAGCCAACATCGCTGTCATTCCTTGAGAAATTGTACGAGATGGCACAACGACCACAGGAATGTCCGCCACTTCTGCTGCTTGGTCCGCCGCCATGAAAATATTTTTGTTATTTGGTAAGACAATCACTTGATCAGCATTCACCTCAGCAATTGCTTTTAGAATGTCTTCAGTACTTGGGTTCATTGTTTGTCCCCCGCTGATGACATAAGATGCGCCTAAGCTCGTAAATAGCTCTTGTACACCGCTACCTGCAGCAATCGCAATAATCGCGTATGGCGTACGTGGTTTTGGTGCTTGTGGCGCTTCATTTTCTAAAATAGTTTCGTGTTGTAGACGCATATTGTCCACTTTCACTTTCACTAATGAACCAAATTTTTGGCCATAATTCATTACTTCACCAGGATATTCGGTATGCACATGAACTTTGATGATTTCATCGTCGTTCACAACTAATAAAGAATCGCCTAATTCGTTTAAGTAGTTACGGAATGTTTCATAGTCAAATTCGCTATCCACGGTTGGACCTTCACCAATTTTCACCATGATTTCTGTACAGTAACCAAATGTAATATCTTCAGTCGCTAATTGGCCTTGCACGCTACGGTGATGTTCGGCATTCACCATTTCGTCCATTGCAGCTGGTGTCACAAAATTGTCTTCTACCACATATTCGCCGTTCAAGACACTTAAGAAACCTTCATAGATAAATAGTAGACCTTGTCCACCACTATCGACAACGCCAACTTCTTTTAAAACTGGTAATAAATCAGGTGTTTTGGCTAAAGCACGTTTTGCACCAGTTACCACTGCAGTCATTACTTCCACACAGTCGTCAGTTTCAGCAGCTTTTTTCTCACCAAATTCTGCTGCAACACGCGCAACCGTTAAAATTGTTCCTTCAACAGGTTTCATTACTGCTTTATAGGCAGTTTCGACCCCATGTGTAAATGCTTTTGCCAAATCTTCGGCATTTAATGTATCCACTGTCGGAATTTGTTTGGCAAATCCACGGAATAATTGAGATAATATAACGCCAGAGTTCCCACGCGCGCCCATTAATAATCCTTTTGATAAATGGTTCGCTAATTCTCCAACTTTGTCAGAAGTTGAATCGGCTACAGCTTTTGCTCCACTTGTCATTGACAAGTTCATATTCGTACCAGTATCACCATCGGGAACTGGGAATACATTTAATGAATTGACGAATTCTGCATTTGTTTGTAGACGATTGGCGCCAGCTTGAACCATTTCTTGGAACTGCCCTGCGCTAATATTCGTTACTTTCACTGATAAATCCTCCTTAAGATCAACCGCTGAATACTCAGCTTGTTGTCTGCCTACTAATCAGGCAATACACGTACACCTTGAACAAAGACGTTAACTGAATTTGCTACGACACCTAACATTGTTTCGAGATTGTATTTTACTTTTTCTTGCACATTACGAGATACTTCCGAAATTTTTGTTCCGTAGCTGACGATTGTGTAAACATCGACCGCAATGCCATTTTCTTCTTGACGTACAACAACGCCACGAGCGTAATTTTCTTTACGTAAAATTTCATTGATATTATCTTTGATTTGATTTTTACTTGCCATGCCTACAATTCCGAATACATCCGTTGCAGCACCACCAACAACCGTTGCGATTACTTCATTGGTAATTTCAATTGTTCCAGATGACGTTTTAATTTTTACAGCCATGATAAAGCCTCCTTAACAGACTATTGGTCTATTTTCTTCTACAATATTCTAACATAGCTACCCTACAATTAAAAGAAGAGCGCTGTTAAATGGATATGAACAATACATCCATTAAAAAATAGCTTTATAACCTTGTTTAATTTACAATGTTCTTACAAAAAAGTCAATGAATGAAGGAAAATATACTTGCAAAGAGATGAAATTTGTGATAAATTCATACAGTATGAGCCGATTTTTAGCGCTCCAACATCAAGGCAAAGGAGGAAATAAACAATGGCAAAAGTTTGCTACTTTACTGGTCGTAAAACATCAAGTGGTAATAACCGTTCTCACGCAATGAACGCTTCAAAACGTACTGTTAAACCTAACTTGCAAAAAGTTCGCGTATTAATCGACGGAAAACCTAAAAAAGTTTGGGTTTCAACTCGTGCTTTGAAATCTGGAAAAGTTGAGCGCGTTTAATTAAACACAATTGACCAACCGTTCGACTACGAGCGGTTTTTTTCTATCTTAAAAAGCAAGACCTACAAACGAATAATCGTTTGTAGGTCTTGCTTTTTTATTGTCTTCCTGTACGGTTCGATATGACAAGTGCTTCATAAGATGTTATCATTATAATTAGAAACACAAATAAATACAGGAGGTTATGTTATGGAAGGTTTGCTACTTGCCATCGGATTTTTAGGGATTATCTGCGCCCTACTAACACCATGGACAAAAACAGGAACTCTTGTCACTCTTGTCAGTTTCTACTTTTATTTCGATGTCGTTGGAATCGAAAATTGGGTGCCCTTGCTTCTGTTTACACTAGGATTACTTCTTATCGTATTTGAAATCTTAATTCCTGGTTTTGGCTTTGTCGGCATATTAGGTGCGGCATTAGTCATCGGCGGGTTATATTATACGATTGGTGATATTTTCCAAACCATTCGCGATTTAAGTATGTCCGTTGTCATTTCAACTGCCGTGATTATCTATTTGGTTCGTCGCGGTTATTCATTAGCTGGAATCAACAAATTAGTGTTGAATACTAACTTACAAGCACAAAATGAAGAAAAAGCAGAAGAACATGCCGTCATCTTGCATCCCGGATTGGTCGGTGTGTCAAAAACACCCCTTCGTCCTTCAGGCAAAGCAACATTTGGCGGAGAAGATAGTCCAACGTACGATGTCTTAAGTACAGAAGGGCTAATTTCAATGGATGAACCGATTGTCATCGAAAAAATTCAAGGAACAAAAATTTTAGTTCGTAGTTACAAACAGAAAGGTGATGAATAGTATGTATATTTCAGATACAGGAAGCAGTTATATCGGGTTAGTTATTTTAGCGGTTGTCATTTTATTTGCCCTCGCGCTATTTTTACGCTTTGTCCCCGTAGGATTATGGATTACTGCCTATTTTTCAGGCGTAAAAGTCAGCATCGGTACATTAATTGGGATGCGCTTGCGAAGAGTTAATCCACAAAAAATTATTCAACCATTAATCAAAGCGACAAAAGCTGGTTTAGTGTTATCAACCAATGAATTGGAAGCACACTATTTAGCTGGTGGGAATGTAAACCGCGTAATTGACGCACTAATCGCTTCACAACGCGCCAACATTGATTTGGAATTCGAACAAGCAGCTGCCATCGATTTAGCAGGTCGTGACGTGTTCGAAGCGGTGCAAGTATCGGTTAACCCGAAAGTCATCGAAACACCCAAAATTGCAGCCGTTGCGAAAAACGGAATTGAAATTATCGTAAAAGCCAAAGTAACCGTTCGTGCCAATATTGAACGCTTAGTCGGTGGTGCCGGTGAAGATACAATCATCGCCCGTGTCGGTGAAGGGATTGTTACCACTGTTGGTTCTTCCGCAAAACATTCTGATGTGTTAGAAAACCCAGATTCCATTTCAAAAACAGTCTTGAAAAAAGGATTAGATTCAGGAACTGCCTTTGAAATCCTATCGATTGATATTGCCGATGTTGATGTCGGTCGTAACATTGGGGCTGAATTACAAACAGACCAATCCGAAGCCGATAAAAATATTGCCCAAGCGAAAGCCGAAGAACGCCGCTCAATGGCGGTTGCCCAAGAGCAAGAAATGCGCGCCGAAGTTCAAAAAATGCGTGCTAAAGTGGTGGAAGCCGAAGCCGAAGTTCCCTTGGCAATGGCCGAAGCATTACGTAGCGGTAACTTAGGTGTTATGGATTATTACAAAATGCAAAACATTAATGCCGATACCGAAATGAGAGCAGCAATTTCTGAGCAGGCTGAGCAACCCGACGAAGAAGCGTGATCGCTATGTATAGTATCTTTGCGTTAATCATCCAATTTATTTTTAGTTTTGGACCGTTACTTCTTTTCATTTTATTCGTGTCGTTTGCTAGAAAAGCAAGAAACGACCAGCGAAAAAAACAGCAGCAACAAAGTGGACAAACGATGCGTGCCGGACAGCACACCACAACGAAAACGTCCAACAAAGGCTTCATCCAACAAATGAAAGATGAATTCCAAGCTGCCTATCAAGAAGAACAACAAAAGCAAAAACGCAATCAACAAACGGTTCAAAAACGGCAATTAACGGCAGCCGAAAAAGCCAAACAAGAGCAAACGAAACAGCGATTGCAACAATTACAGCAACAAAAACAACCAGCACAACCGGTACGTGTTCAACCAACGACAGTTAAAACACAACCGAAAGTAAAAACAACACCAGTCAAAACTAAAACAGCGAGCGTTTTACCGAAAAAACAACTGGTAAATGCAATGATTTACAAAGAAATCTTAGATAAACCATTAGCATTACGAGAAAAACATTAAGCAAAGGAATTTTCCTTTGCTTTTTTATCGCCTCCGATTGGAAACCTTTACATTCACAGCATATAATAAAATAA
Organism: Enterococcus saccharolyticus subsp. saccharolyticus; assembly: GCF_029023825.1. Taxonomy (NCBI): domain Bacteria; kingdom Bacillati; phylum Bacillota; class Bacilli; order Lactobacillales; family Enterococcaceae; genus Enterococcus; species Enterococcus saccharolyticus. Next base: position 298,861 of record NZ_CP118957.1, on the reverse strand, counting down.
AGCATGCTATTCATTGTAGAGGAGTGAGAAAATGAAAAAAATTATTTGGGGATTCATTATTGTAGCGGTATTGATTTGTGGAGGAATCTTTTTCTATTTGTCGTCCACACCTAAAGAATCCACTGATGTCACACGCTTGCCAAGTGAACAAGCAACAGTTTTTACGTATGAAATCAAGCGCCCGAAAGAGCAAGACATCTATCTGAATAATCGTTCTTTCAGAAGCGCGCACGAAACGCCAAGTTTGAATACAGTCCCTTTTGTTAGTTACACAGAACAAATCTATCATCTGACTTTCACAACAAGTGAAGACCACCCATCTTTAGCGATTCGACTAGTAAAAGCAGACACTGGTGAACCTTACACAGAAACCACGCAAAATATTGAAGACGATCCCTTTAGCTATCTCGCTTTTATTCCCTTTGAAAAAGTCAAACCTGATAATGTTGTGGGTGTCGTTGTCTCGAGTAAAAATCTTGAAACTCTCGAAAAAATGCAAAAAAATCCCGAAAAAGCCAGAAATTATCTCAAAAAATATGATCGTATTTCCCAACAAGTGATTGTCATCAACTAACAAATCCCCATGGAATCCGGTTTCCATAGGGATTTCGTTACAATAAATGTACGTGCTCGTGTTCATCATAATAAAATTCGGACAATGTATCATCTACAAAAACCTGATACATCGCTAAAAAATCTTCAGCTAAAACATAGTTGGTCAAGTCGGCTTTTTCAATCCAAAAAACCGCCCCTTCACGTGATGCTTGTAGGACTCCAGTAGCTTTTGCGCGATAAAAAAATACCACATATCGTTCGTGATGGCGTGTTTGAAATTGCTTCACACCACATAACACTGGATTTGAAATTACTAAGCCGGTTTCTTCTTTGACTTCTCGAATGACCGACGCACAAAAAGATTCGCCTTTTTCGACATGTCCACCCGGAAAAGTCACACCCGGCCAATTTGCTTTTTGACGATCTTGAATCAAAATCTGTCCTTTTTCATTTTCAATCATACACATATTGGTAAATATTGCTTGCTCTGCTCGTGACATGGTCGGCTCCTTTCATTTTTTGTATCATAACATATATTTTTCATAAAAAAATAGCTTTGTTACAGCTATTTTTGTGACTTCTTTTGATTCTATGTTACACTTAAAGCAAAAATTTTATTCCATGTTAGGAGGCAATTTTCTTGGCAACGATCAAAGCGTTTTGTAAACAAAATAAGACCTACATGCTCGCAAGTTTCTTTATTCCCTTGCTGTTAATGGCAATTATCTATTTGACCATTGGCATTTTTCCTGGGAGTAGTCGAAGTGTGTTAGCAAGTGATGCATTTTCGCAATTTTCTAATTTCCACGCGAGTTTTCGAAATGTTTTACTAGGAAAACAAAGTATTTTTTATACGTGGCATGCTTCCTTAGGGTTGAATTATCTTGCATTAATTTCTTATTATGTCGGAGGCTTTTTTACACCGCTCCTGCTCTTTTTTCCGAATCAATGGATGCCCGATGCACTGTATTTTTTGACCTTACTTAAAATTGGTAGTGCTGGCTTAGCCTTCTGGTTTTATGCCAAACACACGTTTAAGTTAAATCAGTGGCATCATGTGACGTTAGCCATTTGTTATGCATTAATGTCTTTTGTCACAGCCCATTCAGAATTAATTATGTGGCTAGACGCATTTGTTTACCTGCCATTAATTATCTGGGGAATCAATCGACTATTAGATGAAGGCAAACCTAAACTCTTATTTGTTAGTTACTTTATGTTGTTTTTCTCTAGTTTTTACATGGGTTTTATGATTGGTATTTTTTCCGTTCTTTATTTTATCGCCCGTCTCCTTAGTCAATGGCACACGTATAAAAAACGGATTATTCCATATGGGATTACCTCACTTTTAGCTGGTGGCGCATCGATGATTATTATCCTACCGGCTGTTTTAGATTTACGAACCAATGGGGAAGAACTAACACAAATCACCACCTTCAAAACTGCCGCAACAAGTTGGTTAGATTTCTTCATTAAAAATATGATTGGCGTCTATGATACCACCAAATATGGTTCCATTCCGTTTATTTTTGTCGGATTACTACCGTTACTGTTTTGTACGCTTTATTTTGTCTCACGTGCTATTCCTTGGAAAAATAAACTGCTTTATCTAGGTATCTTTGCTATTTTAATGGCTAGTTTCTATATTACACCGCTTAATTTATTTTGGCATGGCATGCACGCGCCCAATATGTTTTTATTCCGTTATGCCTATTTACTCTCATTTTTAATTGTGATGCTTGCGGGATATGGTTGGGAACAATTTAAAGAGCAAGACCGCGGCACCATGTTGGGCATTGTCTTAACGTGGATTGTCATGTTTGGATTAGCCTACGGATTTATACCAGAGGGAAGTTATGACTATCTTACGCTGACGTCATTTGTATTAACCATTGTCTTTTTAATTGTGTATAGTTTGGTGATTGCCTTTTATCAAGGTGGTTTCTTTACCAAAAAGCGCTTTGCTTTATTTACATTATTATTTGTTTCATTGGAAATGGCGTTAAATACCAATGGCATGGTTCATGGTATTTTAGATGATTGGAATTATGCTTCTCGTAGTTTATATACCGAACCATTTAAAGATATTAAAACGCTCGTCAACCAAACGAAAAAAGAAAACGATAGCTTTTATCGTTTGGAAAATCTTGATCCAGTTTCTTCAAACGATAGCATTAATTATGGGTACAATGGGATTGGTTTGTTTTCTTCGATTCGCAATCGTCATTCATCCAGTTACTTAAATCAACTTGGTTTCCGTTCACGCGGGACAAATTTAAATATTCGTTACCCGAATAATACGGTGCTAATGGATAGTTTGATGGCTGTCAAATACAATATCGCCAAACAAGATGTCGAAAAATATGGGTTTTCTCAAGTTGGAACAAGTGGTGCCTATCAACTGTACGAAAACCAAAACGCATTACCATTAGCCTTTTTAGCTGACCCGTCAATTAAAGAGATTGAGCAATATGAGAATGATAATTTAGGTAGTCAAACCAACTTGTTAAATGGTTTAGCCCACTTAGATGAACGCTATTTCCATTTCTACCCAATTTCTTTGGTTGGTTCTAAAAATACAAAAATCACTGAACAAGGCAACCATACAAAATTCACCGAAGAAGCTAGTAATGTAGCTAAAGAAGTGACGTGGCAAGTCACAGTTCCTGCGCATTCACAAGCCTATTTAAGCTTGTATCCAACCAATTTTGCACAGCTAGAAAGTTCAACAGCCACCGTGACCGTCAATGGCGAATCACGTAAAACCCAAATTGGGATTAATGGACAATATTATAATTTAGGTTATTATGACGTTCCAACGACAGTGCAATTTACAGCAAGTTTTTATGGAACCAAAGAAGTTTCATTCCAACACCCACAAGTAGTCACCTTAGATACACAAGCGTATCAACGAGCAATTGATACCATTCGTGACCAAAGTGTAGAACTGACCACTGGCAAACGTAGTGCAAAAGGCACGATTACTACTGATACAGAGCAACAGTTGATTACGACTATTCCTTATGACCAAGGATGGCACGCAACATTAGATGGAAAAAAAGTAACAATTGATGCGTTCCAAGATGCATTTGTCAGCTTAAATATTCCTGAAGGAACCCATGAAATTAAATTGACTTACTTACCACCAGGCTTTGTAGCCGGCGCTTTCCTTTTTGTGATTTGTATTGGTTTGTTCGTCGTCTTTAATCGTTATTACACAAAAAAACGAACAGCATAAGATAACGCTGTTCGTTGACTAACTGTTGGCAACTTTGCCAACAGTTTTTTTATTTTATTGGTAGCTTAATGCACGTAATGATTCATCTAACTTTTCGGCAGCGAGACGACCTTCACGAATGCCCCAAATAACTAAACTAGGGCCACGTCTGGCATCACCAGCAACCATGACACGCTCATTATTTGTGGTATAGTCATCGTAAATTTCTTCGACTGCAAAGGCATCAAACAATGCATTTTCTGGTCCTAAAAATCCCATTGCCAATAAGACTAAATCTGCTTTTAACACTTTTTTCGTTCCTTCAATTGGTTGGAAATCCGGCCCCACTTCCACTGTTTCAATGGCGATTAATTGCCCACGTTCGGCACCAATGAAAGCACTTGTCGCTGTAGCATACGTAGTAAGTGGTGCTTTGTATAAAAATGTCGCTTCGGCTTGTCCATACCCTTGACGACTGGTCATCGGATATTCCGGCCAAGGATTCGTCGCTTGTCGTTGCCCCGGTAGTTCAGGCGTAATTTCTAATTGGCGAACAGACGCCGCACCTTGGCGAACAGCCGAACCGATACAGTCATTGCCCGTATCACCTCCGCCAATGACAATCACATGTTTCCCTTCTAGTTTACGACTTGTCGCTTGTTTGCCGTGTTTTAAGACATCTCTGGTAGCTTCTGTTAAATAATCAACCGCAAAACGCACCCCTTCTAATTCACGTCCAGGAATTTTTAAATCACGAGGGACACTTGCCCCGGTTGCAAGCAATACACGGTCATACATTTCTTGCAATTCTTCGGCGGAAATATCTCGTCCAATTTCGGTATTGGCAATAAATTCAATACCTAAATCTGCCATCAAATCAATACGTCGTTGGACAATGTCTTTATCTAATTTCATATTCGGAATACCGTACATCAACAAACCACCAAAACGATCGCTACGTTCATAAACAGTCACCTGATGCCCTAGTTGATTTAAACGCCACGCAGCCGATAAACCTGCTGGCCCACTTCCAACCACTGCAACTTTAAAACCCGTTTTTTCTTCGGTTGGAACACCAGATTCTCTCACCCAATCATTCTCAAATGCGGTATCAATAATAAACCGTTCATTGTCATGAATGGCGACGCCCTCGCCATTTAAGGCTTCAGTACATCCTTTCTCACAAGGTGCCGGACAGACACGTCCGGTCATTTCTGGCAATGGATTCGTCCGTGCTAGCCGTTCAAAAGCGGCTTTATAACGCCCTTGGAATACCAAATCGTTCCACTCTGGAATAAGATTATCGTTGGGACACCCTGAAACTGCTCGTTGGCCCCCATAAAAGGAGCCGGTATGACAAAAAGGAATGCCACAGTTCATACAACGTGCCGCTTGTTCTTGGCGTTCTTCTTCTGGTAAAGGCGTTTGTAATTCATGCCAATCAAGAATACGTTCCTCCACCTCACGATACGGATTTTCTTTTTTGGGATATTTTAAGAAACCAAATGGATCTGCCATTTTTCACTCACTCCTTTCCAACTGGAATCGATAATTGTGTGCCGACAACTGATTCAAATGCTTTTGTTAAGACTTCTTCTTCTGAAAAACCTGCGCGACGCATCTCGTTGGTCGCTTCAACCATACGATGGTATTCGCGTGGATAGACTTTGACAAAATGTCGACTTGTTGCTTCCCAGTCTTGTAAAATTTCGGCGGCTTTCAACGAATCCGTATATTGAAAATGTTGTTCAATTAACGTTCTTAATTGTTGGTCATCGGACGTCTCTCCGACGCGATACAGCTCAACCATTTCCAAATTGCATTTTTCAGCAAATTGATTTTCAGGATCATAGACATACGCAACACCGCCAGACATTCCTGCGCCGAAATTCCGGCCAGTTTTCCCTAAAATAACAACAGTTCCACCCGTCATATACTCACAACCATGATCTCCCACGCCTTCAACGACAACCTTGGCGCCACTATTTCGAACACAGAATCGCTCACCGGCCACTCCTCTAAAATAAGCTTCTCCTCGATTCGCACCAAAACAAGCCACATTCCCTACAATGGTTGAATTTTCCACATCGTAACCCGCATCAGCCGGTGGTACAATAATCAAACGACCGCCACTCAAGCCTTTAGCAACATAATCATTGGCCTCACCAATAAGTTTTAGCTCCATTCCTTGAACTGTAAATGCGCCAAAACTTTGACCAGCAATACCTGTATACGTATAGCGGAGCAAGCCCGGTTCTAGCGTATAATTGCCAAAGCGTTCCGCAAGCCAACCACCCATCCGTGCCCCAACTGTTCGCTGCACATTATTGATTGGCTGGTGTACAATCGTTGGTTGTTCTGCTTCAATCGCGGCTTGCGCATACGTATCCAATTCTTTCCATTGTCGTTTTTCTAAAAATGGATCAATCGTCTTACGAGCAATGCCTAACTCCTGACCAATCATTTTCGAGAAATCTAATGACTTGGCTTTTCCTTTGGCAACAAAACGTGGCACCAAACATTCCGCATGACCAATCATTTCGTCAATTGTTTTAAACCCTAACTCTGCCATTACTTCCCGCAAATCTTCCGCTAGATACATCATCATATTGACAATGTGTTCTGGTTTGCCGGCAAAGAATTTACGCAAAGCAGGATTTTGGGTAGCAATTCCGACCGGACAGGTATTTAAACTACAAACACGCATCATCACACAGCCGATAGCAACCAATGGTAAGGACGCAAAACTATATTCCTCGGCCCCTAATAAGGCAGCTACTGCAATATCACGACCAGTCATTAACTTTCCATCCGTTTCCAATGTCATTCGTTGGCGTAAATTATTCATCAGCAAAGTTTGGTGCGCTTCAGCTAAACCCATTTCCCATGGCAATCCCGCATCGCGGACGGCGGTTCGTGGCGAAGCACCCGTTCCACCATCATATCCGGAAATAACTACGACATCCGCACCGGCTTTAACAACACCTGTAGCAATCGTTCCGACTCCTGTACTAGAAACCAATTTGACATTAATCTTGGCATAAGGGTTCACTGTTTTTAAGTCATAAATTAATTGCGCTAAATCCTCAATCGAATAAATATCATGATGGGGTGGCGGTGAAATTAGCTGCACACCTGGTGTGGAACCCCGAATTTCTGCGACCCACGGAAAAGCTTTATTCGCAGGTAATTGTCCCCCTTCACCAGGTTTTGCGCCTTGCGCCATTTTGATTTGTAATTCTTCCGCACTCATCAAATATTCTGTATTTACCCCAAAACGTCCTGAGGCAACTTGTTTAATTTTACTATTATAATTTTTACCATCAGGTTGCACTTTGAAGCGTTCGCGGTGTTCGCCCCCTTCTCCACAATTTGATTTTGCACCAATACTATTCATCGCTTCAGCAATACATTTATGTGCTTCCTCACTTAAAGAACCATAGGACATCGCTCCAACTTTAAACCGTTTCACAATCGTGGTAGCTGGTTCAACTTCATCTAGTGAAATCGATGGTCTAGCCTTTTTAAACATCCACATCGCACGTAATGTTGTAGGATTTTCTAGTGCTTCATGATCCATTTGTGCGGCATACTTTTTATATAGTTGATAATCATTCGTCCGCACAGCTTTTTGGAAATTATAAATCGTTGTTGGGTTATATAAATGATGTTCCCCATCCGCTTTGTATTGGAAACTACCACCTGATGGCAAATAATCCTGACTTTTTTCACCAAAGGCCGCTTCATAACGTAAACTATATTCTTTTTCAATTTGAGCCAGCGATAAACCACCAATTCGTGAGACCGTTCCGGTAAAATATTTGTCCGTTACGTCTTTAGAAATACCGACTACTTCAAACAATTGGGCACCATGGTAACCAGCTACCGTCGAAATGCCCATCCGTGACATAATTTTAATGATGCCTTTCTCACAGGCTTGACGATACTGCTCCACTTTTTCCTCTAACCCAAAATAGTTGAGCGTTGCATATGCACCATATGGATGAATTCCACTAGCACCGTACCCAATTAACGTCGCATAATGGTGAATCTCACAAACTTCGGCCGTATCTACAACAATTGAGGCTTTGGCGCCTTTGCGCTGTCTTACTAGATAATTATAAAGACCCGACACTGCTAATAGCATAGGAATCGGACGTTTCCCTTTCGTCGCATTTCTATCCGATAAAATCAGAATAGTAGCGCCTTGATCAATCTTTGCTTCGGCTTCTCGAAATAACGTATCTAACGCGTGATACAAGCCATTTTGTTTGGTCTCTGAATATGCATATAAAACTGATTGAGTCGCCGTTTTCTGATGTTTTCGTTTTAATTGTTGAATTTTTAAGAAATCACTGGTCGTTAAAATCGGACTATTAATTTTTAATTTTTGACAATTTTGGGCACTATCTTTTTCAATTTCACCATCGCGTCCTAAAAACAATTCCGTACCAATAACCATCTTTTCACGAATCGCATCAATCGGTGGATTGGTAACTTGCGCAAATTGTTGTTTAAAATACGTGAATAAAGATTGAGGTTGTTCACTCAATACTGCTAAAGGTGAATCAAATCCCATCGAAACAACCGGTTCTTCGCCGTTTTCTGCCATAGGAATAATCAATGTCCGAATCATTTCATCTGTATAACCAAACATTTTCCACAATGTCAGCATATCACCGTCTGTAAATGCAGAATTTGCGGTTACTTCAGATAAGGTTTCTAAAGAAAGCAATTGTTTGTCTAGCCATTTACGGTAAGGGTGCGCATTGGCATAATGCGCTTTAATTTCTTTGTTATGATGAATTTTTCCAGTAGTGGTATCCACTAAAAACATATTCGCTGGCCCCAATACGCCTTTTTCAATGATTGTTGACGCAGGTAAATCCACTACGCCTGATTCTGAAGCGACAACGACTAACCCTTCTTCCGTGATCCAATATCTTGATGGGCGCAACCCATTACGATCTAAAGTCGCACCAACCATCTTACCATCTGTAAAACATAATGCAGCCGGTCCATCCCAAGGTGTCATAAAGCTAGCATTGTATTCATTAAATGCTATTAATTCTTCAGATAAATTTGCCGTTTTCGACCAAGCTTCCGGAACCATCATCATCAAAGAATGGGGAATGTCTCGGCCATTGCGATACAAATATTCTAAACAGTTCTCTAATTTAGCCGAATCAGAGTTTTCTTCATCATACATTTCAATTTGATGACTGTGCATCCAATTTTCTGCTCCACGTAAGGTATTGATTTCACCATTGTGCGCTAAAAAGCGAAAAGGCTGTGCGCGATTCCAACTGGGAAAGGTATTGGTGGAAAAACGAGAATGCGTCAATGCAATACTCGTTTCCATTTCAGGGTCTTGTAAGTCTGTGAAAAATAAGCCGACTTGATACGCGTGTAACATTCCCTTATACACAATCGTTTGACTAGATAAACTACAAATCGATAATTCATCGGCTTGATAGCTTTTTTCGAGGTTTCTTCGCAAATGGTATAGCTGGTCTTCGAACTGTCTACCCGCTTTTACATCGATTGGTTTTTCAATAAATAATTGCACAAAGCTTGGCATCACCTTTTGTGCACCAGGCCCACATTGATAAAAGGCGTACGGCACCTCTCTTTCCCATAACACACGAAATCCAGCGGCTGAAATATCTTTGGTCATTGCTTGTTGTAATACACGTTTTTCTGCTTTATCTTTTGGTAAAAACAACATTGCTACAGCATATTCTGATGCTGGCGGTAAATGAATACCCGCATGCAATGCTTCTTTTCGAAAGAAGCGATCAGGCATCGCCATTAAAATTCCGGCACCATCGCCCGTATCGGCTTCTGCTCCAGTTCCTCCACGATGATTCATACGTTCCAACATCATCAACGCATAATCGATTAATTTTCTTGAAGCTTTTCCATCTCTTTGCGCAATAAAACCCATGCCACAAGCATCTTTTTCAAAACTAGGACTATACATTGTTTGTTTCATTGTTTCGCTTTTCATAAAACCACCTTCTTCTGAATATTCTGAAAAATAACCGCGAAAACTTTTCGGTTTTTAATTATGTTAGATTATATCACATCGTTTTTTAATAAAACAAGGGGACCCCTGTTTTCAGAAGTGAGAATCATTATCAATTTAAAAAAAATATTGTTTTATGTTACATTTTCTAACATAAACGATTGACAAGTAAAAAAATAATTGGTATAGTTCCAATATAAATTGAACGGAGCGCACTGAAACGAGGAAAACCAACTTTTTCAGTGACTTCCTTCAACTTACTACTTAACGATGACGATTAATAAAAAAGGATGGGATACTATGACCAAAACGAGCAATACCGTAGCCGAAATTAAAGAAATTGCCAAAAAAGAAAATGTCCGCTTTTTACGTTTAATGTTTACCGATATTCTTGGCGTAATAAAAAATGTAGAAGTTCCAATCAGTCAGTTAGATAAAGTATTGGATAATAAGATGATGTTCGATGGTTCTTCAATTGAAGGCTTCGTACGTATTGAAGAAAGTGATATGTATCTTTATCCAGATTTAAGTACCTGGATGATTTTTCCATGGGAAAGCGAACATGGAAAAGTTGCCCGTTTAATTTGTGATATTTACAATCCTGATGGTACCCCTTTTGCTGGCGATCCTCGCGGCAACTTAAAACGTGCTTTGGCAGATATGGAATCACTTGGTTTCACTTCCTTTAACTTAGGACCAGAACCAGAATTCTTCTTATTTAAATTAAGCGAGCATGGAGAAATTACTACCGACTTAAACGACCAAGGTGGTTACTTCGATTTCGCGCCAACTGATTTAGGTGAGAACTGCCGTCGCGATATCGTACTAGAATTAGAAAGCCTAGGCTTTGAAGTAGAGGCTTCTCACCATGAGGTTGCTCCAGGACAACATGAAATCGACTTTAAATACGCAAACGTCTTAGAAGCTTGCGATAACATTCAAACATTCAAACTAGTTGTGAAAACAATTGCTAGAAAACACGGCCTACACGCAACCTTTATGCCAAAACCTTTATACGGTATTAACGGTTCAGGGATGCATTGTAATATGTCTTTATTCAAAGGCGATGACAATGCCTTTTACGATCCAGAAAACGACATGGAATTAAGCACGACTGCGTATCAATTTTTAGCTGGACTATTAGAACACGCACGTGCCTATACAGCTATTTGTAACCCAACAGTCAACTCTTACAAACGTCTAGTGCCAGGATATGAAGCACCTGTTTACGTTGCCTGGTCAGGTAGAAACCGTTCACCATTGATTCGTGTCCCTGAATCACGCGGACTTTCTACACGCTTAGAATTGCGTTCTGTGGACCCTTCAGCTAATCCATACTTAGCAATGGCTGTTTTATTACAAGCTGGCTTAGATGGCGTGAAAAGAGAATTAACACCAACACCTGCTGTTAACAGCAACATTTATGTGATGAACGAAGATGAGCGTACAGCAGCAAAAATTTCAGACTTACCTTCTACCTTACACAACGCTTTAAAAGAACTGCGTAAAGACGAAGTGGTCAAAGAAGCACTCGGTGAGCACATCTTCAACAATTTCCTAATCTCCAAACGTTTTGAATGGGATGCATACAAACAATCTGTTTCAGAATGGGAAAGAAAACAATATTTAGAACTATATTAAACAAAAAAGGAACGGAAATCTAAACAGATTTCCATTCCTTTTTTAATAGCGTACTTCTTTTAAATACAAGCCTTCTGGATGGGCTGTTGGTCCTGCCAAATTACGATCTTTTCCAGCAATAATCGCTGGGATACTATCAGCGGGCATACGATCGTTGCCAATTTTTAACAATGTTCCGACCATAATACGAATCATTTTGTATAAGAAACCATCACCACGGAAAGTAAATACCAACTCGTCGCCAGCTTCATTTACTGTGACATTAGCTTCATAAATCGTTCTCGTTTTATCTTCCACCGAACTCCCCGTCGCACAAAATGATGTAAAGTCATGGGTCCCTAAAAAATCCGGTAAAGCACGCTCAATTTTCGCAACATCAACGGCATAAGGAAAATAACTCGCATAAAAACGACGAAACGGGCTACGTGGTTTCCCAATATCCACTCGGAATTCGTAAATTTTTTCTTTTACTAAATAACGAGAATGGAAATCATCTGCAACAATTTCCACTGATTTTACCGCAACATCATCCGGTGTTTGCGTATCTAAACCGAATCGCATTTTTTCTAACGGTCGTTCATACGGAAAATCAAAATGAATGACTTGACCTAACGCGTGAACACCAGCATCCGTGCGCCCAGAACCATGGATTTCCACACGTTGATTCGCCATTTTTGTAATTGTTTTTTCTACTTCTTCTTGCACGGTACGTCCGGTTGACTGACGCTGAAATCCGTTAAAATTTGTGCCATCATAGGCAATAATTGCTTTGTATCGCACCATTATTTTCGTCTCCTTCAACTGATTCTATGACACTTTTTGACAATAAAATATCCGAACTAGAAAAATATAGTTCGGATATTTTGTACTTGTCTTTTTGTCACAGTTCTATTAGTTTCTTAAATAAATCAAGCCAATTGTAACAAATACATAGACAATCACAGTCACTGTATCTCTCGTATGCCAATGAAGCACACGATATTTACTGCGTCCTTCGCCACCTTGGTAGCCTCTCGCTTCCATCGCTGTTGCTAAATCATCTGCTCGATTAAAACTACTTACAAACAGTGGAATAAGCAACGGTACGACCGCCTTCATTTTCTGAACGAGATTTCCTTCACCGAAATCTACACCACGCGCCCGTTGCGCATTCATGATTTTCTCAGTTTCATCCATTAATGTTGGGACAAAACGTAAAGCAATCGATAACATCAGTGAAATTTCATGTACAGGAAATTTAATCGCTTTTAATGGTCGCAAAATATATTCAATCGCGTCAGATAATTCTAATGGGGGAGTGGTTAACGTTAATAGCGTTGACATAAAAATAATTAAGACAAAACGACAGAAAATAAAAATCCCATTTTGTATGCCAAATTCAGTTAAACGAAATATGCCCCATTGCCAATAAATTTCACCGCCACTAGTAAAGAACATCTGTAAGGCGACCGTAAATAGAATTAACCATAATAAGGGTCTGACACCACGTAAAAAGAAACCAAAATCAACTTTTGATAAAAAGACACAGAATAACGTAAAGACTGTTAAAAAGAGATAGCTTTGCCAATTATTCGCAAAGAAGATAATACCGATAAAATAAAAACTCATTAATAATTTCGTACGTGGGTCCAAACGATGAATCAATGAATCACCGGGAATATACCGTCCTAAAATCAGTTTATTCATCATGAGCAAGTCCTCCTTGCGCTAACAGAGCATCTGCCAAAGCTTCGGCTGTTAGTGGTAAAGAATCAAAATGGACACCTTTAGCAATCAAGCGTTGTGCAAATTCCGCAGCAGTGGGTACCCCCAATTGTTTTTCATGCAACCAAGCAACATCTTGGAAAACCTCTGCTGGCGTCCCACGTTTAACAATCCGGCCTTTTTCTAAAACATAGACATAATCTGCAAAGTTTGCCACATCGTCCATCAAATGTGTGACTAAAATAATAGTGATATTTTTTTCTTGATGCAAACGTTCAAACATTTCCATCATTTCTTTCCGTCCTTGTGGATCTAGACCAGCAGTCGGCTCATCTAAAACCAATACTTCTGGTTCCATCGCCAAGACACCAGCAATCGCTACCCGACGCATTTGTCCACCTGACAAATCAAATGGCGAACGTTCTAAATAACTATCATCTAAACCAACCAATGTTAGATTTTCTTTGGCCAAAACTTTCGCTTCTTCTTCAGAAACCCCAAAGTTTTTTGGTCCAAAGGCAATATCTTTCTCAACCGTTTCTTCAAATAATTGCGCTTCTGGAAATTGGAAAACAATCCCTACTTTTTTACGAATAGGTTTTAAATTTTTATTATTTGTTTCAGGAGTAATGACCCGATCACCAATCAACACTTTTCCTTCAGTTGGTTTTAACAAGGCATTCAAATGTTGCAATAAAGTAGATTTTCCACTTCCTGTATGACCAACTAACGCAGTGTAAGAACCTTCCTTGATATCTAAGTCAATATCAAATAAAACACGTTGCTCAAAAGGTGATTTTGGTTGATAGGTAAAATTTACTTGTTCAAAATGGATGTCCATAACCAGTCCACCATCCCTTCTTCAGTCAAATAGTTTTGTGGTACAGCTACACCACGCTCTTTTAATGATTGTTTTAGTTTTTCTGGAAAAGGCAAATCTAAGCCCATCTCTACTAATTTTGGACCAGCAGAAAAAATCTTTTCTGGCGTTCCTTCATCAACCAATTTTCCTTGGCGCATTACCAAGACACGATTGGCATTGGCAGCTTCGTCAATATCGTGAGTAATCGAAAGCACCGTTAAATTATTTTCTTCTTTAATTTGTTTAATAGTAGCAATAACTTCTGCACGACCTTCTGGATCTAACATACTTGTTGCTTCATCCAGAATAATGATATCAGGACGTAAAGCAACAACGCCAGCGATGGCGACACGTTGTTTTTGACCACCTGATAGACGTACGGGTTCTTTCGTTGCAAAATTAGACATGCGTACTTGTTCTAAAGCATTTTTAACACGTTCCACCATTTCATCACGAGGAACTCCTTGGTTTTCCATACCAAATGCAACATCATCTTCTACTGTAGCCCCAACAAACTGGTTATCAGGATTTTGAAACACCATGCCGACCATTTTACGCACAGACCAGATATTCTCTTCATTTAATTCTTTATTTCCGACAACCACCGAACCACTTTCAGGAAGTAATAAGCCATTAATCGTTTTTGCGAGCGTTGATTTCCCTGAACCATTATGCCCAATAATGGCGACCCATTCGCCTTGATTAATTGATAATGAAACATCCTCTAAAGCAGGACGAGCATCCGTTCGTTGATATTTGAATGTAAGATTATTTAACTCAATAATAGGTTTCATAAATACTCCTTGTATGAATAGATTCATTTACCATTCCGGACCTTATTGTAAAACGCATGTTTAGGATGAAACGGAATGAATATTCTAATTATCATCATCTATTCCATTTTATTTTTATGAATACACGATTTTACTCATAACTCTCGTGTAATGAAGACTTTGATGCAACGTGATTCTAACTAACACTACCAAAAAACAAGGTAGATTTCAATTATTCTGAAGGTTTTCATGGAAAATCCGAATTTTTTTCATCCTCCATCAGGCCAAGGTGTCTTGACAGGTAATCGAGGATAAAAAAAAACACTTTATGATGAGTGCATACCCCCTGAAAATCTTCCAGGGGGTAGCGCCGAGCTAGACTCGGAGGTTGCCCTCCAACATCATAACACTCTTAAAGTTCATCTACAAAGTGATGCTAAACGGCAAGCCGTTTATTAAGTGTGATTTTAAACTAGTTCTAGGATAACCATTGGTGCAGCATCTCCGCGTCTTGGTTCTGTCTTCAAGATACGTGTGTAGCCACCTTGGCGATCTGCATAACGAGGAGCGATATCGCTAAATAGCTTTTGTAAAGCTGATTCGATAACGATTTCTTCGTTTTCTTCACGTACACTTGCTACTTCATTACGAACGAATGCAGCAGCTTGGCGACGTGCATGTAAATCACCGCGTTTTCCTAGAGTGATCATTTTTTCAGCAGTTGAGCGAACTTCTTTCGCACGAGCTTCAGTCGTAACGATGCGTTCGTTAATGATTAAATCAGTTGTTAAATCACGCAACATCGCTTTACGTTGGCTAGATGTGCGTCCTAGTTTACGATAACTCACGTGGTTTCCCTCCTTCGTAAAAATTAATCGTCTTTACGTAAGCCTAAACCTAGATCATGTAATTTTGCTTTTACTTCTTCTAGAGATTTACGGCCTAAATTACGTACTTTGATCATTTCTGGTTCAGATTTATTTGTTAATTCTTGTACAGTATTAATTCCTGCACGTTTTAGACAGTTATATGAACGAACAGATAAGTCTAATTCTTCAATTGTCATTTCTAACATTTTCTCTTTTTGAGTTTCTTCTTTTTCAACCATGATTTCAGCGTTTTTCGCTTCATCCGTTAGGTTAACAAAGATGTCTAAATGTTCAGTCATGATTTTTGCAGCTAAACTCATTGCGTCTAATGGCTCAATTGAACCATCTGTCCAAATTTCCATCGTTAATTTGTCGAAATCATCACGACGACCAACACGTGTATTTTCTACTTGGTAGTTCACACGACGTACAGGTGTGTAGATTGAATCAACTGGAAGAACACCAATTGGCATATCTTCTTTTTTATTTTCGTCTGCTTGAACATATCCACGGCCAGGTCTAACTGTTAAGCGCGCATGGAAAGTTGTTCCTTCAGAAACTGTACAAATGTACATATCTTTATTAAGGATTTCTACATCACTATCAACGATAATATCGCCGGCAGTTACTGTAGCTGGTCCAGTAATATCGATTTCAAGGGTCTTTTCTTCTTCACCGTACATTTTTAATGCAAGACCTTTGATATTCAAAATGATTTGAGCGACGTCTTCTCGAACACCCTTAACAGTTGAGAATTCGTGTAGGACTCCATCAATTTGAATATTAGTGATTGCTGCACCTGGTAGAGAAGATAACAAAATGCGACGTAGGGAATTTCCTAGAGTAGTTCCGTAGCCTCTTTCTAGAGGTTCAACGATGAACTTTCCATAATCTTTCTCTTCATCAATTTTTGCAATTCTTGGTTTTTCGAATTCAATCATTCTTATCTCTTACCCCTTTCAAAACGAAAAGTGTCTTGTTCAATGACGTAATTATTGAAACTCAAAATGAGCGGCACTCATTAAACACGACGGCGTTTTGGAGGGCGGCATCCATTATGAGGAACTGGAGTCACGTCACGAATTGCAGTCACTTCCAAACCTGCTGCTTGTAATGAACGAATTGCTGCTTCACGTCCTGAACCAGGACCTTTCACAGTTACCTCTACAGTTCTTAATCCGTGTTCCATTGCTGCTTTTGTTGCAGTTTCTGCTGCCATTTGAGCTGCAAATGGTGTTGATTTTCTGCTTCCTCTGAATCCTAATGCACCAGCTGATGACCATGCTAACGCGTTACCATGAGTATCAGTGATCATCACAATTGTATTGTTGAATGTTGAGTGGATATGCGCGATACCTGCTTCAATATTCTTTTTCACACGGCGTTTACGACTCACTTTTTTTGCTGCCATGAAGTTTTAACCTCCTTCACTTAGGAATTATTTTTTCTTGCCTGCTACTGTTTTAGACGGGCCTTTACGAGTACGTGCATTGTTTTTCGTGTTTTGTCCACGAACTGGCAATCCACGGCGGTGACGGATACCACGGTATGAACCGATTTCCATCAAACGTTTGATGTTTAAGTTAACTTCACGACGTAAGTCACCTTCAACTTTTAATTTATCAATTTCTGCACGGATAGCGTCTGTTTGTTCATTCGTTAAATCACGAACACGAACGTCTTCAGAAACGCCAGCATCTGCTAGAACTTGTTTTGCAGTCGTGTTACCAATACCATAGATATAAGTAAGAGAAACGACTACACGTTTATCACGAGGAATATCTACTCCTGCAATACGAGCCATATCTTGTTACACCTCCGATTATCCTTGACGTTGTTTATGTTTTGGATTTGCTGGGCAAATCACCATAACGCGCCCATTACGACGAATTACTTTACAATGTTCACACATTGGTTTTACTGATGGTCTTACTTTCATGATAATACCTCCTGTGGTTTTACGGAGTACAATTATTTAAAACGATAAGTAATACGGCCACGGTTCAAGTCGTACGGTGATAGTTCAACTGTCACCTTGTCTCCAGGTAAAATGCGAATGTAGTGCATTCTAATTTTACCAGAAACAGTAGCAAGAACTTGGTGTCCATTTTCCAATTCGACTTTAAACATTGCATTCGGCAAAGTTTCGACGACTGTACCTTCGACTTCAATCATATCTTCTTTTGCCACGCACAGTACCTCCTTGTACTTGTTTCGCATTTTCACACGATAAAATGGCGGAAACCAGTGTTCCCACCTTAGATTCTCAAAACAGTCTTCTAATTTCTTAGAAGTCGGACTGATACATTTTAGCATAATATATCATACTTAGCAAGAGAAAGTTATCAAATTGCAAGTCGGATGCGGGCAATCGATCGTTACTCGATGATATTTTTTACATCTGCAAATACAGCATCGATTTCACGATTACCATCAATTAACTGCAATAAACCTTTTTCTTTGTAATATGCTAAAATTGGTTCACTACTTTTCACATTGACAGCTAGACGATTTTTGACCGTCTCAGGCTTATCATCTTCTCGTTGATAGAAATCGTGTCCGCCACAACGATCACAAGTACCTTCTACTGTTGTAGGGTTGAATACTTTATGATAAGTCGCACCGCAAGTACGGCACATGTAGCGTCCTGCTAGACGATCAACAAGAATTTCTTCAGGGACATGAATTTCGATGACGGCATCGATTTCTTTTCCAAGGTCTTTCAACATTTGATCCAACGCTTCGGCTTGATCCAATGTACGAGGGAAACCATCTAATAAGAAACCTTTGTCTGTATCTGGTTCAGCCAAACGTTCTTTTACAATCCCGTTTGTTACTGCATCAGGTACAAGTTCACCTTTGTCCATGTATGATTTTGCTTCCAGGCCAAGAGCTGTTTCATTGGCCATTGCGGCACGAAACATGTCGCCCGTTGAAATATGCGGAATATTGTACTCAGCAATAATACGTTCTGCTTGAGTGCCTTTCCCAGCACCGGGTAGTCCCATTAAAATGAGGTTCATTTTAACTCCTCCTGTAAGTTTTTGAATAGTGTTGAGGAAATCCTCAACACTTCATAAAACTTTAATTGATGAAACCAGTATATTTACGTTTTAGCATTAGACCTTCCAACTGCTTAGCAGATTCTAGTGCAACACCAATAACGATTAACAAACTTGTTCCTCCCAAACCAATTGATTGTGGTAAGTTCCAAATCATTTGTGCCAAAATTGGCAATAATGCGACAAGCCCTAAGAATAGAGACCCGACAGTACTTAAACGCATCAATAGTTTTGAGACATATTCTTCCGTTCCTTTACCTGGTCGAACACTTGGAATATAGCTCCCTTGTTTTTGCAAGTTTTCAGCTAATTTTTCCGGATTGACCTGAACAAAAGCATAGAAGAACGTGAATCCAACGATTAATGTTGTATATAAAATTGCCCCAGGGACAGTATTATAATTAAAAACCGTTTGGACGATATCAAACCAAGCTTCACCTTGGAATGAACCGAATGCTTGTAAGATAGCATTTGGTGTTGTGATAAAAGAACTAGCGAAGATAACTGGAATAACCCCAGCCGCATTTACTTTCAATGGAAGGTAACTACTTGTTGGTGCACCAGCTACTCGTTTTGTATATTGAATTGGGATTTTTCGTTCAGCTTGTTGGAAATATGTCACAAAAGTAACAATTGCCAACACTGCAATCACTAGAATCACCATAAATAAGATTGATTTCCATAAATCTGATTTATCAATATTAATAAAGTAGTCTTCGATTAATGCCTTAATATCAATTGGTAGGCGTGAAATGATACCCGCAAAGATAATCATTGAAACACCATTCCCAATTCCTTTGTCCGTAATTTGTTCCCCTAACCAAGTGACAAACATTGTCCCTGTGGTTAATACGATACCAATAAGAATAAAGGTTGCCGCATTTGGATTTGGCACAAACCCGAACTGAGTCCACATTTGAAATCCCGCAGTTAACGCCATCGATTGTAAAAATCCTAAGACTAATGTCAAATAGCGTGTTGCTTGATTCAATTTCTTACGACCCACTTCCCCTTGTTTTGACCATTCAACGAATTTCGGTACAATATCCATTTGCATCAATTGAACGATAATCGATGCTGTGATATATGGCGAAACCCCCATGGAAAAAATAGAGAAACGTTGCATCGCACTACCACTTACCAAATCAAGCATATTCAAGAAAGGTAAGCTAGAGATAGCTTGCAACTTAGTTACATCTACACCAGGTACAGTAATATGTGTCCCTAAGCGAAAGACGAATAAAATCATTACAGTGAACAAAATTCTTGATCTAATATCCTTGACTTTAAAAGCATCCTTTAAAAGTTTTAACATTAGATCACCTCGATTGATCCACCAGCAGCAACGATTGCTTCTTCAGCTGCTTTAGAGAATTTAGCTGCTTTCACAGTTAATTTCTTAGTTAATTCACCGTTTCCTAACACTTTGATTCCAGCTTTTTCGTTTTTAACTAATCCAGCTTCAACTAAAGTTACAGGAGTTACTTCAGTTCCGTCTTCAAAGCGATTTAGAAGGTCAAGGTTAATTACTGCATATTCTTTACGGTTAACATTAGTGAATCCGCGTTTTGGTAAGCGACGGAACAATGGTGTTTGTCCACCTTCAAAACCTAAACGAACTCCACCACCTGAACGAGCTTTTTGACCTTTTTGTCCGCGTCCAGCTGTTTTACCATTACCAGATGATGTACCACGACCTACACGGTTACGTACGTGACGTGATCCTTCTGCAGATTTTAATTCATGAAGTTTCATGGTTTGGCACCTCCTTAATCAAAGTAAATCTATCAAAATTGATACTTAAATTTCTTCTACGTCCACTAAGTGAGCTACAGTGTTAACCATGCCTTTGATTGCATCATTAGCAGGTTTAACAACAGTACTGTTCACTTTACCTAGACCTAACGCTTTTACAGTATCGCGTTGGTTTTGAGGACGTCCGATAACACTGCGTTTTAAAGTAATTTTTAATTCAGCCATTATTTTTGTCCTCCTTAACCGATTAATTCTTCAACTGATTTACCGCGAAGTGCTGCCACTTCTTCAGCGCGTTTTAATTGTTTTAATCCTTCAACTGTTGCGCGAACAACGTTGATAGGTGTGTTTGAACCTAGAGATTTAGATGTGATATCAGCTACCCCAGCTAACTCCAATACGGCACGAACAGGTCCACCAGCGGCTACCCCAGAACCTTCTACAGCAGGTTTCATTAAGATACGTCCGCCACCGAATACACCGATAACTTCGTGTGGGATTGTAGAACCAACCATTGGTACTTCAATTAAGTTTTTCTTAGCATCTTCAACTGCTTTACGGATTGCTTCTGGCACTTCTTGTGCTTTACCAGTACCAAATCCTACGTGTCCGTTTTTATCACCGACAACAACTAAAGCTGCGAAACGTAAACGACGTCCACCTTTAACAACTTTTGTTACGCGGTTAATCGCAACAACGCGGTCTTCTAATTCCAAGTGTTTTGGATCAATATAAACCATGAATGGTGTTCCTCCTTCTTCTAAAATTCTAGTCCATTTTCGCGAGCTGCTTCAGCTAAAGCTGCTACACGGCCATGGTAAAGGTATCCACCACGGTCAAAGACTACTTCTTTAATACCTTTTGCTGCTGCACGTTCTGCTACTAATTTACCAACAGCTTGTGCTTGTTCAACTTTTGTTCCACCTGAAATTTCTGTATCCAAGGCAGAGGCACTTGCTAGCGTCACACCCGCTACGTCATCAATTACTTGCGCGTAGATGTTTTTGTTAGAACGGAAAACGTTCAAGCGTGGGCACTCAGCAGTACCAGAGATTTTGCTACGTACACGTTTATGTCTTTTTTGACGTGTTTTATTTTTATCTGGTTTTGTAATCACAATTGTCACCTCTTTAATTTTGCTAGCCTAAGCCGCGAATCGTAAACCTAGTTTACGATTATTTACCAGTTTTACCTTCTTTACGGCGTACGAATTCACCAACATAGCGAATACCTTTGCCTTTGTAAGGTTCTGGAGGACGAACGCCACGAATGTTAGCTGCAAATTCGCCAACCATTTCTTTGCTTGTTCCTGATACAACGATAGAAGTATTAGAAGGAACTTCAACTGTAACTCCAGTTGGTGCGTTCATTTCTACTGGATTTGAATAACCAACGTTCAATACAAGTTTTGAACCTTGTAATTGAGCACGGTACCCAACCCCGATAAGTTCTAATCCTTTTTTGAAACCTTCGCTTACGCCAATAACCATGTTATTGAAGTTTGCACGAGTAGTTCCGTGGATTGTTTTCATTTCTTTGCTGTCATTTGGACGAGTGAAAGTTACTTCGTTTCCTTCGATATTCATTGTAATATCTGAAGAGAAAGTACGAGTTAATTCACCTTTAGGTCCTTTAACTGTAACGTCATTTCCTTCTTGCTTGACTTCAACACCAGCAGGAAGAACGACTACTTTATTACCGATACGACTCACGTAGAGACACCTCCTTGTGTATTATTTTAAATTACCATACATAAGCGACAACTTCGCCGCCGACATTTTTAACTCGAGCTTCTTTATCAGTGATAACACCTTCAGAAGTTGAGATGATTGCAATACCTAAACCGTTTAATACTTTTGGTACTTCGTCAGCTTTAACATAAGCACGTAGACCAGGTTTAGAAATACGTTTCAAGTTAGTGATAACACGTTCACCATTTTTTCCATATTTTAGGAAAACACGGATCACGCCTTGTTTGTCATCTTCGATATATTCAACATCACGGATGAAACCTTCTTTTTTCAAGATTTCAGCGATGTCACGTTTGATTTTTGAAGCAGGCACTTCTAATACATCGTGTTTTACCATGTTGGCATTACGAATGCGCGTTAGAAAATCTGCAATTGGATCTGTCATGACCATTAGATGATTTACCTCCTTTATGCGAGTTTACTTGTTTACCAGCTAGCTTTCTTCACGCCGGGAATTTGACCTTTATAGGCAAGTTCGCGGAAGCAAATACGGCAAAGTTTAAATTTACGATAAACTGAATGTGGACGTCCGCAACGTTCGCAACGTGTATATTCTTGAGTTGAGTGTTTTGCTGGGCGTTTATTTTTAGCAATCATTGATTTTTTAGCCACGTAGTTCGCCTCCTTTTTTTATTTTTGGAATGGCATGCCTAATTGCGTTAACAATTCACGAGATTCTTCATCTGTGTTGGCAGTAGTTACAATAACGATATCCATCCCACGTACTTTGTCTACCAAATCGTAATCAACTTCAGGGAAGATTAATTGTTCTTTGATACCTAATGTATAGTTTCCACGTCCGTCGAACGCTTTTTTACTTACACCATGGAAGTCACGTACACGTGGTAATGAAACTGATACTAATTTATCTAAAAATTCGTACATTCTTTCTCCACGTAGAGTAACTTTACAACCGATTGGCATTCCTTCACGTAAGCGGAAGCCAGCGATAGATTTTTTAGCTTTAGTAATCAATGGTTTTTGACCAGAGATTAATGCTAATTCTTCAACAGCTTTATCTAAGTTTTTTGCGTTAGATACTGCATCACCCACACCCATGTTGATAACGATTTTGTCAACTTTTGGTGCTTGCATTACAGAACTATATTCAAATTTTTCCATTAATGATGGAACAACTTCTTTTGTATATTTTTCTTTAAGGCGGTTCATTCAGTAAGCCCCTCCTTCCTTAATTTGATTATTTATCGATAACTTCTCCGGTTTTCTTAGAAACGCGGACTTTTTTGCCGTCAACTTCTTTGTAGCTAACACGTGTAGCTTCACCGTTAGAAGGATCAATCACCATCACGTTAGAAACATGAATTGGCGCTTCAACTTCAACGATTCCGCCTTGAGGAGCAGCTTGAGAAGGTTTTTGGTGTTTCTTCACGATGTTAACACCTTCAACAACGACTTTATCTTTTTTAGGTAAAGCTTCTAATACAATACCTTCTTTGTTTTTGTCTTTCCCAGTGATAACTTTAACTTTATCGCCTTTTTTAACAAACATTACTGTTTCGCACCTCCTTTGATAATGGATAACAATTATAGTACTTCTGGTGCTAGGGAAACGATCTTCATGAAGTTGCCTTCGCGTAGTTCACGAGCAACTGGACCGAAGATACGAGTTCCACGTGGGCTCTTATCGTCACGGATAATAACCGCAGCATTTTCATCAAATTTAATGTAAGAACCGTCTGCACGACGAGCGCCTGATTTCGTACGAACAATAACTGCTTTAACTACGTCACCTTTTTTAACAACTCCACCTGGCGTTGCTTGTTTAACCGTAGCAACAATTACGTCACCGATATTGGCAGTTTTACGACCTGAGCCACCAAGGACTTTGATCGTTAGAATTTCGCGTGCGCCTGAGTTGTCAGCGACTCTTAAACGACTTTCTTGTTGGATCACGATGTGTATCCTCCTTTCAGATTTTGGAAATTCAATCTATATAGGAAAATCTCGTGTGATTAAATAATCACTGCCTTTTCAACAATCTCTACTAGACGGAAACGTTTCGTAGCTGATAATGGACGAGTTTCCATAACTTTCACGATATCGCCAACTTTTGCTTCGTTGTTTTCATCGTGTGCTTTGTATTTCTTAGAATATTTCATACGTTTACCGTAGATAGGGTGGTTTTTCTTAGTTTCAACTACTACTGTAATTGTTTTATCCATTTTGTCGGATACCACGCGACCTTGATAAACTTTGCGTTGATTTCTTTCTTCAGTCATACGCTAAATGGCCTCCTTCCACTATTACTTTGCTTGTTCACGCAAAACTGTTTTGATGCGTGCAATCGATTTACGTACTTCTTGGATACGTGCAGTGTTTTCTAGTTGACCTGTAGCTAATTGGAATCTTAAGTTAAACAATTCTTCTTTTAATTGTTTTTCTTGATCTAGCATTTCGGCAGTGGTTAATTCTCTGATTTCTTTAACCTTCATTCGATTCACCACCCATTTCTTCACGTTTTACGATTTTAGTTTTCATTGGTAATTTGTGTGAAGCAAGACGTAATGCTTCGCGAGCTACTTCTTCAGATACGCCAGCGATTTCAAACATGATTTTACCACGTTTAACTGGTGCTACCCAACCTTCTGGAGCCCCTTTACCTTTACCCATACGAACCCCAATAGCTTTACTTGTATAAGATTTGTGAGGGAAAATTTTGATCCATACTTTCCCGCCACGTTTCATGTAACGAGTCATTGCAATACGAGAAGCTTCAATTTGGCGGTTTGTAATCCAATGAGATTCAACAGCTTGTAAGCCGTATTCACCAAAAGCTACTTCTTTACCGCCTTTAGCTTCACCACGCATTTTTCCGCGGAATTCACGACGGTGTTTTACACGTTTAGGTACTAACATGCTTATTTCCCTCCTTTCTCAGTGTTCTTTTTAGTTGGAAGAACTTCTCCACGATAGATCCATACTTTAACACCAAGTTTTCCGTATGTTGTATCTGCTTCTTCCCATGCGTAATCGATGTCCGCACGTAATGTGTGTAAAGGAACAGTTCCTTCAGAGTAACCTTCCGCACGAGCGATATCCGCACCGTTTAAACGTCCTGATACTTGAGTTTTGATTCCTTTAGCGCCAGCGCGCATTGAGCGTTGGATTGCTTGTTTTTGAGCACGACGGAAAGCAACACGATTTTCTAATTGACGTGCAATTCCTTCGCCTACTAATTTAGCGTCTAAATCTGGTTTTTTGATTTCTACAATGTTGATGTGTACTCTCTTACCAGTTAATTTGTTCAATTCTTTTCTTAGGCTTTCGACTTCAGAACCGCCTTTACCGATAACCATACCTGGTCGAGCTGTGTGAATTGAAACGTTCACGCGGTTTGCAGCGCGTTCGATTTCAACTGTTGACACAGCGGCATCAGCAAGTTTAGATGCGATAAATTTGCGAATTCTTAAATCTTCGTGTAGAAAGTCTGCGTAGTCTTTCTCAGCATACCATTTTGCATCCCAGTCACGGATGATGCCTACACGCATTCCAATTGGATGTACTTTTTGACCCACTGATTGTCCCTCCTTATTTTTCTGATACAACTACCGTAATATGACTTGTACGTTTGTTGATTGGAGATGCTGAACCTTTCGCGCGAGGACGGAAACGTTTCATCGTTGGTCCTTCGTTTACAAAGGCTTCAGATACTACTAAGTTTTCAACATCTAAGTCAAAGTTATTTTCTGCATTTGCGATTGCTGACATCAATACTTTTTCAATGATTCCAGCAGCTTTGTTCGGTGTGAACTTTAGGATAGCAATTGCGTCAGCAACGCTTTTTCCTCTAATTAAATCGATAACTAGACGTGATTTACGAGGAGAAACGCGGACTGTTTTAGCAGTTGCTTTCGCTGATGTGATTTGTTCTGCCATTTGTATATCCTCCCCTCAAATTAACGTCTTGTTTTCTTATCGTCAGCAACGTGGCCACGATAAGTTCTTGTTGGTGCAAATTCACCTAGTTTATGTCCTACCATGTCTTCTTGGATATAAACTGGCACATGTTTACGTCCATCGTAAACTGCGATGGTAAACCCGATAAAACTTGGGAAGATTGTAGAACGACGAGACCAAGTTCTAATTACTTTTTTCTTTTCAGCGCCTTGTTGTGCTTCGACCTTTTTCATCAAATGATCATCGACAAAAGGTCCTTTCTTTAAACTACGACCCATGGTGAACCTCCTCTCAAAATGTGCAACACATGGTTAATGTAATTATTTATTTTTACGACGAACGATAAGTTTATCTGACTTCGCTTTTTTGCTACGAGTTTTGTAACCAATAGCTGGTTGACCCCAAGGTGATACTGGAGCTGGGCGTCCGATAGGTGCTTTACCTTCACCACCACCGTGTGGGTGATCGTTAGGGTTCATTACGCTACCACGTACAGTTGGGCGTTTACGCATCCAACGAGAGCGACCTGCTTTACCGATATTGATTAATTCGTGTTGTTCGTTACCAACAGAACCGATTGTTGCACGGCAAGTTGCTAAGATCATACGAACTTCGCCTGAGTTCAAGCGGATCAATACGTATTTACCTTCTTTACCAAGTACTTGAGCACTTGTACCAGCTGAACGGATTAATTGTCCGCCTTTTCCTGGTTTCATTTCGATGTTGTGGATAACTGTACCTACTGGAATGTTTTCTAGTGGTAATGCGTTACCTACTTTAATATCTGCATCTGGTCCAGAAACGACAGTCATGCCAACTTCCAATCCTTTAGGTGCTAAGATATATGATTTAACTCCATCTTCGTAATGTACTAACGCGATGTTAGCAGAACGGTTTGGATCGTACTCGATAGTTTTCACTAATGCAACTACGTTATCTTTGTTACGTTTGAAGTCGACTAAACGGTATTGACGCTTGTGACCGCCACCTTGGTGACGTACAGTGATGCGACCGTTGTTGTTACGACCTGCATGGTTTTTCAATGGTGCTAATAATGATTTTTCTGGTTTAGAAGCAGTAATTTCTGCAAAGTCAGAAGAAGTCATATTACGACGACCATTTGAGGTAGGCTTGTAATGTTTAATTGCCACGTCTTTTTCCCTCCTATTTTATTCTAGTTCTTACAGCTTATTCAGCTGAGAAAATTTCGATTTCTTTTGAATCTTCAGTTAAAGTCACAACAGCTTTGCGACGTTTTTTTGTGTATCCCGCATATTTACCCATGCGTTTGAATTTTGGACGCACGTTGATGATGTTTACGCTTTTCACGTCAACACCAAATGCTGCTTCAACAGCTTGTTTTACTAATGTTTTGTTTGCGCGAGTGTCAACTTCGAAAGTATATTTCTTTTCATCCATAGCAAGCATAGATTTTTCAGTGATCACTGGGCGTTTAATTACGTCTAGTAAGTTCATTATGCAAGCACCTCCTCAATTTGAGTAAGAGCAGTTTGAGTTGCTAACACTTTGTTGTTTGAAACAACGTCTAGAACACTTACGTTATTAGCAGCAACTACAGAAACGTTTGGTAAGTTACGAGCAGATAAAGCTGCAAAGTCGTTACCTTCTTCTAATACTACTAATACTTTAGAGTCAATAGACAAGTTAGCAAGAACTTGTTTGAATTCTTTAGTTTTTGGTGCATCGAAGCTTAATCCTTCAATTGCTACCAAGTTATTTTCAGCAACTTTTTCTGATAAAACAGATTTGATTGCTAAGCGACGAACTTTTTTAGGAAGTTTGTAGCTGTATGAACGCGGTGTTGGTCCGAAGACAACGCCACCTCCACGCCATTGTGGTGAACGGATTGAACCTTGACGAGCACGACCTGTTCCTTTTTGGCGCCATGGTTTACGTCCGCCACCGCGAACTTCACCGCGGTTTTTAACAGCGTGTGTTCCTTGTCTTAATGAAGCACGTTGCATGATGATTGCATCAAAAACAACTGATTCATTTGGTTCGATTCCGAAAATTTCTTCGTTTAAAGTGATTTCGCCAGCTTGGCTTCCATCTTGTTTAAATAATGCTACATTCGGCATTCCTTAGTTCCTCCTTTCTTCCTATCTACTTATTTAGCTTTCACAGCTGATTTAATTGTAATCAATGATTTTTTCGCGCCAGGAACGTTACCTTTAATAAGGATAACATTACGTTCAGCATCTACACGTACGATTTCCAAATTTTGGATAGTTACGCGATTGCCGCCCATACGTCCTGCAAGACGTTTGCCTTTGAATACACGGTTAGGTGCAACTGGACCCATTGATCCAGGACGACGATGGTAACGAGAACCGTGAGCCATTGGTCCACGAGATTGTCCGTGACGTTTGATAACGCCTTGGAATCCTTTACCTTTGGTAGTTCCTGTTACGTCAACGATGTCTCCAGCTTGGAATACGTCAACTTTAATTTCTGATCCTACTTCTAAGCCCTCTAGCTCAACATCCTTGAATTCGCGAATGAAGCGCTTAGGAGCCGTGTTTGCTTTTGCAACATGACCTTTCGCAGGTTTGTTACTTAAAACTTCACGTAAATCTTGGTAACCTACTTGAACTGCTTCGTAACCATCGTTTTCAACTGTTTTAAGTTGTAAAACAACGTTTGGAGTAGCTTCAACTACAGTTACTGGAATTAATTCACCTGATTCTGTGAAGATTTGAGTCATTCCCACTTTTTTCCCTAAGATTCCTTTGGTCATGATTACACCTCCAGTTATTTATTATAGTTTAATTTCAATGTTAACACCTGATGGTAAGTCTAGCTTCATTAAAGCATCAACTGTTTTTGGTGTTGGGTTCACAATGTCGATTAGACGTTTGTGTGTACGCATTTCGAATTGTTCGCGAGAATCTTTGTATTTATGTGTAGCACGGATGATTGTGTATAGACTGCGCTCTGTTGGCAATGGAATTGGACCTGAAATAGTAGCTCCAGTTCTTTTTGCAGTTTCTACGATTTTATCCGCTGATTGGTCTAAAATACGATGTTCATACGCTTTTAAACGGATACGAATTTTTTGTTTTGCCATTTGTTTTCCCTCCTTCGTCTATTTTGAAAAGTAGACATAGCTCCACGAAAATTTTCCGTCACGCTCGTCCATGGCAAAGCGTCCGGGCGTGTCGCAACCTCTCGTTTCGTAGCCGGCAGATTTTTCTCTGCCACTGTGTGTAACATACTCTTTCATATGCAGCACCTCAATGAGTATATTATATCTGCACTAGAATAGCAAGCATTTTATTCAATAAATTTTATTTTTTTCTGAAAATAATAGCAAAGTCGTTTTCAATAGAAAAACCACGCAGCTAAGCGCGCGTGGTTTGTTGCAAATTATCGACCAAATGATTGTCTAAAAGTACGATCCATTGCTTTTTTCAATGGGAAATATAAAAAAGAAACAATGATTGCTGTTAAGCAAACATTAATCAGTGTTGCCGGCAACTTAATTGCTGCGGTAGTAAAGGCTGGCAATAAATCCATTCCTAAGAAGAGTTGACGCACAGTATTTTTAACTTGTGTCATCACTAATTTCGCCACACCAGTCCCAGCTGCAATCACTAAAATTTGCCAAATATGTGTAGGATTCTTTTTAAATAGAAGAAACACACCATATGCTGCGGCGCCGACAATAAAACTTTCCAAGATAAAATACGGTGCTTCACTAGCATAGCCATTTAAAACATCGAAAATAGCAAAACCTAACCCACCTGCTAATGAGCCTTTCACATATCCCAAATATAAAACAGATAATAATAAAACCGCATTGCCTAAATGGACGAACGCACCTGTTGGCAACGGAATTTTAATCATTGTTCCAATCACTGTTAACGCTGTAAATAATGCCACTAAGACGATTGTCTGAATGCTTGTCTGTTTCATTCCTACTCCTCCATTCGTTTTTCTGCTTCATTATAAGCGCCATGCCACACATGACCCACATATGGATTAATTTGTACGCCATGTTGGATGGCTTGTGCGACAAATTTTTTCGCTAAGATGACAGCTTCTTTAGCTGAATAGCCTTTTGCTAAACCAGCCGTAATGGCAGCCGCAAAAGTACAGCCTGCCCCGTGGTTACAATCAGTTGGGATCAACTCATTTTCTAATACCGTAAATTCTTTCCCGTCATAAAAAACATCGATTGCTTTTGCCAATCCTAAGCGATGACCACCTTTCACAACCACATATTGGGCGCCTAATTGATGAATAATTGTGGCTGCTGCTTTCATATCTTCAATTGAAGTTAAATCACCCAAGCCCGATAAAATACCTGCTTCGACTAAATTGGGTGTCGTAACATACGCTTTTGGTAATAAATAGTCCTTAATTCCCGCCACACTCTTGGGTTGTAAAATTTGTGCGGTACCTTTACAAGCGATTACTGGATCAATCACCACATGTTTCACTTGGTAACGTTCGATAAACTCACTTGCCACCTGAATATTTTTTTCATTCCCCATCATCCCTGTTTTTAAGGCATCTACAGAACCACCCGCAAAAACCGAAATCAGCTGTTTACGCAAAAGTTCTTCTGGCAATTCTGTCACTTCATGCGACCATCCATTTTCTGGGTCCATCGTCACAATAGATGTGATACTAGAAAACCCAAAGACACCATATTCTTCAAATGTTTTTAAATCTGCTTGCAAACCAGCACCACCTGTTGAGTCTGATCCTGCAATCGTTACTACTTTTTCCATACGCTCCCCCCTCGTATTTTTTAGTATAGCGAATCGATTGCTTGACGAAAACAGCCAATTGGCTTATTTTTAAACCATCCAATTTCAAAGGAGATTCGCAATGTGGCAGATTAACAAACAAGATAAAAAACCTTTGTACCAACAAATCACCTCACAAATTATTCAAGCCATTCAACAAGGCCAACTCATGCCTGGTGACAAGCTGCCTCCTGAAAGGCAACTTGCTCAATCTTATGAAGTGAATCGTTCCACTGTCGTCCGTGCATTAGAAGAGCTCGTGAGTTTAGGTTGGATCACCAGAAAACAAGGTAGCGGCACACGTGTTGCACAAGGTCGTTGGGGCAGTCGTCAACTATTAATGAACCAATGGCGCTCGTTACTCTCAAGTCCGTTTTTAAAAGAAGATCCTTACGTGAGTGAACTAAAACAAAAACAAAATACTGTAGATACGCTAGATTTGTATACCGGTGATTTACCCGCAGAATTGATACCTGACTTTGAGTTTCCAGCAATTACGTGGGAACAAGTGTTATATGAAGAGAAAAAAATTCATCCCACAGGTTATCTCCCTTTAAAACAGCATTTACTCAATCATTTAGCGAGGGAATTTGCTTTGCCAACGAAGGGGCAAGACTTGTTGATTACTTCGGGATCTACGCAAGGAATCTTCCTATTGATTCAAGTATTACTTGATACGGGAAGTTACATGGCAACCGAAGATCCTTCTTTCTTGTTTGCGTTGCCCTTATTTGCTTCATTAGGTATTCATTTGATCGGTATCAAACAAGATGACGAGGGCATTGATTGCCAAGAGTTAGAACATGCCATTCAAACAAAAAAAATCAAGTTGCTCTATCTTAATCCTAATTATCAAAATCCAACCGGTCGTACAATGTCGTTGGTACGCCGGAAAGAAGTCGTTGCTTTATGCGAAAAATACCATCTACCAATTATAGAAGATGATGTCTTTCATGAGTTAGGCTTTACCGAGGCTTTGCCTTCATTAAAAAGTTTGGCTCCTGATCAAGTCATTTATGTCGGTTCTTTATCTAAAATTTTTGGTTCCACAATTAAAATTGGTTGGTTGCTTGCACCCCAAACTCTGATTACCAGTTTGGCAAGTGCCAAAAAAAGAATGGAAAGCGAGACTGATCTTTTTCCACAATTACTCGCAACTGCTGCTTTAACTTCAACGAACTATGAACAAAAACAAACACAACTGTTAGAAGAATTGCGTCACCGCAGTCAAAATTTTGAACACGTCATGATGCCCCTAGCTGCCGATTGGTCCTATGCACCGATTCAAGGTGGATTGTATTATTGGCTTACTTGGCGCCACCAAACATTAACTCGAAAAGATTGGCAACTTTTTCTCGAAGAAAATCTCTTGACCGCGCCAGCATTTCTATTCAGCAATGAGACAATGTCTGTTAGAATAAATTATACACGACTCTCCACCGCACAATTAGCCCTTTTTCAACAAACACTAATGCGGATTACAGAGCGAATTAGAAAGGATGCTGTTTATGAATGAAACAATTAAGTTGTTAAAAAGTCACCGGAGTTACCGCAATTTCGATGTTGATTATCAAATTCCTGATGCAGAATTACAAGAAATCTTAGATGCCGCACGCCAAGCACCTTCTTGGATGAACGGACAGATGTACTCTATTATTGTGATTAAAGATAAAACCATTCGAAAGCAACTAGTCGAGTGGAATCCTGGAAATCCGCATATGCTAAACAGTTCGGTCTTCTTGTTATTTGTCGCAGATTTAAAACGAACACAATTAGTTGCCAAACAACTAGACGCAGATTATCCAGTCGATGAAGGATTACACCCGCTAATCATCGCCACAACCGACACCAGTCTAGCATTGCAAAATGCGATTATTGCTAGTGAATCGCTTGGTTTAGGCGTCGTTCCTGTTGGGAGCGTCAGAAATCACATTGCAGAAATTAGCGAACTACTGCATTTACCAGATTACGTTTATCCAGTTGCCGGCTTAAGTATCGGCAAACCCATTGTTGATATGAAAGTAAAACCACGCCTACCAGAACAAGCTGTCGTTCATTACGATACCTATACGCCATATGATGAACAAGTAATTGCTGATTATGACGAAACAATGGAAAAATTTGGCGAAGCCCGTGAAACCAAACGCTGGACGAAAAAATTCGCCGACTACTTTAGCCAAAAACCTGCGGAAAATATTGATACCTATTTGAAAAAACAAAAATTAATCAAATAAGAAAAGCTTAGGACATCGCGATGTCCTAAGCTTTTTCATACATAGAGTCAATAATATTCTCTTGTTTTCGAACTTTTGCATAGATATGTTGATCGTCTATAAAAGCAAACTGCTTTCTTTTTAAGAAAGACAGCATCGTACCTAACATTTTTCGTTCATTTGAAGTCACACGATAGTATCCACGCAGATCTAGTTCAATGACTTCACCTACTCGGGTCGTTACTTCTAAATAAAATGGTTCACGCATCGTTTGGTGCATGCGTGGAGTATAGCCATTCATACTAATCGCTGTTTTCGTAGGATTGTATTTAAACGGGATAAAACACAGCTTCATTTTAGTAATCTCTTGATATGGAACAAAGACTGTTTTACGCAATCCAAAACACGCGACAAACGGCAAAATAAATTCCGTAAAGGGACCAATTTTCCCTATTGGTTTAGAACGAAAAACAGGGTAACGAATGCCTTTTTTCTCCAATGTCCAATAACTGTAATAACGTTTGAAATCAAAAGGCGTACAGTAGGCAAACATCACATAAAAAATCAACAGCATAAACAATGTAAATAAACCGATTCCCACTAGCACATGCATCGGTATCTGCTCACCTTCAAAATAACTTATAAAAGAACTAAACAAGCCCACACCAATAAGAGCTAAAACACTTAACAAAACGATGGGCTTATCACGTTTCGGCTTACCATAATGCAACGGAAAACTCAAATACGCTTCTCCAGTAATTAATTCATCCAAGGAAATATTCAACAACCCACTCAATAAAAGTAAATTGTCAATTCCCGGTAAACTTTCGCCGTTCTCCCATTTAGAAACAGACTGTCTCGAAATAGTTAATTGGTCAGCAAGTTGCTGTTGCGACAACTCATTTTCTTTTCTAAAACGAATAATATTTTGTGCTAATGTCATTGGTACATTCCTCCTAAAACAAGCAGTTATTTGCTTTTAATCTTACTAAAAAGGTTAGTTTTTCACACGCACTTATTAGTTGCACCTTGATAGATCAGCTTTTTCAGACATTCACAAAAAAAATAAAAACGACTAAGAATTCATGATTGAATTCCTAGTCGTTTGGTTCATTCATTTGAGTGATGAATGATTATACTAATTCTTCGCCAGCTTCTTGCTCTTCTTTCACAAGACGTGCATCATAAGATTTAGCAAATGGGAACCAAATTAAGAATGAAACGACTGCACATAAAACTGCTACTAGAGCCGCCATAATGTCGCCACCAGTTCCGATGAATGCACCGATACCGATTGGTGATGGCCAAGGCATTTGCGCAATGATTGGTTTAATGAACTCTAATTTAATTGCGAAAAAGGCAATTGATGCAGATGCCATTGGTGCTAAGAAGAATGGCAATGCTAAGAATGGGTTATAAATAATTGGTACCCCGAAAATCAATGGTTCATTGATATTGAACAAAGCTGGAACGATAGATGCTTTACCTAATACAGATAATTGTTTTGATTTTGCCATATATACTAAGAATAGACAGAAACCTAACGTTGCACCTGATCCACCAATTGTTACATATGCATTGTTAAATTCACCCGCTAACGCATAATTCGCACCTGTTACATTTGCTGCCAGATTGGTTAAAGCAATTGGGTTAATGAATGAGAAGATAATGTTCGCACCGTGGATACCTACTAACCATAATGCATGCACTAAGAAGTAAATAACCATTAGACCCAACCAAGTGTCTGTTAAGTTTGTTACGAAACCAAATGGAATAGAAATTAATTCAAAAATATCTGTACCTAACATTACTAATGCACCATTGATAATAATCACAGCAAATGCTACAACGAATGCTGGAATTAATGCTGTAAAGGCACGAGCAACACCCAATGGCACTTCTTCAGGCATTTTGATAACCCATTTTTTCGCTACACATAAACGGTACAATTGAACTGCAATAACTGACATAATAATTCCCGTAAAGATACCGACTGTTCCTAAACGAGCCGGACCGTCACCACCGATTGCCCAACCGTTAATAATTACAGATTCGGCATCATTGACACGAACCATTGTTCCTTCAGTAAAAACTAATTGAGGAATTGCCATAAAGAAAGCGAACATAGATAATAACGCACCATTCATTGGTGATAAATCTAACCCGTCTTCTTCTGCAATAATTTTTGAATACTCATAGCCTAATACAATACAGAAATACAATGCTAAAATACCCATTGTTGTACTGTTTGCTAACATGTATAAATCACTAAACTTGAAGAATGTTGCATTAAAGAATCCTTCTAATACAGGAAACGTTAATGGCAATACAT
Source organism: Enterococcus saccharolyticus subsp. saccharolyticus (assembly GCF_029023825.1). Classification (NCBI taxonomy): domain Bacteria; kingdom Bacillati; phylum Bacillota; class Bacilli; order Lactobacillales; family Enterococcaceae; genus Enterococcus; species Enterococcus saccharolyticus. The sequence continues at coordinate 263,406 of NZ_CP118957.1, read as the reverse complement.
TCAATACTAAAAACATTGATCCAACAATCGTAAATGGAATTGTTGCCATCCCGGCACCCATAATGGCACGTACAATTTTGTATTGCGCAACTTTACCCATAGGTCCCATGACAGTTTTTTCCAAAATTGAAAATAATTTACTTTGTTCTTCCATTGTGTACACTCCTCTTATTTCATTTCTTTTTCAAATTCCTGAATATATTGATAATGTTTATCTGTCTGCTGGTCAATTGCTTGCATCCGTTTGATACAGGCAAAAGAAATGACACTTCCAATAGCTAAAAAACCAGAAATTATCAAGCGTGCTTTCATCGTTGTCTCTAAAAACGGAAAGAAGAATGAATACCCTACTCCTGTTAAAGAAATCAAAATCATCAATAAATTAACCCCTAGTTGACAATAATGATACAAACGATTGTAATGCAATTGTCTTGAATCATATTCTTTTGCGCCATATAATTTCACATGTTCGGCGACTGCCATCAGACTAAACACAATCAAAAATCCCGGTAAAAGAGCAGTCATCTCGCCACCCAACACAAGACCTAGCGCCCAGTACAAATTCGCAAAAAAGAACACCGCTAACATATAACGTAAGAATAAATAGCGATTATATCTGAAATTTTTGACGGCAGTTTCTTTTTTAAATTGTTGTCGCTGTTGTTTTGTGTTTTGTTTCATGATTTCTCACCCTTCTGACCCAAGTTTATCAACGAGGTTAACGTCCTCGTTCATATAAAGCTAACATTTCCAGTGCCACTTCGCGTAACGTCATCGTTGTCATCAAATGATCTTGTGCATGCACCATGATAACTTCCATTACGACTTTCTCACCATTTGCATAAGCTTGTAACAAGCCTGTTTGTGATTTGTGGGCTTTCACTAATGATTCATTGGCAGCTTCCAATTTCTCTGCAGCTTCTTCAAATTTATCCGCACGCATTGCTTGAAAACCTTCATGAACTAAAGTACGCGCATCACCACTGTATAAAATAATCTCAAAAGCGATTTCCTGTATTTTTTCCGACTCCATTTTCTTTCTCCTTTTATAAATAACTAACAAATTTTTTCATAAATTCATCAAATGATTGACTAGCAACTAAAGAATCCCCAAATTCTTTGTCTTCTAAAATTGGTACAAACATTTGATTAATTTTATCAATTTGAACTTGTCTTGCTTTATCTGGTAAAGATAAAAAGACCAATTGTACTGCAGGATGTTCATCATCCCAAAAAATCCCCTCTGGCGCGATTGCCACAGCAACATGAGCATTTTGTGTAACTGGTTCGATTGGATGCGGCACTGCTAAAGAAGAAGAGAAAGCAACTGAACTATACGTATCCCGTAACTGCAATTGTTTCATTAAACGTTCACTTAAAGGTGATCCTTCTATTTTTTCAACTCGTGCAACCAATTCTTTGATTACTTGCTCTTTAACGCTTTTACCAGGAAGATACAAAAACAATTCAGGTGCAAAATATTGATCGACTAAAGCAATTTGCTGTTTTTTAGACTCACCTGTTAATAACATTGTTTGACTATTCACACGTTGAATGCCTTTATGTTTCGATAATTCATGATTAATTCGTTGAATATCGCCTTCACCAAGAAAAACACTCACATGAATCACGGGAATATTGTAGCCATCCATCGGTAAAGCAATCGATGAGATAATTAAGTCAATATCATCTAGTTTTTGATTGGATAATTCATAATAACCCACGACCGAATCAATAACGATTTTTGAACTGAATTCATGCTCCAAACGAATCTTCAACATTTGAGAACTTCCCAGTCCTGTCGCACAAATTACTAACACACGGGCTTTTTGATCATTGAAAAAGCGTTCGACCGCAGCGGTTAAATGGATGGTGACATACGCCCATTCTTCTTCGGTGACTTGATACTTTTCAAAAACAGGCATTTCTGAAAAATACTGAATCGTCATCTCAAATAATTGGGAATATTTTTGCTTAATTTCATCTAATAAAGGATTTTTGATACTCGTACCATTTTGTAGTCGCAACAACAATGGTGTAAAATGCATCATTAATCCATTAATTAAGCTCGTGTCTTGTTCAAACTGAAAACCAGTTTTTTTATCTAAGCTCGCTAGCGTTATCAATAATTGGTTCTTGATTTCAGATTCATTGTAATCAGTTTTTTTCAATACTTTACTTGTCGATAAACGATTGCGCAAATGCATTGAAATGTACGTTGCTTCTTCTTTAGGAAATTCAATCCCCATGCTCGTTTTTATTCGTTGAATAATATTGAGAGCCGTTTGATATTCCTTGGATTTTTCTGAAATAGTCACATGACTTTGTTCAATTTGAAAACCGGTTTGTAGACGTTTAATTGCTAAACCGATATGCAAAACAATATTATAAATAATAAAATCAGACAGTTTTAACCGTGATTCCCGACATTCATCTAGCACGATAATCACGATTTCCTCAATACTAATTCCTTTAAGTAAATCGGCATACATCGAAAATGTATATAAATTATCGTGCAGATGATTCATGAAAAAGTAACTCATAACAAAATGTCGTTTGTTTTGCTCGTCGCCAACAATATAAATACCCACACCTGATTTACTTTTGACTTCAAGTTTATAAGATTTTAGCATTTTTTTGATTTCTACAATATCATTGGAAATCGTTGAACGAGAGACAAAAAGTTCACTCGCTAAGTCATCTACTCGTGCTTCATTTTGCTCAAACAGCAAGCGATGTAAGATGAAGTATTGGCGGTCTTCTGACTCATGAATCGTGGTGACATCTCGGACCAACGATACATCTTGCGCTTCTTGTTGATAAAACTGTTGAAATTGTTGATCTTCAGTTATCAACAATCGATACCCTTGTCCTTGTTTCGCCTCTAAATGAGCGCCATTTTTTTCTAAAATATCTCCGACTAAATGCAAATATTTACGTGCTGTTCGATCGGATATATAAAGATTGGAAGCAACTTCCTGACTTGTTGTGTAACTATGACGATTGGCAAAAAGTAATTTGATTATTGATAATTCTTTTTGATTCAACATTTTCTCTCAACCTTTAAGTATTAAATATTTTCTTCAATCACAGTAGCTAGTTTTTGAATCCCCATTGGAATTGGAACATACGCTTGTGGTGGAATATTTACGATTGGTTTATTTGTTTTATCAGCAGCCTTTTTCAAATTATCAAAATACATTTTGGTTTGTGGGCTAACTAAATATAAATCATATTCATCTTTCGAAATTGTGCTTGCACCTTGTGAAGCCGAAGTTGCATCTAATTCAATTTCTTTTCCCTTACTTGCAAAAAACTCTGTTGTTTTTTTAGCAATTACTGAAGAAGACATGCCTCCAGCACAGATGATTAACGCTTTTTTCATACTCTTTTCCTCCTAAAAGTTCATTTATTTTTTACTTTTATACAGCCATCGTCTTCACATATCATACCATTTATAAAAAATGATTTAACTAATGGTTGTGTTTAGACACCCCTGACTACTTTTGCATCATAACATAAAACGCTTTCATTTTAGAATAGAGGTTATTTCCGTATCGATACGGAAATAAGATACAAAAAAACTCTCCAAACTATAAATAGTTTGGAGAGTTTGGAAAGCAGTTATCAAATTAAGCTTTGATTTCGCTAACAACGCCTGAACCAACAGTACGTCCGCCTTCACGAATAGAGAAACGAGTTCCGTCTTCGATAGCGATTGGGTGGATTAATTCAACGTCGATAGTTACGTTGTCACCAGGCATTACCATTTCAGTACCTTCGCGTAATTCTACAACACCAGTTACGTCAGTTGTACGGAAGTAGAATTGAGGACGGTAGTTAGTGAAGAATGGAGTATGACGTCCACCTTCTTCTTTAGTTAAAACGTAAACTTCAGCTACGAATTTTGTATGAGGAGTGATTGTTCCTGGTTTAGCTAATACTTGTCCACGTTGGATGTCTTCACGAGCAACCCCACGTAATAAAGCACCGATGTTATCGCCTGCTTCAGCGTAGTCTAATAATTTACGGAACATTTCAACACCTGTTACAGTAGTTTGAGCTGTTTCTTCGTCGATACCAACGATTTCTACAACGTCACCAACGCGAACTTGTCCACGTTCAACACGACCTGTAGCAACAGTACCACGACCAGTGATTGAGAATACATCCTCAACTGGCATCATGAATGGTTTTTCAGTATCACGTTCTGGAGTTGGGATATATTCGTCAACTGCAGCCATTAATTCGAAGATTTTTTCTTCGTAAACTGGATCGCCTTCTAAAGCTTTCAAAGCAGAACCTGCAATAACTGGAGTGTCATCGCCTGGGAAATCGTATTCTGATAATAAGTCACGAACTTCCATTTCTACTAATTCTAATAATTCTTCGTCATCAACCATATCCATTTTGTTTAAGAATACAACGATGTAAGGAACACCTACGTTACGAGATAACAAGATGTGTTCACGAGTTTGAGGCATAGGACCATCAGCAGCAGATACTACTAAGATCGCGCCGTCCATTTGAGCAGCACCAGTGATCATGTTTTTAACATAGTCCGCGTGTCCTGGGCAGTCCACGTGAGCGTAGTGACGAGTTTCAGTTTCGTATTCAACGTGAGCAGTTGAGATAGTGATTCCGCGTTCGCGCTCTTCTGGAGCACCATCGATTTGGTCGTAAGCAGAAGCTTGTGCCCAACCTTTTTTAGCTAAAACAGTTGTAATTGCAGCTGTTAATGTAGTTTTACCATGGTCAACGTGTCCGATAGTACCAATGTTTACATGGGCTTTAGAACGGTCAAATTTTTCTTTTGCCATTTTAAATGTTCCTCCTAAAAATGCGTTTTTATTTTATATTTGATAGGTAAGGAATCTAAAAGATTCCTTGCCCATATCATCGTAATATATTGTACACGAAATGCTCCAAAAAATATAGTTATTTGGATAATTTCATAGAATCAATTAAGATTAACCAGCGTTTCCGCCATTTTTCTTAATAATTTCTTCTTGAATTGATTTCGGTACATCTTCATAGTGGTCAAATACCATCATGAATGTTCCACGTCCTTGAGTTGCAGAACGTAGAGTTGTTGCGTAACCAAACATTTCAGATAACGGCACCATTGCGTTAACGATTTGTGAGTTACCATGTGCTTCCATACCTTCTACACGTCCACGACGAGCAGTAACGTGACCCATTACATCACCTAAATATTCTTCAGGAACTGTAATTGTTACTTTCATCATAGGTTCTAGAATTGCAGGTTGTGCTTTTTTAGCAGCAGCACGCAATGCCATAGAAGCAGCAACACGGAAGGCAGTTTCATTTGAGTCGACATCATGGTAAGAACCATCATAAAGTTTAGCTTTGATATCAACTAATGGATAACCAGCTAATACACCGTTTTCCATTGATTCTTCTAAACCTTTTTCAACTGCAGGGATGTATTCACGAGGAACCACACCACCGACAATTGCGTTTTCGAACTCGAAACCTGCTCCTTCTTCGTTAGGTGTAAATTCGATCCATACGTGACCGTATTGACCTTTACCACCTGATTGACGTACAAATTTACCTTCGGCTTGAGTGCTTGCACGGAATGTTTCGCGGTATGATACTTGTGGCGCACCAACGTTCGCATCAACTTTGAATTCACGACGCATACGGTCAACTAAGACGTCTAAGTGAAGTTCACCCATACCTGCGATAACTGTTTCACCAGTTTCAACGTTAGTTGTTACGCGGAATGATGGATCTTCTTCAGCAAGTTTTTGTAAAGCAACACCCATTTTATCTTGGTCAGCTTTTGATTTAGGCTCAACAGCAACTTCGATAACTGGTTCTGGAAATTCAATTGATTCTAAGATAACTGGATCTTTTTCATCACATAATGTATCCCCTGTAGTTGTATCTTTCAAACCAACAGCTGCAGCGATATCTCCAGAATAAACTGTTTGAATTTCTTCACGAGTGTTCGCATGCATTTGTAGGATACGTCCGATACGTTCGCGTTTGCCTTTTGATGCATTCAATACGTATGATCCAGAGTTAAGTACGCCAGAGTATACACGGAAGAATGTCAAACGACCTACGAATGGGTCAGTCATAACTTTAAATGCTAATGAAGCAAATGGTGCCTCATCAGATGATGGGCGTTCAGTTTCTTCATCAGTTTTAGGGTTAATCCCGTTGATTGCAGGTACATCAGTTGGTGCTGGCAAGTAGTCAATAACTGCATCCAACATCAATTGTACACCTTTATTTTTGAAGGCTGATCCACACATTACTGGGAAGAAATCAACCGTTAATGTTGCTTTACGAATACCAGCTTTTAATTCTTCTTCAGTGATTTCTTCACCGTCTAAGAATTTCATCATTAAATCTTCGTCTGTATCTGCTACAGCTTCGATTAATTTTTCGCGCCATTCTTCAGCTTGTTCAACGTACTCAGCAGGAATCTCAGTTTCTTCGATTTCTGTACCTAAGTCATTTGTATAGATTTCAGCTTTCATTTTCACAAGGTCAATAATTCCTGTGAAGTCGTCTTCTGCACCAATTGGTAATTGGATTGGATGTGCATTTGCTTGCAAGCGGTCATGCAATGTAGATACTGAATACAAGAAGTCAGCACCTAATTTATCCATTTTGTTACAGAATACAACACGTGGTACACGGTAATCAGTCGCTTGACGCCAAACTGTTTCTGTTTGTGGTTCTACACCTGATTGTGAGTCCAATACAGTTACAGCACCGTCAAGTACACGTAGAGAACGTTGTACTTCAATTGTGAAGTCCACGTGTCCTGGTGTATCGATGATATTTACACGGTTACCTTTCCATTGCGCAGTTGTCGCAGCAGAAGTAATCGTAATTCCACGTTCTTGCTCTTGTTCCATCCAGTCCATTTGTGAAGCTCCTTCATGAGTTTCACCAATTTTATGGATACGACCAGTGTAATACAAGATACGTTCAGTTGTCGTTGTTTTACCAGCATCAACGTGGGCCATGATACCAATATTACGAGTGTTTTCTAAAGAAAATTCTCTTGCCATTGTGGGATTGTTCTCCTCTCTAATTGTTGTCACAATACATACTACCTAAAAAAGTAGCTTGTATCTTACCAACGATAGTGTGCAAATGCACGGTTAGCTTCTGCCATTTTATGAGTGTCTTCACGTTTTTTAACTGAAGCACCAGTATTGTTAGCAGCATCCATGATTTCTTTAGCTAGACGTTCTTCCATTGTGTGTTCTCCACGCAAACGAGCGTAGTTAACAACCCAACGTAGACCTAAAGTTGTACGACGTTCAGGACGAACTTCAACTGGTACTTGATAGTTAGAACCCCCAACACGACGAGCTTTTACTTCTAATACAGGCATGATGTTTTTCATTGCTTGTTCGAAAACTTCCAATGGATCATTGCCTGTAGATTCTTTAATAATATCAAATGAGTTGTAGATGATATTCGCAGCAACTCCACGTTTACCGTCAACCATTACGCGGTTGATTAAACGAGTTACTAATTTTGAGTTATAAATAGGATCTGGTAATACATCACGTTTTGCAACAGGACCTTTACGAGGCATCCGTAACTCCTCCTTCCGAAATTGGTTTTATTTAAATAGTCGTTTTAGTTTGTAGAATAAAATTAAGCTTTTGGTCGTTTAGTACCGTATTTAGAACGAGATTGTTTACGGTCGTTTACACCAGCCGTATCCAAAGCACCACGAACGATATGATAACGTACCCCTGGTAAGTCTTTTACACGTCCACCGCGTAATAATACTACACTGTGTTCTTGTAAGTTATGTCCGATACCTGGGATATAAGCCGTAACTTCAATCAAGTTAGACAAACGAACACGCGCATATTTACGTAAAGCCGAGTTCGGTTTTTTAGGTGTCATTGTTCCGACACGAGTAGCTACCCCACGTTTTTGAGGTGAGCTCACGTTTGTTTGAGCTTTTTTGAAACTATTATATCCTTTGTTCAATGCAGGTGAATTTGATTTTTCAACCTTGGATTTACGAGGTTTACGTACTAATTGGTTAATTGTAGGCATTCCTTGTTTTCCTCCTTCCTTGATTCGCTGTTTAGTTCCACACATCCAGGTGGTTCTTTTTTGGCGATAAAAAATAATGCAATAATATGCATCTTTATCAGATTGTACTTTTACTACAGTCAGCACGTCTCTATCCAGAGACCTGTTCATAAAGCACCTTCGTTAGAATATCATGGATTTTCTATAGTGTCAACGATATTTATTTACTTTTCCCAATTAATTTTATTTTTTTGTCAGCTACCATTTTACGCATAAGAATTATATAATAATAGAAGAAATAATAATTTTAAAGGTGGCGAATAGGTTGAATTTAAAAAAAATGGTCGGGATTGAAGCTGCAAACTATGTCAAAGACGGAATGGTCGTTGGCCTAGGTACGGGTTCAACTGCCTACTATATGATTGAAGAGTTAGGTCGCAGAGTCAATGAAGAGCAATTAAACATTGTTGGCGTCCCGACTTCGTCTGCTTCACGTAACCAAGCATTAGAACTAGGGATTCCTGTAAAAACGATTGATGAAGTCACACGTGTGGATTTGACAATTGATGGTGCCGATGAAATCAGTGCAGATTTTCAAGGAATAAAAGGTGGTGGCGCTGCGCTTTTATTTGAAAAAGTCGTTGCCTCTTATTCTGATCAAGTGATTTGGATTGTTGATGAATCAAAAATGGTGGATAAACTAGGAAAATTTCCTTTGCCTGTTGAAGTTGTTCCTTATGGAGAAGAACATCTTTTCCGTATTTTTGAAGAAAAAGGATATCGTCCAACGTTTCGGTTGGAAAATGAAACAGAGAAAAAAATAACAGATTGTGGACATTCAATCATTGATTTGCATTTAGATGTCATTGAAGATCCATTTAAATTAAATGAAGAATTAAATCAATTAGTTGGTGTTGTAGAACATGGATTATTTTTAAATATGGTTCATATGATAATCGTTGGTGAAGAAAAAGGGCCGAACACAGTAACAGTCGTTCGATAATTTACTCTACTGTTTTGTCAATTTGGGGGTATCTATTTAACTTAGTTTATGATATTCTTCTTATTATTTATTTTCTACAAATAGGATGGGATGAAACATGAAATTATACGGATATATCCGTACCACAATTACGGATGAAAATCCTCAACCACAAATGACGAGTTTGCAAGAATTCGGTTGTACAGAAATTTTCCATGAAGATTATCTGAAACCCGAATCGACATCACTTGATGACATCCTCGATCAAATGGAAACTGGCGATGCGTTGGTTGTTGATCAACTTTATCGCTTAGGAAAATCAACAAGACAACTAGCAGATTTAATGTTGCGTTTTCAAGCAAGTCAATTTGATTTAATTTGTTTAACGGATAATATTGATACCCGCGGTTCAGCTGGTAAATTATATTTCCAATGGATGAACCAAATGGCTTCTATGGAACGCGCACTGCTAAAAGAGCGTACACTACTCGGCTTAAGTCGTGCACGTCAAAAAGGAAAAATTGGTGGTCGACCAAAAATCGATGCAGAAACTGTACAAAAAATTCGGTTCCTGTTCTTCGAAAAGAAAGAGTCGATCCAAACAATCGCTACAACCTGTCAAGTATCGATTGGAACATGTTACAAATATATTCATTTATCGGAAAGTGAAATTGCTACTTTACTACAAAAATAAGCCACGATTAAGATTCTATACAAAATTACGGGAAAACTTTGAAAAGTGATCATTTTTCAAGGTTTTCCCGTAATTTTTTGTCTAAAAAAACTAGAGGTTGTAGACACAACCTCTAGTTCATCACATTTATTTTACTAGGCTTCTACCAGTCATTTCAGCAGGTAATTCAATGTCTAATAAATCTAACATTGTTGGTGCTAAGTCTGCTAAACGTCCATCTGTTCTTAATTCCACATTATCTTTAGTAACGATAACTGGTACTGGAACAGTTGTATGCGCAGTATGAGGATTACCATTTTCATCCATTAATGTTTCTGAATTTCCGTGGTCTGCTGTAATAATCGCAAATCCTTCTTTACCTAAAATAGTTTCAACAACACGTCCTAAACATTCATCTACTGCTTCAATAGCTTTTACAGTTGGTTCAACCATTCCTGAATGACCAACCATATCAGGGTTTGCAAAGTTTAAGATGATTGCTTCAAATTTCTCGTCATTGATAGCATTCACTAACGCATCTGTTACTTCATAGATACTCATTTCAGGTTGTAAATCATAGGTTGCTACTTTTGGAGAAGCAATTAAAATACGTTCTTCAGTACCATATACAGTATTTGAACCACCGTTGAAGAAGAATGTAACGTGTGGGTATTTCTCTGTTTCGGCAATACGTAATTGGTTGATGTTGTTTTTGTCTAAAACTTCACCTAATACGTTATCTAATGAAATTGGTGCAAATACAACTTCAGTATCTAATTTGTCTGAGTATTGTGTCATTGTCACTAATTTCACATTTTGTGGCGTTTGGCCACGTTCAAAGAATTCCCATTCTTTTTCAGTTAGTGCTTGAGACATTTGTAAGGCACGGTCAGGACGGAAGTTGAAGAATAAAACACCGTCATTGTCGTTAATTGTCGCAACTGGTTGATCGTTTTCAACAATCACTGTTGGTAACAAGAATTCATCTGTCACGCCTGCTGCATAACTTTTCTCAACAACATCAACTGCATCTGTTGATTTTTCGCCTTCGCCGTGAATCACAACATCATAATATTGTTGGACACGTTCCCAACGTTTGTCACGGTCCATTGCGTAATATCTTCCTGAAATTGAAGCAATTTTTCCATGACCTAATTCGTCAATTTTTGCTTGTAATTGTTTTACATAGTTGATACCTGATGTTGGAGAAACATCACGACCATCTAAAATTACATCAACAAAGGCTGGTACGCCATGTTTTTTCGCTTCTTCTAATAAGGCAAATAGATGGTTAATGTGGCTATGAACACCACCGTCAGAAACTAAGCCCATTAAATGTAAGTTAGAGTTATTTTTTTTCACGAAATCAAATAAATCTAACAAGGCTTTTTCTTGTGCAAATTCGCCATCAAGGATTGATTTGTCAATACGCGTTAAACTTTGATAAACAATACGACCAGCACCAATATTTGTGTGGCCAACTTCTGAGTTACCCATTTGACCTTCTGGTAGACCAACATCTAAACCAGACGCTTTTAATGTGCTATGTGGGTATTTGCTCCAGTATTTGTCAAAATTCGGTGTATTAGCCAATGCTACAGCGTTACCGACTGTTTCGTCTCTTAGGCCAAATCCATCTAAAATCATTAAAATTACAGGTTTTTTGTCCATTTTGCTATTCCTACTTTCCCTTACTCAATTCAAAAAAATTTTAATAACAGACGCTCAAAAATCTATCGTAACCTTCTTATTAAGATAGATTTTTTACTGACAACAAACCATGTATATTTGCAGTCTTGCATCCTACACAAAGTTCATTCAGCCTTACCATAATAACATTAAATGGATGGTTAGTAAAATCCAATATCATTCTCCTAACTAAATGATGACATAGTATCATTGGAAATTTAAGTAGCAACGGGTGTATAATAAATTTGGAATGGAAATTTCAGAAACCAGATGAATAAAGGAGAGGGTTTTATGCCAAAATTAGTTTTTTCACGTCATGGATTAAGTGAATGGAACAAGTTAGATCAGTTTACTGGTTGGGAAGATGTTGATTTGGCTCCTGAGGGTGTTGAAGAAGCCATAGAAGGTGGACGCAAAATCAAGGAAGCCGGCATCGAATTTGATATTGCATACACTTCTGTCTTAACCCGTGCAATCAAAACTTGTAACTACATCTTAGAATACTCAGACCAATTATGGGTACCTACAATTAAATCATGGCGCTTAAACGAACGTCACTATGGTGCATTACAAGGATTAAACAAACAAGCCACTCGTGATAAGTACGGAGACGAGCAAGTTCTTATTTGGCGTCGTTCTTACGATACATTGCCTCCATTATCAGATGCAAAACCAGACCGTCGTTACGCACACTTAGATCCGCGCACTGTTCCTGGTGGCGAAAATCTAAAAGTAACTTTAGAACGTGCATTGCCATTTTGGGAAGATGAAATTGCCCCAGCATTATTAGATGGTAAAACGGTGTTAGTTGCCGCACATGGTAACTCTTTACGTGCTTTAGCAAAACACATTGAAGGTATTTCTGATGACGACATTATGGGACTTGAAATTCCAACAGGTAAACCACTTGTTTATGAACTAAACGATGATTTATCTGTCATTGAAAAGTATTATTTATAAGCTACAAAAAGAGACCGTGACGTAAGTCATAGTCTCTTTTTTCTTATATAAAAGTTGAAGGTGTTTGCGATGCTTGATAAATTTGAATCACATCTTCTTTTTGCAAAGGCACAAAAGCCGCTTTGCTGATGGTACTGTGGGCAATTGCTTGTTGCGCCATTTGATCGAAATCTTTTTCTGTATCAATCCCCACTTCTGGTAAAGTCATTGGTACGCCATTTTCTAAGAAGAAATCATACAACGCTTGGATACCTTTTCGCGCTGCTTGCTCTGGATTTTCTTCTTGAATTCCCCATACTTCTTTGGCAAAGCGTGCAAATTTAGGCACAGTTGTTTCATTTAAAATGTGCGCCATCCAACGTGGTGTTAAAATGGCTAAACCAATACCATGCGTAATATCATAAAACGCGCTTAGCTCATGTTCCATCGCATGACAAGACCACGTACCTGTTTTACCACTACCCGTTAAACCATTTAAAGCCAAGGTGCTTGCCCACATTAAATTTGCACGCGCATCATAGTTTTCTGGTTCTTTTAGTGCAATTGGTAAATGATGAATGACGGTTTTCATTAATCCTTCTGCCACACCATCTTGTACATCTGTCCCGGGAGTTGCATTAAAATAGTTTTCCATTAAATGACTAAAAATATCGGCTGAACCAGCAGCTGTTTGATAAGCATTCACCGTGAATGTATTGGTTGGGTCTAAGAAAGAAACTTTTGGCAATAAGTTTTTACCGCCCATCCCTAATTTTTGTTGGGTTTGCATATTGGAAATAACGCCCCCACGATTCATTTCACTACCAGTTGCGGCTAAGGTCAAAATAGTCACAATTGGAATCGCTGGACCATTATATTGCCGTTTCAACACAAGATTTTCCCACAAGTCACCTTCGACATACGCACCACCAGCAATCGCTTTACTACAATCGATAACAGAACCTCCACCAACTGCTAAAATAACATCAATATGATGTTCTCTACATAATGCCGCACCTTTTGTGACTGTTTCAATGCGTGGATTCGGTTCAACACCAGCTAATTCAACGACCGTAGCCGCTTGCAAAGCATGACGTACTTTATCATATAAACCATTTTGTTTAATGCTCCCGCCACCGTAAACCAATAGCACATTTTTTCCAAAGGTATTGATTACTTCTGGTAATTCCGATAAGCGGTCTTTCCCAAAACGAATATCTGTTGCTACGTGAAAATTAAAATTTTCCATCAAAATCCCTCCATTAATCGCTTTTAGTGAATGGCTGTCTCCAAACCAACTTTAATCATATCATCAAAAGTTGTTTGACGTTCTTCTGGAGTCGTTTCTTCTCCAGTAATAATATGGTCACTGACAGTACAAATCGCTAGCGTTTGAACATGGAATTTTGCACCTAAATAATACAAAGCTGCTGCTTCCATCTCAACACCCATCACACCTAATTCGGCCAATTTTAATGTTTCCGTCATATCATCTTTATAAAAACTATCTTCAGATAAGATATTTCCAACATGTGTGGTAAAGCCATTTTCTTGTGCGATTTCATACGCTGTTTTTAACAATTGGAAATCGGCAATTGGTGCAAAATGGAATTGATCAAAGTTTTTTTGAATAATTGATGAACTTGTCACTGCACCTTGCGCAATAACTAAATCACGGACATGAACATCCGTTGAAATTGCGCCACATGTTCCCACACGAATCAATTTTTTCACATCATAAGAATTAATTAGTTCATGTGCATAAATTGTCGCAGAAGGCATTCCCATCCCTGTTCCTTGAACAGACACGCGTTCTCCTTTATAAATACCTGTATAACCTAACATTCCGCGGACATTGTTATAGCAAATGGGATCTTCTAAAAATTTTTCCGCAATATATTTGGCACGTAATGGATCACCAGGAAGTAGAATTTTATCGGCAATTTCACCTGGTTTTGCTTCAATATGAACGCTCATTTTTTTCGCTCCTTTTTATAAAACGGCTAATGTTTCTTTGATTAATTCTTTAAATTCTGCTTTGACACGTTCCGTTGTTTCGACAACTTCTGCATGATTTAATGTCGCTTGCATACCGGCAGCTAAGTTGGTGATACATGAAATACCTAGTACTTTCAATCCGCTGTGTGTTGCGACAATCACTTCTGGTACAGTAGACATCCCAACCGCATCCGCACCAATCACACGAGACATTCGGATTTCTGCTGGTGTTTCATAAGTAGGACCTGACCATCCCATATAGACCCCTTCTTTTAGATGCAAGCCTTTTTTCGCGCCTACTTCTTTCGCTACTTCACGGTATGCAGGTGTATAAGCATTACTCATATCAGGAAAACGTGGACCCATTTCATCTGCATTTTCACCGATTAATGGATTGTCACCTGTGTAGTTGATGTGGTCTGTAATTAACATTAAATCCCCCGGTGCAAAGCTTTCGTTCACACCACCGCAAGCATTGGTAACAATCATTGAATGTGCCTTCATCGCTGCCATGACACGTACTGGATAGGTCACTGTTTGCATAGAATGTCCTTCATAATAATGGAAGCGACCTTGCATTGCTAACACTTTCTTACCAGATAATGTGCCATAAACTAATTGTCCTGCATGACCAACAACCGTTGATACAGGGAAATATGGGATTTCAGCATATGGAATAACGATTGCTTCTTCAATTTCATCTGCTAATTCGCCTAGACCTGAACCTAAAATCAACCCAAATTCAATGTCTTTTACACCTTTCTCTTGAAGAAAAGTAGTTGTCTCTTGTAATTGTTCTTGTAATTTTGTCATGTTGTCACTCCTACTTTAAATTGTTTAAGAAACTTACGCCATTTTCAGTGGCTGGCACGCCAAAATTCTCGGCAATCGTTGCTGAAATATCTGCATAAAATCCTTGAGGTAATTTGCCTTGTCCCTCGAATTTTTTGCTAAATACAAGCAATGGTACATATTCTCTCGTATGGTCTGTTCCAGCAAAAGTTGGATCGTTTCCATGATCGGCTGTAATCATTAATAAATCATCTTCTGCCATCGCATCCAAAATTTCTGGGATGCGGCCATCGAAATCTTCAATCGCACGCGCATATCCGTCAACATCGCGACGATGACCATACAACGCATCAAAATCAACTAAGTTTGTAAAGCTTAAACCAGTGAAATCTTTTTGCATCACTTCTAGTAATTTATCTACGCCATCCATGTTATCTTTCGTACGAACGAATTCGGTAATACCTTGCGCGTTAAAAATATCGTTGATTTTACCAACAGCAATCACATCTTTGTCGTTGTCTTTTAACGAATCTAATACTGTTTTACCAAATGGATCTAACGCATAATCATGACGATTACTTGTTCGTGTAAAGTTTCCAGGTTCACCCAGATAAGGACGCGCAATAATACGGCCAATCATATACGGTTCGTCTTTGGTAATTTCACGTGTATATTCACAGATACGGTACAATTCTTCTAGCGGGATAATTTCTTCATGTGCCGCAATTTGCAACACTGGATCAGCAGAAGTATAGACAATTAAATCTCCCGTTTCCATCTGATGTTTCCCATAGTCATCAAGAACCGCTGTTCCTGAATAAGGCAAGTTACAAACAATTTTGCGACCAGAAAAGTCTTCAATTTGTTTTAATAACTCCTCTGGAAATCCTTCTGGAAAGACACGGAATGGTTTTTGAATATTTAAGCCCATGATTTCCCAGTGACCGGTCATGGTATCTTTTCCGACTGAAATTTCTTCTAGTTTTGTTGCATAGCCTTGATGGTCTTCAACATTTTTGACACCTTCTAAAGGACGGATGGTTCCTAGACCTAATTGTTCCAAGTTTGGAATCGTTAGACCCGCTTCTTTGGCAATATGTCCTAACGTATCGGCTCCTTTGTCATTGAATTTTTCTGCATCGGGCGCTTCGCCAATTCCGACAGAATCCATCACGATTAAATGTACTCGTTTAAACATTTTTTCAACCTGCTTTCCTCAAACTAATTTCATTTCTATCATATACTACTTTTCTATTTATTTTAACTAAGAAGGGCAGAACGAAGAACTTTGTCCCTTCGCCCCACCCTTCTTGATGAAAAGTTATTTTGATTTGATATAGTTCTTTCCGCCTGCTTTTGGTCCAGAAGCTTTTCCTAAGAATAGGACTAATACAATCACGGTTAATAAATATGGCGCAATTTGTAATAATACTGGAGGAATAGACGAAATCACTGGCAACTGTGCCCCGATAATACTTAAACTTTGTGCAAAACCAAAGAATAACGCAGCACCCATGGCTCCAAGTGGATTCCATTTACCAAAAATCATTGCCGCCATCGAGATAAACCCTTGACCGACAATCGTACCAGCTGAGAAATTCCCTGAAATTGATTGTGCAAAAATCGCACCACCCATTCCACCTAATAAACCAGAAATTAATACGCCAGCATAACGGAATTTGTATACGTTAATGCCTAATGTATCTGCTGCTTGTGGGTTTTCCCCAACCGAACGTAAACGTAGACCAAAACGTGTTTTGTAAATAATATACCAAGCTAACACTGCCACTAAAATCGCTAAGTAAGCTGGTAAAAACGTATTTTTAAAGAAAATTGTTCCGATAACAGGAATATCTTTTAACACAGGGAATGAGAAATACCCTAAGTTATAACTGATGTTGTCTGTTTGACCTTTTTGATAAAGGACTTTAATCAAGAAGACCCCTAACGCTGGTGCCATTAAGTTGACTACTGTACCACTAATAATGTGGTCTGCACGAAAACTAATAGTTGCCACGGCATGTAGTAGTGAAAAGAGTACGCCGACACCACCACCGACTAAAATCGCAACCCATGGTGTCCATGCGCCTAGTTGATCCGCCATTGAAAGGTTGAAAACAACTGCACTAAATGCACCCATGACCATAATACCTTCTAAACCTACATTGACAATACCACTTCGCTCTGAAAAAGTACCCCCTAATGCAGTCAAAATCAAAGGCGTTGAATAAACCAAGGTAGATGTTAAAATCAATGCAATTAAGCCTACTGTTGACATTATAATTCGCCCCCTTCTTGACTTTGATCATTTGGTTTTGTTTCAATCGTTTTGACAATTTCTACTTGTTTTTTATCTGGTAAGATTTTTGCCATCGCTAAGCGAATAACAAAGTTAATTCCTACAAAGAAGATAATCAAAGCAATTGACACATTCACAATTTCAAATGGAATTTCAGCAATTGTCTGCATACCCAAACCACCGATTTTCAAGATACTGAATAAAATCGCGGATAAGAAAATACCAATCGCAGAACCAGCACCTAATAAGGAAACCGCCATTCCATCAAATCCGATAGCTAAAGATGTTGTTTGAACAAAGAAGTTTTGGTAAGTTCCTAAACCTTCAACAACCCCGCCTAAACCAGCTAATCCACCAGAAATAATCATAGATAAGATGATTGTACGTTTACTACTCATCCCAGCATATTCTGATGCAAATGGGTTCAACCCTACAGAACGAATTTCAAAACCAAGTGTAGTTTTCTTCATTAAGAACCATACAAGAACTAACATAATCAAGGCTAAGAATAACCCGCCACTTACACGAGAACCACCAAAGAATTGTGTTAACCATGGTAAACGCAAACTTGCATTTTGCGTAATAGCATTCGTTGAATCTAAACTTGAACGGAAACTTTCTGGCATCACATCTTGCAACATAAACGTGCTTGTATATAACAAGATGTAGTTCATCATGATAGTTACAATGACTTCACTCGTACCAAAGAATGCACGCAACATCCCTGGAATTGCTGCCGCAGCCGCACCAGCAGCCGCACCTAAAATGACACATAATGGCAATAAGATTAATTTCGGTAGGTCAGGAAAGGCTAACGCTGTCCAGACACTGACAATCCACCCACATAATGCTTGTCCAGATAACCCGATATTAAAGAAACCTGCTGAATTGGCAACCGAGAAACCTAAGGCTGTAAAGATTAACGGTGTTGCCTGACGTAGGGTTTCACCGATTCCACGTTGCGTACCTAAAGCTGCGTTCAACATTGATTGATACCCCACAATTGGGTTATACCCAAAGGCAGCCATGATAATTGCGCCTAAAACCAATCCCATAACAACGGATAAAATTGGCACTAATAGATTGCGAATTTTTTCATTGCGATCATTCATTTGTCGCCACCCCCTGTTGCGCTAATTCTGCTCTTGCTTTTTCAAGTGAATAGCCGGCCATCAATAGACCTAATTCTTGTTCGCTTGTTTCTTCTGGTGTTACTGTACCAACGATTTGACCATCATGGATAACAGCAATTTTATCGGAAACATTCAAGATTTCTTCTAACTCGAAACTAATTAGCAAGACTGCTTTAAAACGATCACGTTGTTCAATTAAACGTTTATGGATAAATTCAATCGCACCAACGTCTAACCCACGTGTTGGGTTTGCAACAATTAATAAATCTGGGTCGCGCGTAATTTCGCGGGCAATAATCGCTTTTTGCTGATTCCCACCAGATAATGCTTTAGCGGGTACTAATTCATTTACTGTACGCACATCAAATTCTTTGATTAAATCTTCTGCGTTGTAGTTCATTTCTGAATAGTTCAAGACACCCATTTTGCTAAATGGTTCTTGATAGTACGTTTGTAAAGCAATGTTTTCAGCTAATGTCATATCTAACACTAAACCATATTTGTGGCGGTCTTCTGGTACGTGACCTAAACCAGATTCGGTAATTTTACGTGGACGTAAGTTGGTAATATCTTTATCTGATAAAATAACTTTTCCACTTTCTACTTTACGTAAACCAGTAATTGCTTGAATTAACTCTGATTGACCATTTCCGTCAATACCGGCAATTCCCAAAACTTCCCCTGCACGAACTTCCAAGTTCAAATGCTTCACTGCTTCAAGACCACGATTTTCCTTCACGACTAAATCTTGAATAGATAAAACTAATTCTTGTGGAGCAGCTGGTTTTTTCACTGTTTTGAAAGAAACAGCACGACCTACCATCATATCGGCTAATTGTTGAGAAGATACATCCTTCACATCCACAGTGCCAATTCCTTGACCACGGCGGATAACCGTACAACGATCTGCAACAGATTTAATTTCATCCAATTTATGCGTGATTAAAATAATCGATTTCCCTTCACGCACTAACCCTCGCATAATTTCGATTAACTCATCAATTTCTTGGGGAGTTAATACGGCAGTCGGTTCGTCAAAGATTAAAATATCGGCACCACGATAAAGTGTTTTTAAAATCTCCACCCGTTGTTGCATACCGACCGAAATATCACGAATATACGCATCTGGATCAACAGATAAGCCATATTGTTCAGAAACTTTTTTGATTTCTTCACGTGCTTTTTTACGATCCAATTTACCTAAACGACTCGGTTCGTTTCCTAAAATAATATTTTCTGTCACCGTAAAGGCATCGACAAGCATAAAATGCTGATGAACCATTCCAATTCCTAACTGATTCGCTTTTGTCGGACTAGAAATGTTCACGACATTACCATTCATTAAGATTTCGCCGGAAGTTGGCTCTAATAAACCTGATAAGACATTCATTAACGTGGACTTTCCAGCCCCATTTTCACCAAGCAATGCATGAATTTCACCTTTTCGAATTTGCAAATTGATTTGATCATTTGCTTTGAATGTTCCGAAACTTTTGGTGATATTGCGCATCTCTATGGCAAATTTTTCTTCTGTCACAATTCTCACATCCCTTTTCAAGTAACCTGGTACAATTACAATCAATAATCGCTAATAAAATTAGAGAGTTTGTTCTCTCAAAAGAACTTTTTATTGAAAAAAGCTCTTTTGAAAGAAAAAACAGAAGACAATCATCACCTTTGATCAGGTGATGATTGAGTATTCTTTAATTAAGGTTTTTCTGGGACTTCAATGTCACCAGCAATAATTTTTTCTTTCGCTTGTTCGACAGCAGCTTTGGCTTCATCAGATAGATTGCCATCTGTTAAATCCACACCATCTTCTTTCAAACCATATGCTTGGTGTTGTCCACCTGGAAATTCTCCGTCTAACGCTTTTTGAGCTAAATCATGAGCAACTGTTCCCACACCTTTTAAAGTAGAGGTTAGCGTGAAGTTTTCTGTTTGACCATCTTTTTGGTATTCCCCTTCACTTGCTTGGTCACTGTCAACACCAATAACCCAAACTTTGTCACTACCTGCTTCGTTACGGGCTTTGGCTTCTTGGAAAATGCCACTACCTGTTCCGCCTGAAGCATGATAAATCACATCTGCGCCTTGACCATACATTCCTTGAGCAATCGAACGACCACGATCAGGTGCATCAAAATCACCCGCATATTGGTTTTCTACTGTAATTTTTTTATTTAATTCTTTGGCTGCATCTTTCACACCAGCATTATAACCTGCTTCAAAACGACCAATAACTTCGCCTTTAATCCCACCAACAAAACCAACTTTATCTGTTTTTGTTGTATAGGCTGCTGCAACTCCTGCTAGATAGGCAGCTTCGTGATCTTTAAAGGTAACCGATGCTACATTAGGTAAGTCAATCACTTCATCAACCATGACAAAATTCGTCTCTGGATTCGCTGTTGCTTGCTCTTCAATCGCTGGTGCTAGACGGTAACCAATTCCAAAAATAGTATTGAAACCAGCATTTAAGGCTTGATCAATATTTGGTACATAGTCTGCTTCATTGTTTGATTGGAAATATTGATAGCCATTATTTCCACGAGAAAAACCATTATCTTCTCCCCATGCTTCAAATCCTTCCCAAGCGGCTTGGTTAAACGAACGATCATCTACCCCACCAGCATTTGTAATCAATGCAATTGTCGCTGCTGGTTTTTCTTTACTCGCAGATGATTCTTTTCCATTGTTGCCACAAGCTCCTAATAACAAGCCACCGATAACTGCTAAAGCACTTAAACTAAATAATTTTGTTTTTCTCATTGTTTTGTATATCCCCCTGTAGACTTGAACATCAGTCATTCTTTGTTTTATAAAACAAAGAATGACTGAATGAATTTAAAATTAAGGTTTTTCTGGCACTTCAATTTCACCAGCAATAATTTGTTCTTTCGCTTTCTCAACAGCAGCTTTTGCTTCGTCAGATAATTGACCTTCTGTTAAGCCCACGCCATCTTCTTTCAAGCCATACACTTCATGTTCTCCACCAGGGAAGTTACCTTCAAGTGCTTTTTGCGCCAAGTCTTTTGATACTGATCCCACACCTTTTAATGTAGAAGTTAATGTAAAGTTCTCATCTTTTCCATCTTTTTTGTAATCACCATCAGCTGTTTGGTCACGGTCTACTCCGATTACCCAAACTTTTTCATCGCCAGATTCGTTACGAGCTTTTGCTTCTTGGAAGACACCGTTTCCTGTACCACCTGAAGCATGGAAGATAATATCTGCACCTTGTGCATACATCCCTTGTGCAATTGAACGACCTTTATCCGGCGCAGCAAAATCACCAGCATATTGGTTTTTCACTTCGACTTCTTTATTTAATTCTTTAGCAGCAGCTTCCACACCAGCATTAAAACCAGCTTCAAAACGGTCGATAACTTCCCCTTCAACACCACCAATAAAACCAACTGTTCCAGTTTCTGTTGTGTATGCAGCAGCGATTCCGGCTAAGTAAGAAGCTTCATGATCTTTAAATGTTGCTGAAGCAACGTTTGGTAAATCAATAACTTCATCGACAATAACAAAGTTTGTATCTGGGTTTAATTCTGCTTGTTCTTTAATCGCAGGTTGTAGTTTATAACCAATACCAAAAATTGTATTGAAACCAGCATTTAAGGCTTGGTCAATATTTGGTACATAATCAGATTCATTTGCAGATTGGAAATATTGGTAGCCATTCGCACCACGAGAGAAACCATTTTCATCGCCCCACTCTTTGAAACCTTCCCAAGCTGATTGGTTAAATGAACGGTCATCTACCCCACCTGTATCGGTAATTAACGCAATTGTAGCTGCGGGTTTGTCTCCTGAATTTCCTCCGTCAGACCCATCTGTACCTGCACTATTTCCTCCGTTACCACATGCACCTAACAACAAAGCGCTCGCCATTGCTACAGCACCAAAACTAAATAATTTTGCTTTTTTCATCTGTATAAAGCCCCCTACTAAAATAGTTTTATTTTCAACAGTCACTGACTGTTAATTCTTATAAATCTTTGTTCGTGAAAGAATACGGTAATAACTCTCCCACAGTTGTTTCTTTGGTTACACCATCATCACCGACCAACGTTACGGGCATATCCGCTTGGCAAAACTCAGCAATTACTTGACGACAAGCGCCACATGGTGCAATTGGTTCTGGTGTATGTCCGGCTACCACTAAATGTTGAAATTCTCGTTCACCTTCAGAAATAGCTTTAAAAATTGCTGTCCGTTCCGCACAGTTGCTTAATCCATACGACGCATTTTCAATGTTTAGCCCTTGATAAGCTTTCCCATCTTTTGTGACTAAGCAGGCACCCACTGGAAAGTGTGAATACGGTACATACGCTTTATCTAACGCATCGATGGCCGTTTGAATCCAATCTTCTTTTGCTTTCATTTGCCACCTCTTAATAGCCTGTGCCATTGGCTCCTGAAATAATTGCCACACTAGCACTTGTTCCCAGACGACTTGCTCCCGCTTCTACCATTGCTAAGGCTTGCGCTTCGTTGTGAATACCGCCTGAAGCTTTGACACCCATTTCTGGTCCCACTGTTTCACGCATTAAACGAACATCATTCACATCCGCTCCACCAGTCGAAAAGCCGGTAGATGTTTTAACAAAATCTGCTCCTGCTGCTTTAGCTAATTCACAAGCTTTGACAATCTCTTCATCTGTTAACAGACATGTTTCAAGAATAACTTTTACTAATGCACGATCTTTGGCAGCAGCAACAACGCCTGCGATATCATTTTGAACAGCTTCGTAGTCGCCTGATTTTAATTGACCGATTGAAATAACCATATCAATTTCGTCTGCACCGTTTTTGATAGCATCTTCTGTTTCAAAAGCTTTCGTTGCTGTAGTTGACGCGCCTAAAGGGAAACCAATAACTGTACATACGGACACAGGTTCACCTTTTAATTCTTCTGCTGCTAATGAAACCCATACTGGATTGATACAAACAGAATAAAAATGATATTTTTTCGCTTCTTCAATAATGCGTAAAACTTCTGATTTGGGTGTGTCTGCTTTTAAAATAGTATGGTCCATCATTCGATTTAGTTCCATCTTTTTTACACGTCCTATTCTGTAATAATTTCATGAATTAACGGAGGTTCTTCTCCAGTTTCACCAATTTCAATATATTGATACAATAAGGCTTTTACTTCTTCAATATCTTCTGTATTGCTATAAATGGTTAACAATGCGTCACCTTCTTGAATGGCTTCGCCCACTTTTTTATGCAATTTCAAACCAACCGCATGATCAATCGCATCTTCTTTCGTGCGTCGTCCTGCGCCTAACATCATAGCCGCAATTCCTAATTCATTCGCAACTAATTTTGTCATCACACCAGATTGTTTTGCTGGTAATGCTTGTTCATACTTCGCTGTCAATAGTCGGTTTGGTTCATCTACAATCGAAGCGTCTCCACCTTGGTTACGAATCATCTCTTTGAATTTTTCTAAAGCTGCTCCTGAATCTAACGCTTCTTTTAGTAGCTGACGCGCCTCTTCTAAAGTCTCTGCTTTTTTCGCTAGAACCACCATTTGACTTCCTAAGGCATAACACATTTCCACTAAATCTTCTGGGCCTTTGCCTTGCAATGTTTCAATCGCTTCGACAACTTCTAAACTATTCCCAATTGCTTCACCTAGTGGTTGTGACATATCTGAAATAACAGCCATGGTTTGACGATTCGCTAGTTTTCCAATGCGTACCATTGTATGTGCTAAACGACGGGCATCTTCTAAATTTTTCATAAATGCGCCATCACCAGTTGTAACATCCAAGACGATTGCATCGGCACCGGCGGCAATTTTTTTACTCATAATTGAACTAGCAATTAACGGAATCGAATTCACAGTTGCTGTTACATCACGTAAGGCATAGAGTTTTTTATCTGCTGGTGCTAAATTTCCAGTTTGCCCAATAACCGCCACTTGGCTTTCGTTGACGAGTTTTATAAAGTTCTCTTCTGACAATTCAATTTGGAAACCAGGAATAGATTCTAATTTATCCAATGTTCCACCGGTATAACCTAATCCACGTCCGGACATTTTTGCTACTGGTACGCCAACACTTGCTACAAGCGGTGCTAAAATTAAAGTTGTCGTATCACCCACACCACCGGTTGAATGTTTATCCACTTTAATACCATCGATTGATGATAAATCAATCACTTCACCAGAATTTGCCATTGCTAACGTCAATGCCGTAATCTCTTCATCTGTCATGTCTTCATAAAAAATCGCCATGAGCAATGCACTCATTTGATAGTCAGGTATTCGATTCTCGGTATATTCGTTAACAATATATTGAATCTCTTTTTCTGACAATGTGCCCCCATCGCGTTTTTTTTCTATCAAATCCACCATTCGCATAGACTTGAACCTCACTTCCTACATCTCATCTATTATACAATACTTTTCCATTAGGTAAAACACTTTAGTAAACTGTTTTACTTAACATTGATACGTTTTGTAACCCTTTTCAAAAACAAGAATACATGACAACAAATGAATTGTCAAACGTAAACTTAAGCCTTTTCTTTTCCCCTTAATTTACGTTTGTAATATCCTTCACGCTCTCACGAATTATTAATTTTGTATCAAAAATTTTATTTGGGATTCGTCGTTCTGGAAACTCAATAGCATCCACTAAAAATTTGGCTGCCGTGAACCCAATATCAAAAGTTGGTTGCATCACTGTCGTCAGCGGCGGTGTTGTATAGGAAGACAATTTCAAGCCATCAAAGCCCACGACTGAAATATCATCTGGCACTTTTTTCCCTATTTCATAAATCGCTTGGTAACAACCGATAGCCATTGCATCATTGCCACAAAAAATAGCGGTAATATCTCTGGAGCGCAATAGTTCTTTCGCCGCTAAGTACCCACCAGCCACTGTTAACTCACCATCAACCACCCAATGACGTTTAAATGAAATCCCCGCGTCTTTTAATGCATGACGATACCCATTGTAGCGCTCTTCTAGTTGATAATAGCCTGTTTTTTCTTTTAACAAACCAATCTTGCGATGCCCTTGCGAAATTAAATAATTAACCGCTTGATACGCCCCTTCATATTCTTTGACAATTAAACGGCCTGCTTCACGTTGATTAATCCCACGGTCGATTAAAATCATTGGCATTTTATGATAGAACGAACTCTGTAAATTAAATTCTTCAGGTAACTGATTGGGCGTAGCTAATAAAATGCCATCCACGGCACGATGCGCCAATTGTTGCAACAATTGCTTTTCTTTTTCCAAACTTTGATGTGAATTGCATAAAATCAACATATAGCCTAACGGATTCATGTAACTTTCAGCACCTTCAACAATTTTGGAAAAAAAGAAATCCGTGACATCTGGAACAATCATCCCGATTGTTTTCGAATGACGCGTAATTAAATTCGAAGCAAAAAAATCAGGCTTGTATTGATGCTCATTCACAATATCTAATACTTTTTTTCGGGTCGCATCACTAAAGCGACTACCTTTGTTATTTAAAATTTGTGATACGGTCGTCACCGAAACACCCGCCATTTCGGCAATTTGTCGAATCGTTAGCTTCATGTCCTACTCCTCTCTTTCTATATTCTCAAGCTCAGTTTAGCAAAATTTGCGAAAAAAAACGACAATCATTTGCGATTGTCGTCATTTTCTTAGTCTTCTTTCACACTTTGAATAATGTAATACCCTTTGTCTTTTTTAATAATCTCTGCATTGCCAAAGGTATCTTGCATTTTCTTTTGTGCACTTGGCGCACCTTGTTTTTTCTGAATCACAATGGTTAATGTGCCACCAGTTTTCAAACGCGGATACGCCTCAGTTAAAATTTCATGCACCACTTGTTTCCCTGCACGAATCGGTGGATTACTTAAAATCGCCGCATACGTTTCGTGATGTAAATCTTCGTAAATATAGGACGTGTGAATGTCAACCGTCTCAATTTGGTTGCGTGTGGCATTCCCTTGTGCCAAATCAACGGCACGTTCATTCACATCCACCATTTCCACCAAACGACCACTAGCATACGCTAAAGATAACCCAATTGGACCGTAGCCACAGCCTAAATCTAAGATCGTGCCTTCGGGTAATTCGTCCCATTCAAACGCATCAATCAACACGCGAGAACCATAATCTACCGTGTCTCGTGAAAAAACACCACTATCGGTCACAAAACGAAATTTCTTCCCTTTTAATTCAAAATCCCACTCTTCAAAATCATGCGCGGTATCTGGTTTTTGACTATAATAATGATTACTCATGTCGTCCCTCTTTTATCATCTATTTTCTTCCATCATACCGAAAAAAAATTCCTTGTAAACTATCTTTTCTTTTCTGTAAGAGAATTTTGTATTTTTCACGACTTCTTCTGTAAGACCTTCTGTTTTTGTGTTACACTATTTTCGAGTGATTGAAGGGGGTTTCCGATGAAGGAACAGATGAATTACTATCAAATTCCTCGTGAAGAATGGCAAGGGTTTTACACAAGAGAACACATGCCCTTAACACAAGCTGAATTAGATAATATCAAAAGTTTAAATGACCGCATCTCCATGCAAGACGTAGAAGATGTTTACATTCCTTTATGTCATATGATTCATTTATACATGAAAGAGTATGAATCACTGACGTTAAGTAAAGGTCTTTTTTTACATCGTTATGTCAAAGTTCCACCATTTATTATTGGTATCGCTGGAAGTGTTGCGGTAGGTAAAAGTACAACGGCACGTTTAGTGCAAACATTACTAGCACGCTTATTTCCACGCCATAACGTTCAATTAATCACGACAGATGGTTTTTTACATCCGAATCGTGTCTTATTAGAGCGCGGTTTGATGGAGCGCAAAGGGTTTCCTGAAAGTTATGACATGGAACGTTTGATTCAATTTTTAAATAGTGTGAAGTCTGGAGAAGATAACCTTCAAATTCCCACTTACTCACATCAAGTCTACGATATTGTGGATGGTGAGTTTGAAACTATTTCGCAACCGGATATTCTGATTGTCGAAGGAATTAATGTGTTACAGCTACCCGCAAACCAACAAATTTATGTGAGTGATTTCTTTGATTTCTCAATTTTTGTGGATGCTGCACCCAAATTGATTGAAACCTGGTATCTAGAACGGTTTGAATCACTCTTAGATACCGCTTTTCAAGATCCTACTAATTATTATTACAAGTTCGCGATTGGCGACCGACAAGATGCCCTTGAAATGGCACAATCGGTTTGGAAAAATGTCAATCTAAAGAATTTAACGGAATATATCTTGCCAACGCGGAGTCGAGCAGATATTATTCTCCATAAAACAGCAAATCATGAGATTGACCAAGTCTTTTTAAGAAAATATTGAGAATCAATCCATTGTTTTTGCAAATTTCATACGCCTCATTTATCATGGAGGCAGTTCATTTTCGTTTGAAAATTTATTTTTCATAAATCAAATAGAATAGGGGTAATTTATTGTGACAAACGTTGACAACTTGCCAAACGTTGAAAAGATTATCGTGTTAGACTACGGTAGCCAGTACAACCAACTGATTACACGTCGTATTCGCGAATTCGGTGTCTTTTCTGAATTATTGAGCCATCGTATTACTGCTGAAGAAGTGAAAGCCATCAATCCTAAAGGAATCATCTTGTCAGGTGGACCAAATAGTGTGTATGACGACGGTTCTTTTGGTATTGACGAAGAAATTTTTGAGTTAGGGATTCCAGTTTTAGGTATTTGCTACGGCATGCAATTAATCACTTACAAATTAGGTGGTAAAGTTGAACCTGCTAAAAACAAAGAATACGGAAAAGCGGAATTAGAAATTACGGATAAAGCTGCTCAATTATTTGCAAGCACTCCTGAAAAACAAACCGTTTGGATGAGTCATGGTGACTTAGTAACACAAGCACCAGAAGGATTTGAAACAGTAGCAACAAGTAAAGATTGCCCAATCGCTTCAATCCAAAACAGCGAGCGCCAAATGTATGGCGTGCAATTCCATCCAGAAGTACGTCATTCTGAATACGGAAATGATTTATTAAAACACTTTGCATTAGATGTTTGTCAATGTACAGGTGACTGGAGCATGGAAAACTTCATCGACATGAAAATTGAAGAAATTCGTCAAACTGTTGGCGATAAAAAAGTATTGCTTGGTTTATCCGGCGGTGTGGATTCTTCTGTTGTTGGTGTGTTATTACAAAAAGCTATCGGTGATCAATTAACATGTATCTTTGTCGATCATGGCCTATTACGTAAAGGCGAAGCAGAACAAGTAATGGAAATGTTAGGCGGAAAATTTGGCCTAAACATCGTTAAAGTCGATGCACATGATCGCTTCTTATCAAAATTAGCTGGCGTTTCTGACCCAGAAGAAAAACGTAAAATCATCGGTAACGAATTTGTCTATGTCTTTGATGACGAAGCAACGAAAATTGCCAGCGATGGCAGTGTTGCCTTCTTAGCACAAGGTACGTTGTATACAGACATCATTGAATCTGGTACTGAAACAGCACAAACAATTAAATCTCACCATAATGTAGGTGGATTACCAGAAGACATGCAATTTGCTTTAATTGAACCTCTTGATACATTATTTAAAGACGAAGTTCGTGCATTAGGTACTGAATTAGGTATGCCAGACTCTATCGTATGGCGCCAACCATTCCCTGGTCCTGGTTTAGGTATCCGTGTATTGGGCGAAATCACGGAAGAAAAATTAGAAATCGTACGTGACTCGGACGCTATCTTGCGTGAAGAAATTGCCGCAGCCGGCTTAGACCGTGACATCTGGCAATACTTCACAGTCTTACCAGGTATCCGTTCAGTTGGTGTAATGGGCGATGGCCGTACCTACGACTACACAGTTGGTATCCGTGCCGTAACATCAATCGATGGGATGACCGCTGATTTTGCTCGTGTCCCATGGGATGTCTTGCAAAAAATCTCTGTTCGCATCGTAAACGAAGTCGCACACGTGAATCGAATTGTGTATGATATTACGAGCAAACCACCTTCAACAGTGGAGTGGGAATAATTCATAAACATAAATTGAACGATATATCTTGCTTTAACAGCTTTTCAGTTAGTGTAAAAAGATAACTATCAATCAAAAATAAAATAGATTCCCGCAAAGAAAATTCTTAGCGGGGATTTTTTTATTTTCTTTGTTTAATTGATTGGAATATTTTAGGCTTATAGGAGGTATAAGTATGGGAACACATACCATAATTACAGAAAGATTGATTTTAAGGAAATTTGAATTGAATGACGCTATTCAGATGTATAATAATTGGGCTTCAAATAAAAAAGTAACTCATTTCCTCACTTGGGAACCACATTCAAATATTGCTTCAGTCGAAAAAAGCATTTCTAAAAGATTGCTAAAATATTCTGATCCTAATTTTTTTGACTGGGGTATCGAACTTTCTGTTAGC
The DNA here is from genome assembly GCF_029023825.1 of Enterococcus saccharolyticus subsp. saccharolyticus. NCBI lineage: Bacteria > Bacillati > Bacillota > Bacilli > Lactobacillales > Enterococcaceae > Enterococcus > Enterococcus saccharolyticus. The sequence continues at coordinate 233,416 of NZ_CP118957.1, read as the reverse complement.
GAGACATTGATTGGATCTATCACAGTTACACACTACAATAAAGAAGAAAATATCATGGAAATTGGGTATGTAATTGGTGAACAGTGGTGGTCTAACGGGTATACGACAGAAGCACTTACAGCAGTTGTTACATATCTATTTGAGAATACGGCTGTAAAAAAAATAGAAGGATTTCATGATCCAATGAATCCACAGTCTGGGCGAGTATTAAAAAAAAGTGGTTTCGAATATGAGGGAATTGTATACAAAAAATTTTCAGATAATTCAAACTGTAAAAAATGCCAATATTCGATATATAAAAATATGTAAGCTCCAATACAATATTTTTACTATTAGTTGAATTCTAATTGTATAGATATGTCCTCCCATCAACTAATGAATAGACTTGATTTATCCACGCACCTAAAACACCTTACTAAAATAAGTAATTTAATCACAATCACTTTACACAAGACCTTAATGCACCAGTATACATAACCTAAATTAGGAACTTATTATTGGAATTAAGCTAAAAAGCGTTAGGAACTTTGTAGTTAAAAATTCCTAACTCTTTTTTATTGTCTGGCATTTTCTCTCAGAAAAAACTTGTATTATATACAGATTCACCTAAATATCCGCTTCTCAACACTCCCATTGATATTTTTTCAAATCCACATACCCTGTGTCTTTCAAAAAAACACCTTCATTATGTAATAACTCGGCTTGTTCAACCCAACCTGGAACCAAGCGACCGGCATGATTCACCACTCGATGGCAAGGGTACTTCCCATAATATTCAGCCATACTAAGGACTCTACCAACAAGTCTGGCATTTTTGTCTCTACCAATCAAACTAGCTATTTGCCCGTATGTAGCAACACAGCCCTTGGGTATTTCTTCTACAGCAGAAAGAACTTCATAAATTAAATCTTCATTTAAGATGCGCTTCATAGATATGTCCCCCTTCTAGTGTACTAAGAATCTTCTTGAAATTTATTGTACACTTTTATGCGACCTAACATATAAAACAACGGATAGGATTCTAATTTATAAAGATAATAGAAACCTATCCATTTTTTAATATACCTTCTCATTTAATTCTTTCTATATTTTTTACAACTCATCATATTTTGAATTACTTCCAAAACTTTTATTTACTGGATATTTTTGATTGTTTTTTTCTAATTTTTTAGCAATGATATCATCTAAATCCATATTTAAATTATCGGCTAACATACATGAATAAATTAAGACATCTGCTAATTCTTCTTCGATTCGTTCTCTTTTATGATCTACAACTTCTTCTGATGATTTCCATTGAAAAAGTTCCAATAATTCGGAAGCTTCTAGAGAAATAGAAATCGCTAAATCTTTTTCATTATGAAATTGACGCCAATTACGATCATCGCGAAATTGATTAATTTTCTTCAAACTTAATTCATTCATATTTTTCATACTCCATTCTTTGCGTCTATTAACTTCTCTTGCAATGCCTCATCTACCGCATACAAATATAAGCCATTTACACCTCTTGTCAATAAAACATTCAATTCATTCTTAAGCAACGTATCGGATAAATAAACTTTTTCATCTTTTATCGTTCTTTGTTGTGTAGCTTTTTTGTTCTTACTAGCTGCTCGATCAAAAACAATTTTTCCGTCACGATACTTCACAGAAGGGCCAATAATGACACCCGCATAATTCAAATCAAACCCCTGAATAGTGAATGTAGAACCTACCTCACCAATAGTTTGTTCTTGCTCTGCCCAAGCTAGTTTTTTATTTTTACGTTTCAATTCCTTAGTTTGTGGTAACTGTAAGTTCCAGGGTAATGAAAAATCCCCAATCGAAACATCCCAGTAGTCTCTATCACTAGGCGTTTTTTTATCGATATATTCCCAATCAAACGTTGCCAGCATACGGGAAATACCTGCATGTTGATTTTTCGCTTTTTCTTTGATTGCTTGGAACATTTTTTCTGGTGAATCAAATACTCTTAAATCATACTTTTCATCTTGTGGAATTTTTTTAATCTCTTGATGATCTACCAAATGACGAATCCAATCAACAGTTTGTTCATTACCGTTGATTCGCATTTGATTTTCTAAATGAATGTAATTGCCGTAGAGATTCGTTTGATTCACAATATAACCTAACTCATCTTCAGCCCAATATTGTTCTCGTGAAAGAACCTGATTATTATCAAAAACAGCTACTACAACTTTCGCACGTACTAACAAATCTTTTAATTGATTCTGACCACGATAAGACTGTTTTCCTTGTGTCCAAAGTAAATGTGCTTCATCAACAATAATAACATCTACCTTTTCTTCTTCTGAATGATTATTGATAAATGAGGTTGGTTTGCCAACTTTATCCGATTGTTTTGATGACATCCCTAATTTTTCAGCTATCTGCTGATAAACTTTTAATTGCTGTTCATGATTGACTAGCAAGTACTGAGAACTTCCTTTTAAAATAAGATTGTCACTATTTTCACCAGCTAACTGAAATAAATCATAAAATAAACTGCTCATTAATACCGTCTTACCTGACCCGGCTTCTCCTCCGACTAGTATCAGTTGTCCAGTTTTATTACGATTTAACGCTTCTTCAATTTTTAAAATAATTTGATCTTTAGCTTCAAATTGTTCTTTGGATAATTTATGAAAGGGGGAGGCTTTAAATAAAGCAGAATCCTGAATCACACGTTCTAAAGGAAACAGTTCTTTATTGCTTTGATGTAATTTTCGCCAAATTTTCGAGAAAATTTCTTCCATTTTATCCGAAGAAAAATATTCTTGTTGCTGATTCGTTCGACGATTATGCACATATTGCACAGTATCTACACTTGATAAATATTGCATTAATTTATTCTCAATATCCAAAGTTAAAGACTTATTAAAATGATCATGTCCTATCACAAACATTCTTGCACTTTTTGAAGAAGCAAATTTTTGCCAATCTTCTCTTGTCTGTAACTCATTTGATAAATGCTCAAGCGTTCGGCGTTTAATATTGGTCGTTTCTCCTATGTAGATAGAGTAATTATTTTTTTGCTCGCCATCATTTACAATATATACAGTTGGATAACGTAAAAGGTATTTTTCATGCGTCTCATTTAAAATCTTGGTTTCCAAATTTAATATTTCATCTTTTGTATATTCAAAATCATAAATAATTGGTGAAGATATATTTGCCAAAAAATCACTTCCTTTCCAAGGATTAATTAATTTTATCATACACTTGTAAAGCCTTAGTTGAAAGAAAATAATAAAAAACCTCTACCAATCTAAAACGCAAATCTTTCAGAAATTTTACTAACAACATAAAGCCTAAATATCAAGAAATTCATTTCCTATTTAATGAATTTCTTGATTATATAACATGTTATCATCAGATAAATCGATAATTTTCAGTCGTTCTGTTCGCTTGATAAAAATACTTTTATAACGTTTTTGACCTTTGTCTGTTGAAAAAAATAATACTCTTTTATTGGCGTTATCTGTTTCTAATTCCATTTGCAAAGTAGATATATCTATCGTCTCTTTAATAGTTGCTTCTTCTTCAAAGTCTGCTAAAACATTTTGTTTCGGTGAAATGGCAGGTTCAGAATTGGTGGTAACAGTATCTTCTATAGTTTCTGATTGCTGACATCCTGAAAAGAGTAATAATGTAGCGAAACTTAATACGAATATGCTGATTTTTTTCACTTATTTTCCTCCTCCTTCATTTCTAGGCTAACCTATTCATACGTATACACAACACAATACGCGACTTTTTTCACACCAGTTAATACGCAAATCACCTCTGCATGTGTCACACAAGCAAGACTAGTATAGCCTGCGTTTTCATAACGTTGAAATACACTTTCCACACGTTGATACACGTCACTTTTATTTTCACATTCTAAATCAGAGAACTGTGTACCGTTTAAATAGTCATGGTAAGCCGTTTTGACTTGTTCGGGTCTCTCTAACTTCGTTCCCGTTTTATCTGGTAACCATTCATGCAGGCCTCATTCGACTAAAACGGGTATGTCTTTGTCTCGCGTTAGTTCAAGCGCTGTCTGCATCGTTCGGGTATAAGGTGAGACTAACAACAATTCGATAGTGTTGAAAAGAGGATGTTTGGCATGTGCTTGTGCTTGCTTTATGCCTTCACTTGTTAATCGCGATAAATCTCGACCAAAGCCTTTATAGTTTGCCTCTGTCACTTGGTCATAATCGGGTTCTCCATGACGAATCAAATATAGTTTCATTTTACCGTCTCCTTTGTTTCAGTATATCAAATTTCCCTTCTTCTTTTACCTAGCAAATCCTTCATCGACATGGTACTCTAAAAGAAAAAAGGAGGTTGTTCTTTTGAAAATTATTATGGCGAGTGATCATGCAGGAATAGATTTGAAATTAGAAATTATGGATTTATTGACAAGTATGGGGCATGAAGTAGAAGATATGGGCCCTTATACAAAAGAAGCAGCGGATTTATCAGATTATGTCTATCCAGCAGCAGTTGCTGTAGCAGAAGGTCAAGCAGAGCGTGGTATTTTTGTAGATGGTGTAGGGTATGGTAGTGCCTTAATTGCTAATCGAATTTACGGTATTGACGCAGTGGTTTGCCAAGACCCTTTTTGTGCAAAATTAGCGCGTGAACATACCGATAGTAATGTCCTTTGTTTAGGTGGCAAAATTATTGGATCGGCGATTGCCTTAGAAATTGTCAATGTCTGGATGACAACCGATTTCTTAGCTGAAGAAAAATATATTCGCCGTGTCAACAAAGTCAAAGAAATCTCTGAAAGACATCTAAAACCTTTAGATGAATGCAAATAAAAAACGAAGAACTTGTGACATCCATTAGCAGAAGACAAAAATATCCGAACGATAACATGCGTTCGGATATTTTTTGATTATTTAATTGGTTTGTAGTCAGCTTCCAACGCACGTTTCACTGCTGGGCGTTCTGCAATTTTATCGGCCCATGCCTTTAAATTCGTATACTCTTGGGCATTTAAAAATTCAGCTGCTCCACCATATAATTCTCCTTGAACTAAACGGCCATACCAAGGCCAAAGTGCCATATCTGCAATCGTGTACTCTTCACCATTGATATAGGCATTCTCTACCAAATGTTTGTCTAATAAATCAAGTTGGCGTTTGGTTTCCATTGTATAACGGTCAATCGGGTATTCTTGTGGAAACGGTGCATAGTGGTAAAAATGCCCAAATCCACCGCCAACAAACGGTGCTGCACCTGTTTGCCAAAATAGCCAGTTCATTAATTCTGTTCTCTCTGCTAGTGTTGTTGGGATAAATTTGCCAAATTTCTCTGCTAAATATAACAAGATAGAAACCGATTCGAAAACACGAATTGGTTGTTCACCTGAATAATCCATCATCGCTGGAATTTTAGAATTCGGATTAATTTTAACAAAATCACTACCAAACTGATCGCCTTCGCCAATATTAATTTTATATAAATCATATTGCGCATCTTCCACGCCTGCTTCACGTAGTTCTTCTAATAAGATAGTGACTTTCATGCCATTCGGTGTCCCTAATGAATAGACTTGTAGTGATTTATCTCCTACAGGAAGTTTTTGTTCAAAACGGCTGCCTGCTACAGGTTGGTTACCAAACTGATTCTTTTCTTCTTGCTTCCATTCCCAGACTTTTGGGATGTTGTATTCTGACATATAATTCCCTCCTTCGATGTACTATTAGTATAAACGATTTACAAATTTTAAGACAAGAAATCGTTTTATATTTGCTAAACGTAACGACTCACTGCATTTTTTGGCGAATATTATCGGGAATCATTACAACTTCTGTAGTCAATTTTACAGGTGCAAAGGTTGGATCAATACACTCTTTCCAATAGTCGAGATGTTTTTTATCTATCCAGTGGGTCGATTCTTCCACCTCTTGTCCACCGTCACCTTGGACAGAATACCAATAAAGAAACTCTTGCCCCTCAAGAACTTCACGAAAAATCGTTTCAACATACATTTTTTCTTTTTCCAAAGTAAGCAATACTTCAGACATATTTTCGTTTAAAAAAGCTAGCCATTCATCGACTTGCTTCCGTTTACCTGCACGTACTTTAAAGCGCGTTATTTCTACATTCATTTTCATTTCCTACATTCTTCCGATATACTTAGTGCTAAAGGAGTGAGACGATGATTCATCATATTGAACTATACGTCAGTAATCTAGCGCAAACAAAGCAATTTTATGACTTTTTATTTGCCGAATTAGGTGCTGTCGTTTACCAACAATGGCCCAATGGTATTAGTTACCAATTTGAAAAGGAATACATTGTATTTGTGCAAGTCGAAGCAGCCTACAAACAGCCTCCGTATCATAGAAAACATATTGGTTTAAATCATCTTGCTTTTCAAGTAGCTGACCAACAACAAGTGGATCATTTAAGAAAAAAATTGCTGACTAGAGGCGTCTCTGAACTTTACGCAGATGCGTATCCTTTTGCAGGCGGCAGCAACCACTATGCCTTTTATGTTGTTCGATATAAACTCCTTGATAATGATGATGGAGCTTTTTCGCCAGCGTTGTTTTACCAACATCCGTTGGACCATTCAAAAAATAAACTCTTTCATTGCGTTCTTCCTCAAGACCTCTCTATCTAAAATAGTACCTGAACGAAACGCAATTGCAATCACAAAAAAATACTTGGAAAAACAAATGCTGTTTTCCAAGTATGTTTTGTCTATTTAATTTTTGGGAATATCTTTATCGTTGATTTTCGCTTTGCCATCTTTGCCTTCTAATAAGTTGAAAATCAATTTTGCTTGATCGGTATTGTCAATTCTTCCAGCAAATTCTTCTGATTTTGGCCCATAAGCATACACATTCACATCTTCACCTGTATGTCCGCCAGTGGTCCATCCTGTATTGGAGCGTGCATCAAAAATCTTGCGAATCGGTCCGGCAATTTCTTCCAATTCTTTGCTCTTTTCAACTTTTGTGACAGTCGCTAATTCCTCTTTCGTTAACTCAAAGTCAATGTATTTTTCCAAAACTTCTTTCGCAGATGCCCCATTTAAAATTTCATTCGCCATAAAGTCGGGTGTTCTTTTCGCTGCGTGAAGTGGTTCCGTCAACCAATTGTATTCATCATTCGCGCCAATTGAAAATCCACCTGTTGAATGGTCTGCCGTTGTGACGACTAAGGTATTGCCGTCTTTTTCAGCAAATTGAATGGCTGCTTCGAATGCCGCTTCAAAATCTTGCATTTCGCTCATCGCACCGACAACATCATTGCTATGTCCAGCCCAGTCAATTTGACTTCCTTCAACCATTAAGAAAAAGCCGTCATCATTTTTATTCAACCGTTCAATCGCTGCTGTCGTCATTTCTGCTAAAGAAGGTGTTTCTTTGTCACGGTCAATCATCTTAGGTAACCCTTCTGGTGCAAAAAGACCTAAGACTTTCGCATTATCGTCTTTTAATAGTTCTTCTTTGTTTGCGACATAACTATAGCCACTTTTTTCAAATTCTTTCACTAAATCACGATCATCTCGTTGGAAATAATCCAATCCACCACCTAATAATACATCGACTGTCTGCTGATTATCCGTCAAATTATCAAAATAATCATCCGCAATTTCTTTCATGTTCTTACGAGACTCATCGTGAGAACCAAAAGCAGCCGGTGTTGCATGGGTAATTTCAGATGTTGCGACTAAACCGGTAGACTTCCCTAATTCTTTCGCACGTTCTAAAACAGTCGGTGTTTCCGATAAATCATTATCCACAGCAATCGCATTATTATACGTCTTCACGCCTGCGGACATTGCTGTCGCTGCTGCAGCCGAATCGGTCACATTTTCTTCTGGATCTTCGGGATGTGTTGCTTGTTGTCCCACTAAATAGTGATCAAAGGCTGTTGAAGGGGCGATTTTATGATTTCCTTCTTCTTTAAAATAACGATATGCTGAGGTATATGAAACGCCCATTCCATCACCAATCAAAAAAATAATGTTTTTAGGATGGTTCTCTGTAGTTGCTACTTTTGCTTTTTTATCGCTACTTTCTGCTAAAACATTCGTTGAAACGACTGCTCCTAAGGCTAAACAACTTGCGATACCCAATCCTAAAATACGCTTTTTCATTACATTTTTCCTCCTCTATGTGTCTCTTACATAACTAAAAATAACAAACTAGTATTAAATTGGCGTCAACGTTTCGTAAATAAGCTGTAAATTTTGTATATTTTTCATTCTATTCAACAGTTGACACATTTCCAAAAAAATTAAGTATCATTCGTTTTTTTATAGTACAATAGACAACGTATGTCGAAAGGAGGGACATTTTGAAAAGCTATCTTATTGGTATTTTTTTACTATACATAACTATCCATTTTCTGCGTTACTTGCCTTTGATTTTAAACTATCGAAAATCAGCTTTTAAATATGAAAGCGATGTTGGACTGATTACATTTCTGACAGACAAAGGGGCTCTAGGTGAAGGATTAATTTTCTTCGAACTTGAAAAAGTTCCTTGTTACAGTAGAATTGTGACGAATGTCTATTTGCCGACAGAGTACGGCACAACAGAAATTGACTTAATTTATCTTGCACCATCAGGTATTTATGTACTAGAAAGTAAAAATTATAGTGGTTGGATTTTTGGCGATGCACGCTCACGGTATTGGACAAGTGTGCTTTATCAAACTAAAAATAAATTTTATAATCCCATTTGGCAAAATCGCACACATATCAAATATCTGAAAAGAGTCTTAGGAACTATCTCGGTCACATCCATCGTAGTCTTTGGTGAACAAGCCAAGTTAAAAAAAATTGAGGCAGAAGATCATATCGTGATTAAACGTCGCAAGCTGAAACGAACACTTACCAAAGAAATCAAACAGGTCATTTATACCGAGCAGGACATCGATCGCTATTATGCTATCTTGAAGCAATACAGCAATCAAAGCAACAAAGTCAAACGACAACACATCAAAAATATAAAAAACAATGTAACTCATTTTTAAAACCCGGCACGTTGTTTTACTTCCACCAACTCCCCTAGTGTCTGGATAACCAAGATACGAAAAAAGGAGCTGTGCAAGACAAAACTATCCGAACAACATAGAATGGACGCTCTCAAATCTAGGTAACCTTGCGACGAGGAGCCATCTTCTATTGTTCGGATAGTTTACTGTTAAACAGCTTATATCACAGCTGCTGCTTTTTTATACTTCGTGACTTTCCATCTGTCCAGCAAGCATCGTATAGAAACCAAATTTTTCATAATATTTTCGTAAGGATTCTTCACCGTAAATGACATGAATCATGTAAATGCGATGTGCTTTTATCTTGGCAATCGCTTGATTCCTGAACCTCCCACGACTAAAGTAACGGGTGTGCGCGCTCAGTTCAATCAAAGTTGTACCAATGCCTTGTCCTTGATAGGCTGGCGCAACCATTACATCTTGAATGTACGCATCAGTTGCCCCATTACTCACAACGGAAAGGTACCCGACTAATCGTTTTTCGTCGTAACAAGCAAGCTGAAAAAAATCAGCAAACTGAGGACGGTTTAATTCTTCCTCTAATTTCGACAATAGCCCCCGTCTTTCACACTTGCTTAATCGGACTTTCGATTAATTGCCCTGTTTTTTCACTACGCAAGACAAAAATTTCAGAGAATTCTTTCCCGTACACGCCTTCACGTGTCCAACCTGTTAAGTTTTCTGCTACACAATTCATATTGGTAATATGACCGTCATCATCGGTAACAACGACACCATCACCAATCGATTGAATCCGCTTCGTTGGTAGATAGACTGCTTCAATCAAACCATCTTGCGAAGTTGCAGCAATTTTTAGTTTGGGACTTAGTGTTTTAATGCCTTGATGGTGGTAGCTATTCACGCTCAGTTGTTCTTTTGCTAAAATTTTAAATAATAAACTCTCCGATGCAAGCGTGACTTCATGTTGTTTGCGATGATAAGGTCGTGTCATTTGGTGGTTGACACTTGAGGAAAATTCCGACGGTAAATCTTGATACAAGGTTCCTCCTAAGACGACATTAAACAATTGTATTCCGCGACAAATCCCTAAAACTGGCTTATCCAAAGCCAATGCACGTTGAAAACAATACGTTTCCATCTCATCACGAAGCAAGCAAACTTCGCCACAATTTGCGTGCGTCTCTTCACCATAAAGCATGGGTGACACGTCTTGACCACCTGTAAATAAAAAACCATCGCAAGTCTCAAGAAAATAATCCAATGTTTCTTGTTTATTCGTCAACGGTACGATCAAAGGAATCCCACCATTTTTCTCAATTAATTGTAAATAATTGGGCAACATCCAAATGCTTTCTTTTTCTGAATCATATAATGGCATCACACCTATAATCGCTGACATACGCATTCTCCTTTTCATACAAATCATTATTAGTATAGTATGAATTTTCCAAAAATTCATTAGAAATCAACCAATCATTTCAATCGTCATTTGCTTTTGACTCTGTTACACTGACTATATAACAAATAAGAAATGGAGGGATAGTTTTGCGCTTAGAAAACAAAAAAGTTATCGCATTAGTCGATGGCGATTTCGAAGATTTAGAACTATGGTACCCTGTTCACCGTTTACGTGAAGAAGGGGCACAAGTCGATTTAGTCGGACAAGAAGCAAAGAAAACGTATATCGGGAAATATGGTGTTCCTGCCGAATCAGATTATGCGTTTGATGAAGTGAATCCGGAAGATTACGATGCGATTTTAGTACCTGGGGGTTGGGCACCGGATAAATTACGCCGTTTCCCTGAAGTAATCAATATGGTTAAACAGATGGATGAACACAAAAAGCCCATCGGACAAATTTGTCATGCTGGTTGGGTACTTATCTCAGCAAACATTTTACAAGGCAAAACCGTCACAAGTACACCCGGTATCAAAGATGATATGACCAATGCAGGCGCTACTTGGGTAGATACTCCTGCAATTTCAGATGGACACATCGTTTCAAGTAGAAGACCACCAGATTTACCTGATTACATGCGTGAATTTATTAAAGTGCTTGAAACAACAAATTAATACAACTTACTAATAAAATAGCCAATCAATAGAGAACTTGCTCCTGCAATTTAGTACAGAATGAGCACTTTTCATGTTCTATCGATTGGCTATTTTTATTTTGTTTTTACTTATATCACAGACCTTTTTTACTGTGATACTTCCCAAATCCCGATTGAATTTTCTTTTTTTGACAATAGCGACAATACGCTTGATAGGTTATCTGTCGTTGTTCTTTAGGAATTTTCTGCCATAAATAAGGATCATGCTGCTTTTTGACAATATCCAAATAGGTTCCTTCTTCTTTAAGAGCGACTGGACTTTTCCAGTAACGCAACGCTTTGCGACGAATATCAGGATTAATTGGATACAAAACATCCAAATATTCGTGGGAATGGTTCCAAGGTAATACATCAAAATTGGCACCATACGACAAACCGTAATTAAACGATTCTGTATTCGCAACCGCCCCTAATTCTTGCACAGAATAATGGTCGGGATGGCTATCGTATCGCCCATTCGTTTGACGAAACACATCCCATTGACTGACAAACGCACCTGTGCTAATACGCACGATAAATTCCGACATACGTGCATCGTTAGGCCCCCATAAACAAGTTTTGCGTTTCGGTAGTTGAATTTTCATATTTCGTGGATAGTCAAACGGCTCCAACGTACGATTATGATATCGTGCATTGGTCGTATAATCGAAGGTGATATGACAGGCTTTACTATAAGCCAATAATTTTTCATAATCGGTGGCACCTTGAAAGTTCATCCGAATATACGAAATATTTTGGCGATCAATATAGGTCCGAAACAAGTGGACTTTATCCCCCAATTCATCATTGTTTAAACCATCTTTTGTCGAAAATGCCCACCATACATCCCGACGAAAATATGCGTAAAATCTAGCATGAGGTGGTAAGTTCTCATCCAAATAATATGTTTCTGACAACAAATGCATGAAATGATACGCGTCAATTTCGGCTTCTAATTGGTGCAAAACAAGCGTGATTTTTTCTCGTGCAGACAAACGACTCGCACGATACAACGCCAAATAACTCGGCGAACCAATGGCAAACGTCTCCTTGTAGTAATGAGCAACGTTTTGCTTACTTGTCGCAAAATTTTTAGAACGACGAACCACGTTTTTCAAATAGCCGTTAATCGCTGCTTCATCCCAACCAGCTGATTGCAGCTGTTGACTGATTATTTGCCCTTCTGGTTGATTTTTTAACTGTTTCCACACAAGATTCACCTCCTTGATTACTCGTGAAATTCTTTTACTAATTTCGTCATTTCTACTAGACTTTCTTTTTGACCATTTTGAATCCAGGTCAACCAGACTTCAAAAATCCCCGCTGACATAAACTTAATCCAATACAAACGTTTGCTACCTTGCCAATCTGTCCAAGTTGTCGTTGTATCATAAAATCGTGCCATTTGTTTGGTAAAAATTTGAAAAATGATGGTTGTATATTCTCCAGCAATCGCCCGTTTGAAATCCGGCGTCAATTCAGTAAAAAAATCATGCAAATCGGTGATTTTTTGTTCGTCACTTATTTTATGAATTGTTTGGTCAAATATCTTTTGAAACTTAGGCTCATAATATTCGGTTAAAACTTGTGACAAATTAGGAAAATGGCGATAAAAAGCCATTCGACTGACGCCTGCTTTTTTTGCTACTTCGGCAACCGTCAACTCCGATAATTTTTTATATTGCAACAATTCTAATGTTGCAATCGTAATCCAGTTTTTACTATCTTGTTTTAAATTTCTTGCATAATTGGTCGCTACCATAACACTTTCTCCTATCTGTCACAAATGCGGTTTCATCACTTGTACTTTCTTTTTTCATTGCCTACAATAGCATCTATAACAAGTGTAACACTAGGAGGATGAAAATGAAAATCTTAGTCACAGGAGAGAACGGATTTGTGGCAACCCACATTATTCAGCAATTACTTGCCGAAGGACACACGGTCGTCGGTACCATTCGTAATCGAGCGAAACAACCCCCAATTTTTGATAATGTCACCTATGTCGTTGCGAACTTAACGAGTGCTGAGGGTTGGTTAGACGCAATGACCGATGTTGTGTCGCCAGTCCACTCGGCCATGAAAATGCCAATAATCCCCAATTAATTGATGAAGCCATTTCTGGAGTGACTATTGTTTTTGAAGCGGCTAAAAAAGCTGGAGTCAAACGAATTGTGATGACTTCCAGTCAAGCGGCAGCAACACCGTTGGCTCATACTACCGGAATCATTGACGAAACATTTTGGTCTGATGCTGAAAATCCTGAGCTAAATGCGTATCGTCTCTCGAAACTTTTCGCTGAACAAACAGCTTGGTCACTCGCTCAACAATATGATTTGCAAGTAACGACCATTTTACCAGGTGCCTTGAAAGGTATGAGCTTAATCACGCGATTTTCGCCATTGATTGCAGCCTCAATGACAGCTTGTGGTGATAATGAAAACTTAAATAATAATACCCACACAATTAACGCACTATATACACTTAATAAACTAATTTTCCAATATTTCATCGTCGTCTCCTTTTACTGCGTTTATTTCCTCCATTCTAACAAGTTTAACGCACGAGAATCTGCTTAAATCATCATGAAATTCTACGTTTTTTCTGACAAAATTAAAAATAACAGCCTGTTTGGGTTTTCATTTTACTTGTGCTATAGTTTGAATGTAAGTATGTAACAGAAAGGAACTAATCGATGTTTAACAAAGAAGAAACACTTTCATTTTTAGTAGAATTATTAGCAATTAATAGTCCGACTGGTTATACGAAACAAGCGATTGATTTCGTTCAAACAACTGTCGAATCATTTGGTTACGAAACAATTCGTACACCAAAAGGAAATCTGATGGTCCAGGTTGCCGGACAAGACACGACACAAACACGTGGTTTAAGTGCTCATGTGGATACGTTAGGTTTAATGGTTCGTTCCATTAATAGTGATGGCACGTTAGCTCTAACCAAATTAGGTGGTCCTTTAACACCAACCTTAGATGGTGAATACTGCGACATTATCACTCGTGAAGATACCGTTTATACGGGAACCATTTTATCAAATACGCCTTCCATTCATGTTTTTCCAGATGCTTCCACCAAAACACGTGACATCGACAATTTAGTCGTAAAATTAGATGAACGTGTCACGAACAAGGAAGACGTCCAAGCATTAGGCATTCAAAATGGGGATATTGTCGCTTACGATCCAAAAGTCGTTGTCACAGATTCTGGTTTTGTCAAATCACGTTTCTTAGATGACAAAGCTTCGGTAGCGATTTTAGTCAGCTTGTTAAAAACACTGAAACAAGAACACATTGTACCTGCGACTAATTTAACATTTATTTTTTCAACATATGAAGAAGTTGGTCACGGAGCTGCATGGATTCCTGCAGACATTACCGAATTATTAGCTGTCGATATGGGTTGTATCGGATTAGATTTGGAATGTACGGAGTATGACGTATCCATTTGTGCCAAAGATTCTTCTGGTCCATATGATTATGAAATGACGACCCGTTTAGTGCAATACGCGAAAGAAAACGACTTGAATTATGCTGTCGATATCTACCCAATGTATGGTAGTGACGCGTCTGCTGCTTTAGGTGGCGGGGCAAATATTCGCGCAGCGCTTATCGGACCAGGTGTTGCAAGTAGTCATGGGATGGAACGTACCCATGTTGACGCCATTGAAAATACCTTTAAACTTCTCGTTGCTTATATCAAAAAATAAAAAAATATCACATACCCCTGTTACTTTCTCTGAAATTTGTTATAACAAGAATATTCAGACAATAAATACGATGCTGAGGAGTAGTACTTATCTATCCATTTACAGAAACTTGCTGGTTGCTGAGAAGCAAGAATGGCCAATAAGGAACTCGCCTCGAAGTAGCCTTGATGAATCAAATGATTAGTCAAGGACGGCAACCGATCGTTATTCAGGAAAGTCTATCAAGGAATTGATAGACAAAGGGCCATGGCTTATTTCGTCATGAACAGGAGTGGTACCGCGTGAGCAAGTCTTTCGTCTCCAGTAATTTACTGGCAGATGGAAGGCTTTTTTAGTTTATATTAAAGGAGGAAATGACATGTTTAATCACACAAAATACGAAAAGAAATATTATCTACCACCACAATTAACCTATGACTGGGTGCAAAAAGAAACGATTGAAAAAGCCCCTATTTGGTGTAGTGTTGATTTACGTGATGGCAACCAAGCGCTTGCGATTCCGATGAATTTAGAAGAAAAATTGGCCATGTTTCAATTATTAGTAGCGGTTGGTTTTAAAGAAATCGAAGTCGCCTTTCCCGCTGCTTCCGAAACCGAATTTCAATTTGTTCGGACATTGATCGAAGAAAACATGATTCCTGACGATGTCACAATCATGGTCATTACCCAAGCACGCGAACATATTATTCGTCGGACATTTGAAGCAATCGAAGGTGTACCACGCGCTATTGTTCACTTGTATAATTCCACTTCCGAAGCCCAACGACGCCAAGTGTTTCGTAAGAGTCAAGAAGAAGTAAAACAAATCGCCCTAGATGGCGCGGCTTTAGTCAAAGAACTGGCCGAACAAACACCAGGTAATTTCTATTTTCAATATAGTCCAGAGAGTTTCCCGGGAACAGAAGTCGAGTATGCCTTAGATATTTGCAATAGTGTTCTGGATATCTGGCAACCAACTCCTGAACGAAAAGTAATTATTAATATTCCTACGACAGTAGAATACGCTATGCCACATATTTTGCGAGCCAAGTAGAATATATTCATAAACATCTAAACTATCGCGAAGCCGTCACGCTGTCCGTTCATCCACATAATGACCGTGGCTGTGGCGTAAGTGATGCTGAATTCAGCGTCCTTGCTGGAGCGAATCGAGTGGAAGGAACGCTGTTTGGTATTGGTGAGCGCACAGGAAATGTGGATATTATTACGCTAGCGATGAATATGTACTCACAAGGATATGATCCAAAATTAGACTTTAGTCGCTTGGAAGAAATTCGCCAACGCTACGAAGCATTGACACGGATTACGGTCCCTGAAAAACAACCGTATTCTGGTGATATGGTCTTTACTGCCTTTTCTGGTTCCCATCAAGATGCGATTTCAAAAGGCATGAAATACCGTGAAGAAAATCAACTCGACATTTGGGATGTGCCTTATATTCCGATTGATCCTGTTGATATTGGACGCAATTATCAAACAGATGTTATTCGGATTAATAGTCAATCGGGCAAAGGTGGCGTCGGTTATCTACTGGAGACCAATTATGGCATTAAACTACCTTACAAAATGAATGAAGAACTTGGTTATGCGATTAAAGATATTTCAGATAAAACCAATCGTGAATTGACAACACAAGAAATTTACGATGCGTTTATCAGCCTATATGTGAATTTCCATCCTCATTTCGATATTGTTGATTACCAATTTAATCAAGGCGAGCAACCTGAAGTCAATCTAACCATTCTAAAAGATAATCAACAAATTAAAACCCATAGTGTTGGTTCAGGAAGCTTAGATGCCGTCAATCAAGCCATTAAAAAAACACTTGGTGCAACGTATACACTGGAAGTCTATGAGCAAAATTCACTAGGAAAAAATTCCAAAGCACAAGCATGTGCCCAAATCGGAATTGCTTCACAAGGAAAAATGTATTGGGGGTCTGGCATTGACCAAGATATTGTCAAAGCTACCCTACAAGCATTAGTGACTGCCGTCAATCGTTTAGAAAATTTTTAGTGATTAGGGATTCCTTTTTTTCACAAACAAACTTACAATAGTATAGTGAACAAAAAGGAGTCCAATCAATGAAAAAACTACTCAAATTTAGCACCATTCCATTTTTAGTCCTTTTATTAGTACTCGTTAGTTTCGTCAGCTATCTTTCGCTAAATGAATACCGTCCAACAGCTACGGAAAAGCTAACACCCACTAAGGGCGAAAAGATGATTGATCAAAAACAAGCACTCACTATTACGACATACAACATCGGTTATGGTGGTTTAAGTGCAACCGAAGATTTCTTTATGGATGGGGGTAAAAATGTCCAACCACCTAACAAGGAGTTTGTGCAAAAAAACTTAGAAGCAATTGCCCAAACGTTACACACAGCGCAAGCAGATATTAATCTGTTACAAGAAGTCGATCGTAACTCTCAACGTTCGTATTTCATGAATCAAGAAGCCTATTTACAAGAAAAGTTACACTTACCAAGCGTGTATGCGTATAATTTTTTAGTCGATTTCGTTCCGTTTCCATTTCCTCCAATTGGGCGAGTTGCGAGCGGGATAACAACTTTCACCGATTATCACATGACATCAGCAAGTCGGATCGCTTTGCCGGTTCCTTTTAAATGGCCCGTACGCATAGCAAATTTGAAACGTGCACTGTTGGAAACTCGTTTTCCTATTGCGGACAGTGAGCAAGAATTGGTCGTTTTTAATTTACATTTAGAAGCCTACGATAACGGAGAAGGTAAAATCGCCCAAAGTAAAAAGCTGGCTGAATTATTAGCAAATGAGTATCAAAAAGGCAACTATGTGATTGCAGGTGGCGATTTTAATCAAGTGTTTGAAGGCAGTCATCCCTTCCCTGTAGTGAGTAAAGACAGTTGGCAAGCAGGAACTCTTGCAAAAAAAGATTTACCTGAACACTTTGATTTTGCTTACGATGACACCTATCCTACTGTGCGCGTGTTAAATGGCGCGTACACTGGCGATTATGCCACTTCGCAAGTCTATGTCATTGACGGTTTTATCGTTTCTGATAACCTAGCAATCGATGCCGTACAGGTCACAAACACCGATTTCAAAGCAACTGATCATCAATTGGTGAAGATGACTGTTCGTTTTTTGTAATAACTCACATGAAAAAGGACACGCAAGAAAAATACTGCGTGTCCTTTCTCATGTGCAGAAAGCTGACTAACGTTTACAGCGACAACTGGCACATTCAAATAATCTTCAAACCTAAAAGATCGGCTATTTTTATTGTTAACCAATCAACGACGAGCTGATTGGAGAATTTTTGCTAACACCCCCGCAACAACACCCCAAATCAAATTGGTGATAAGCACACTGCTTATTCCGTAGATACTTAATACTGGGCCTTGGAGCTGTCCAATCAAAATCGGCAACAATATCGCACTTAAAATAATAGCTAATAAACCATACGTGATACCCGTTGCGGCTAGCGTTTTGATAGGGTCTTCTGATTTCTGACTAGCAACCCACACCCAAATAATGGTAATGACAAGGGTACTTCCAATACTGACAACTGGTTTGCCCAGCATTTCCGCAATACCAACGATACTCAATAAGGGGCGCACTAATGCCAAGCATCTAAACCAACAGCTAATTGCCACTCTTTTTTATTCATTTTCTAACTAAAGTGTACGAAAAATGCTGAGACGAAACATCGGTATCAAGATGGAATTGTCACTTAGTCTCTAGAAGGAAGTTAAGTGGGCATTTGCCATTGTTGATTTCGCCACACCGCATCGATGTCATCCAAATGCACCTGCCATTCGCCAGCAATTTGATGACGAATATCAGTTAAACACGCCAACCAATACGCCAAGGTTGCTTCGATTAGTTCATATTCTTCAGTCAAAGGGAGTTTCGTTGCCCCCTCAAACACCGTATCCCCCGTCAGATTGTCATAGACAAAGAATGACTCGGCTTTTTCTTTCCACAAAAAATCCTGATTGTATTTTTCAATAATTATGGTTACTTGTTCTTGCTCCTGCATCGTTAACGGTTCCCGTTTACACCTATAATAAATAGACACACTCATCTTTCTTCATCCTTTCTTACTGAAAAGTTCTACTAATTCTGATAAGTTTTGCACCGTATGATCCGAATGAAATATTGGATGTTCTGGTTGATATTGACCTAAACCTTGCATGATTCGGACAGTCATAAAACCTAATTTTTTTAGCGGGAATGATGTCATTGTCACAACGATCACCAATATAGACGCAGCTTTTTGCCGCAACGTTCGCTCGTTGCAAGACATGGATAAAAATGTCAGGGGATGGTTTTTTCATACCGACCTCAGCGGAAGAAACAATCAACTCAAAATAATCGGCTATACTATGTGATTCTAAACGTTCTCTCAATCCTTTTCCTTGATTGGCAATAATCCCCAAATGAACGTTTTCCCTAAGTTTTTCCAAAGTCGCTATGGTTTCAGGATAACGTTTTTCACCTGTATACTTCCATGCTGGTTTCGCTTTTTGTGTCTACCTTTCCCAAACAGTTTTAATCGGTTTTTGTCCTTGTTTTGATGCATCAGTCATTTGTTGATAATAGGCTTCTGGAATGACATGAATACCTTCTAAAGCTAATTGTTGGGTACATTGCAGGACATGGTCTTGGTAGCATCGTGTCTCATCAATCAACGTAAATCCAACATCAAAAAACAACCAATTTTTCATTCGTTTAACTACCTTTCATATCAAGTGTACCATCAACGACACAAAAAATGCGCTTCCTCAATAGGAAACGCATTTTTTATTGGTTATTGAACGATAGGTACACCGATATTTTCACGAAGCGTCTGTCCTTCATAGGCTTTGCGGTAAATGCCACGTTCTTGTAAAATCGGAATAACTTCATTAACGAAGCGCTCAAAAGAATGAGGCACATCGCCCGCAATGATAAACCCATCAATTGCCTCTGCTTCAAACCAACGCTGAATTTCATCAGCGACATCGGTTGCCGTACCAATAAAGTTAGGCCGTGGCACGGCTTGTTCTAATGCCACCTGACGCAGGGTTTGCTTTTGCTCTTTGGCACGTTGTTTGATGTAATCAGTCGTACTTCGGAAGGCATTTTTCCCAATATCGCCTAATTCTGGGAAAGGTGCGTCCAAATCATACCCACTAAAATCATAGTCATCAAAATAACGCGCGAGATAACGCACAGCATTTTCAATGGGAATCAAACTGGCAAATTCTTGATATTTTGCTTCCGCATCTTCTAAAGAGTCCGCAACTAACGGATTAATGCCGGGATAAATTTTGACATGGTCCGGATTTTTTCCAGCTGCTTGTGCACGTTTTTTAACATCATCATAGAAAGCTTTGGTTTCTTCTAATGAACTACTGTGGGTAAAAATCGCTTCGGCATTGCCGGCTGCAAATGCCCGACCATTGTCTGATGAACCCGCTTGGAAAATTAAAGGCTCGCCTTGTGGGGAACGACCAATATTTAATGGTCCCGCTACTTGATAATACTCACCTTCATAATTCAAGCGATGTAATTTGGTTGGATCGAAATATTCACCTGTTGCTTTGTTTCGTGGAAATGCCTCGGCTTCCCATGAGCGCCACAAGCCACGAACAACATCTAAATGTTCTTGTGCAATTTTATACCGCTCATCATGTGGTGGTAACGCACGGTTGTTGTAGTTTTTAGCTACACCAGCTTGTGGAGAAGTGACTAAATTCCAACCGGCACGTCCTTGGCTGAGATGATCTAAAGACATTAATTGACGCGCTAACGTAAATGGGTCCGTATACGTTGAAGAAAATGTCCCCACCAAACCGATGTTTTCTGTCACTGCTGCCAAAGAAGACAATAGTGTAATCGGCTCAAAACGATTTAAAAAGTGCGGAATCGATTTTTCTGATATGTACAATCCATCCGCAATAAACACAAAATCAAACAAACCTTTCTCCGCTAATTGTGCCCGTGTTTTGTAAAAATCAAAATTCGTACTTGCTGTTTCATCAATTTCTGGGTGACGCCAACCATCTGTTGTTCCGCCAACGCCATGAAGAATACTACCAAAATGAATCGTTTTACTCATACACTACACTCCAATCTCTGCTTGACGCAAGCCATTAATCACGTGCTCTAAACCAAGATCAGTAATCCCTTGATACGTCTGACTTCCTGCTGGAGCAACTTCCACAACTGGCACATATCGGATACCATATTTCGCAAACAAAATATCACGAAAATTATCTTGTTGTGTCACATCGATTACTTGATAGGCTAATTCTTTTTCTTGAAAAAAGTCTTTGATTTCTTGGCAATAATGGCATCCATCCTTTGCCCATAAAATAATGTTTGCTTCTTGATTTGTTTGCGTCATCTGCTTACTCTCCTTTTAGTTCATTCGCTAATGCTTGAATGATTTCATGTTTTTTATCATACGGTACACCAGGTGTGTGAATCACAAAATGTTCGGTGTTAAAACGTTCCGCAAAATCCAATAACTCTGCGGTCACTTGCGCGGCTGATCCGACAAACGCACCGACTTGTCGTTGAATGACTTGTGCTTTTTCTGCTTGATGCTGATTGGCATACTCATTTGCCGTTGCTTGGTCAGCAAAATTCAGTCGTTTGCCATTGTTTAAGACCACTGTATACGATGCTTGTTTTTCTAAGTAGTCCTTTGCCTCATTTTCATCGTCCGTGATATAGACAATAACCGCAATTTTGAAGCTTTCCGCTGCTTGATAAGCGTGACGAGTATCCGCTAGAGCTGTTTCATCGGCATTGCCAAAATAAGGATAAATCAAACCTGCTTGTTCTTTCGTTGCTAACACGGCGCTTTCCTGACTACCACCTAACAATTCAATGGCTAAGTTTTCTTGAATTTGGGGTTCCAACGTGTATGCTGATGCAGCATAAGGATGTTCTTCTGGGAAATCATTGCGGATAAAATGGGCAAGTTCGGCAAACTTTTCTTCAAATGTTTGCGGTGGTTTTACAAAATCACGTTGTAAGACTTCAACAGCTTCATCTTTTCCTCCTTGTGCTTTACCAATACCCAACACCACACGATTTGGCGCAAGATGGTGTAAAACACTAAATGATTCAGCAACTTTAAACGGCACATAATGCTGTAACATCACACCCGCAGCCCCTACTTTAATAGTTTTCGTACTGGCTAAAAGATACCCAATCAATACTTCAGGTGACGCTCCAGCTAATTCTTTAATCAAATGATGCTCGGATACAAAAAATGTATCAAAACCAAGCGATTCAGCTTTTTGAGCAAAGGCCACCGTTTTAGCTAACGTTGATGTCGCAGTCTCGCCTTCATAAATGATACTTTGATCCAACAAACTTAATTTTATCCCCATTTCTTTCCCTCCTTAATGGTAAACGGCGGTTCGTGCTAAAAAGTTTTTCGTCCGTTCTTCTTTGGTATAATCAAATACTTCTTGCGGTGTTCCTTCTTCGACAATCACGCCATTCTCCATGAAGATGACACGATCAGCCACTTCATAAGCAAATTGCATTTCATGCGTGACAATCACTAAGGTACTGCCTTCATTGGCCACTTGTTTAATGACATCCAAGGTTTCACCAACTAACTCTGGGTCTAATGCAGAAGTTGGTTCATCGAATAAAATCACTTCTGGATTTAACGCTAACGCACGAGCAATCCCGACACGTTGCTGTTGTCCACCAGATAATTCATGCGGGTAATGATTTTCTTTGCCAGCTAATCCAACTTTTGCCAAGAGTGCTTTGCCCTTTTCAGTTGCTTCTTTTTTTGGCACACTTCGCGCAATCACCAGTCCTTCAATGACATTTTCCAAAGCTGTGCGATTGAAAAAGAGCGCATATTGTTGAAAAACCATCGCCGTTTTTTTGCGAATTGCTAAAATTTGTTTCTTGGTGGCTTGTTTGAAATCTGCGGTTGTATCCCCAATTTGAAGGCTTCCTTCTTCGGCACGTTCTAAAAAATTCAAGCAACGTAGAAAGGTCGTTTTCCCTGAACCACTCGGCCCAATAATGACCACCACTTCGCCTTTTTCAATCGTAAGATCGACGCCTTTAAGAATCTCATTTTGTCCAAATCGTTTATGAATATTTTCTATCTTAATCATACAAGAGTCCCCCTAACAAATTTTCGTGCGTAGCGTCGTTCAAAGAATCCTGAAAGTTGCTCGATAACAATCGATAAGCCCCAATAAATCAGTGCTGCCGCAATGTACGATTCTAAGAAAGTATAACTCGTTGTAGATGTAATCAATGCCCCATTTAAGACATCCACCACCGAGACTAGTGAAACAAGGGCTGACGCTTTAATTAAGCTAATCAATTGACTACACATCATCGGTAAAACAATTGGCACCAATTGGGGTAAAATGACCCGTCGAATCGTTTGAACTTGCGTTAAACCAATCGACGCAGCAGCATCCCATTGGTCTTTGGGAATACTAGTTAAGGCCCCACGGAAAATTTCTGATAACCCAATGCTGGCATATAAACTAAGGACAAACATCGCAATGTATTCACGATTGATATCCTTAAACTGAATCGACCAACCAAGTGCTTGAGAAACTTGATCAAAGGCGTCTGAAAAAATCAGATACGCCACAATCAAACTTAGGACGACTGGAATACCTTTACCAACTGTAATTATTCCAGAGAAAAATTTCGCTAAAATAGGCAGACGGTAAAAACGAATGAATGCAATCGTTAAACCAATAACGGTTCCTATGACCAGTGGCACAAATGCCAAGCGCAACGTTACCGGGATATAAGGAATTGCTGCGTTAAAAGCGGTCACTATCGCTGTAAAATCTATTTTCATTTCCTGCTACCTACTTTCTATTATTTCGTGTAGTCGTCACCAAAAATATCAATTGATAATTGTGATAACGTCCCTTCATCAGATAATTCTTGCAACGCACCGTCGACAGCTGCTTTTAATTGCTCATCGCCTTGTTGGAAAATAAAGAAAATACCGGCACTTTTGATAGCTTTATCTGACGCTTGGAGCTGAACATTAAACTGCTCATTGTATTTGTTTGTGTCAAATTTTGTTAAGATTGCCGCATCAGCTGTGCCATTTTCTAACCCTTTGACTAGTACCTCACTCGATGCTTCATTATAGACAATCTCAATTGCTTGATTGTGTTCTTTGTTATACGTTTCTAAAATATACGCCACTTCACTACCGGGAGAAGCGAATACTTTTTTTCCTTCCAAGTCTGCCAATGTTTCATATGGCGAACCTGCGCTGTCACTATTGACAATATGATGGGCATAAGTGTTGTAGGCAAATTCACCATATAAATATTTTTTGCCACGTTCTTCATTGTACGCATAGTTATGTGCCGCCAATTGGATTTTTCCAGTGGATAGTGACGTTAAAATATTTTTAAAATCCATCGATTCAAATTTGAATGTATATTCTGGTAGCTTTTCATCAACTGCTTTTAAAACTTCCACATCGTATCCTTGTAGGTTATTATCTTCATCTAAATAGACAAACGGTTGATAGGCATTTCCTGTTCCGACAATAATTGTTTCCGCGTTTTCATCCGCATTTGCTGCTGATGAATCGGTTTGATTGCCGCATGCCCCTAAAAATACAGCACCAACAATACTTAGTGATAGTAACCATTTTTGTTTTTTCATTTAACGTCCTCCATTCACTACTTATTTCGTATAGTCATCTCCTAAAATTTCCACAGATAATTTCGCTAATGAACCATCATCAATTAATTCTTGTAATGCGCCATCTACAGCCTCTTTCAATTCTTCATCGCCTTTTTCATATAAGAAATATGTTTTGGAGACATTGACTGGATCACCCGAAATTTGCAAGTCAGCATTAAATTGCTCATTGTATTTATTCGTGTCATATTTGGTTAAAATTGCCGCATCGGCTGTACCGTTTTGCAAGCCTTTCACAAATACTTCACTAGACGCTTCGTTATAGATAACTTCGATTTTTTCGTCGTGTTCTTTGTTGTATTTTTCAAGTAAATACGCCACATTTCCGCCCGGTGAAGCAAATACTTTTTTCCCAACTAAATCATCTAGTGACTGATACTCCACCTTATTACTTCCATCGTGCACAATATAGAGCGTGTAATCGGTATAGCCGACTTCCCCATATAAATATTTCGCAGCACGTTCTTCGTTTTGTTCATATTGATGGGCTGCTAAACGAACTTTGCCAGCGGATAAAGACGTCAAAATATTTTTGAAATCCATTGATTCATATTCAAAATTGTATTGATCGAGTTTTTCATCAATCGCGCGTAAAATTTCGACATCATACCCTTGTAATTCATTGTTTTCATCTAAATAAACAAATGGTTGATACACATTTCCTGTTCCGACAATGACTGTTTCCGCATCTGGATTTTTTGATGTCTCCGTTGCTTCTGTTTTATTGCCACACGCACTTAATAAAAGCGCTCCTGCAATTCCTAATGAAATAACCCATTTTTTCTCCCCTAATTTTTTCATCATTTACTCCTCTTTCATCGAACGATTTTCGGTAATTTTTTTTCTGGTTTCATCAGTGGTTGAAAATGAACCACCTTTTTCGGTTGTGCCACTTTTTTTGATTGAAATTGATAACGACGTCCTAACCAAGTAAAGACTTGTTCAAGGAGAATGCTCAACACAATAAAAATCAATGCAGCAATGAAATAACCTTCTAATGAGTGATAGGTCAATGCACCTAATGCTCGCACTTTACCAATCACATCAATCACGCCTAAAGAAAAGGCTAATGAAGTATCTTGTAACAAGTTAACAATCATGGTCCCTGTCGCAGGCAATGCAATGCGCACTGCTTGTGGCAAAATCACACGGCGATACGTTTGAAGTTTTGTTAAACCAATAGATGCTGCCGCTTCTTTTTGTGAAGCAGGAACACTTAAAATGGATGAACGAAAAATTTCTGAGAAAAACGCGGCTGTATTCAGTCCATATGTAATATAGACATAATCAATTTTGTTTAAACTACCTAAACTCTCAAACAATGTCGGTAAGCCGTAAAAAACTAAAAACAATTGCACTAAAATCGGTGTACCACGAATAAATGAAACAAATAGTTGGCTGATTTGTGAGAATACCGGCACTTTTTCAATTCGAAGCAACGCGATGAGTAAGCCAAGTAACATACCGACCATTGAAGCAACCACAACAATGAGTAACGTTACTGGTAGTGCCGATAAAATTTTTGGAAAAAACGAAACAACATATTCCCATTTAAAAAAGTCTGACATCACGCTCTCCTCCTTAATGTGTGACTACTTCAGGTATTCGTAAAATACGTTCATCAAATTTATCAGGAATCAGTACTTTATAAAGTGCGACCCCTGTATCATCGTCATCTTCACGAGTCGTTAACACTTGGTACCCATTGCGCAAATACATATCTAATAACCACGGATGTTTTCTGCCCGAAGTCCCAATGACGTAAGCAGGTGCCTTTAAGACTTTAATTAAAAATTCTTCTTCTACTTGTTGAATAAATTTCTTACCGATACCTTGTCCTTTTAAATCATCCGCTGTGGCAAACCACCAAAGGAAGGGATAACGAGAAATCGGCGTCTCATGTTCCCAAGGTTGACGTACCGTAATGGTTGAAATCAAGCGCCCATCTCGTTCTAAAACAAGTGCAATTCCTGTTTCAATATTTTCGATCACACTTTCTAAAGTCGCATTGGTTGAAGGCCAATCAATGCCATAATCTTTCACTTCTTGAAAGGATTGTTGAATTAATTCTAAAAATGCTGGTGCATCTGCTTTCGTTGCGATTCTTAAACGATCTTTTCCCATCGTGTTTCCTCCTTTGGTTGCTTTGACACAATACGGTTATAAAATTGAGTGAGTTGATTGTTGATACGTTGCTTCACCACATCACTTACGACAAAACCATTAATATCATCTTTGGCGACTTGATCTTGCACAACATACGTTGATTGCAATAGTTCTTCTGTGCCTAATTCTTTTAAAACCGGTTCTAAAGCATACTGCAACGCTAGGAGATGATGTTGTGAACCACCCAACCCTAAGGCGTAAACAACTTTATCAGCTAAAGCTTTTTGAGGAAGCACATCTAAATATGTTTTTAAAATTCCTGAATAGCTGCCTTTAAAAATAGGAGTAAAAACTAATACGCCATCGCTAGCAGCAAGTTGTTCATTATATGATTGAAGAGTGCTATCCATGACATCAGCAGTCAATAACGCTTGATGCGGCAACATGTGTACTTGAATCACCTGCGTTTGTATTTTATAGTCAAATAATACTTTTTGCGTATATTCTACCAAGCCATTTAATCTAGAAGACATTGAATTGGCACCGACAATGAGTGTAACTTTCGTCATGTTTATCCCTCTTTCCTGATTGTTTAGTGAAATTTGTTTCTAAACTATAAGGGATAAAAAACACAGTTACAAATAAAAAAAAGTAATCTGACGTATCAAAAAAACTAATACATGAAAAAATATTCATGTGTAAAAACAACAAAAAAGCTTGATAAATCAAGCTTCCAAACAACTATATTCTTTTTATTTTCACCTTTATTTTTAAAATCCAACGTCCTCTTTCACGTGATATAAAAAAACTATATCCCTAAAACAATAAGATTGTTGATTACACAAACTCTCTTTATACTGTAAGAAAGACACTAGAAAGAGGGGATTTTATGGACATACGAGAAATTCAGACATTTGCAGTTATCGTTAAAACCGGCAGTTTCCAAAAAGCTGCTGAAATTTTACAATATTCACAACCAACTATCTCTATGCGCATCAAACAATTAGAAGCCGAATTAAAAATCCCCTTATTCGAACGAGGTAAAACGTTACAATTAACCCCTGCTGGTACTCTTTTTTATGAAAAAGCCCAAGCACTTCTAGCACAATATGACGCATTGGATCAATTGGCGGAACAATTACATAACGAAGCGCCACGTTCTTTAGTCTTAGGTATTTCAGATCCGACTGCTAGCTTAATTATGCCGCAAGTCATCAAGTCATTTAATGTTGCACATCCAACCGTTACGATTCATGTACAAGTGGCTGATGCCAACGCTTGTAGTCAAGCACTCCAAGATGGCATCATTGATTTTGCTATCTGTGGCGCACCCAATTTAATGTTGGACCATTATTATGAACCTTTTTTCCATGACGACTTAAATTTATTGGTTTCAGAACAGCATCCACTTGCTCATCGAAAAGTGGTGTCATTAAAAGAATTAAAAAATGAAACCTTCTTATTTACACCAGAAAACTGCCCGATTCGGATTCAAATCGAACAGTATTTACGTCGCAGTATTGGCGATCAATATAAAAAAATGGAAGTAACGACTAGCTTGTCACACAAATATTATGTCCGCGAAAATTTGGGCGTTTCGATTTTTACTGCCACAGCGCATTCAGAAGTATTTAGTGGAACGAAAGTCATTCCCATCAAAAACTTGCCGATTCATCCACCAATTGGTTTATTGACGCCTTCAAATAAAACTGACTATGATAGCATTACCTTATCAATGATTCAACGGATTATCGAAGCATTTGAAAACCGTGGACAAGAGATCCATTATCCTAAGATTTTACGCGAACACACAAAATAAAACCCTTTATGTTATCATAAAAGAAAACAATAAAGGGTGTGTTGTCATGAAACAGCGGTCTCGGATTTTATTTATTAGTTATTTTGTCGTCATGTTAGCATTACCAATAGTTTTAGCCTCATTCATCTCTATTGAATGGTTATCAATTGGTTCGTCTCTCTTTTTGCTTGTCTTGGCGCTTCTTTTATTTGGCAATTATTTACGCTCAGAATTCCAACGATTTAGCCAACAAGTACATCTTGGCAAATTTTTACTTTCTTGTATCGGTTATTTTCTATTAATCGCTGTAGTTCGGGTAATTGCATTACAGATCCTAGATTTATTTATCGATACCAGTCAAATTGGACAAAACCAAGAAATGTTAAATGAACTTTCTCAAAACATTCCAATTATTGCTAGTTTTTTATTGATGTCCATTTATGCCCCATTAGTAGAAGAACTCGTCTTTCGCCAAGCAATGTTGGGATATGTCGATAAAAATAATCGACCAAAAGTCATCTTTTTAACCATTCTTTCGGTGACTATTTTTACTCTATTACACACGTTGCATGTAGCAGACATCGCTTTGTATTTACCATTAACACTTGTATTGACTTGGCTCTATTGGAAATACGATCGGAATGTCATCGCTTCAATGCTCTTTCATTTCGTCAATAACACCATTGCCGTGATTACCATGTTATTCTTCTTATAAATCAAAAAAGGCTGTGACACGCGTCACAGCCTTTTTTCTAATAACAATCCCAATTGTAAAGAACATTGGTAAAATTTCGATTGGCTAAATCTTCTTTCGAAATAAAGAAGTTACCTACACCCGAGTCGCCCCACATAATCCCAATCTCATCCGTGTCTAACTGGAACAATAATTCAGTATGTGTGACATTTTCAGCGTAGTTACGGGGGTCTTCTTGTGTAAAGAACGGATAGCCCCCCATTAGTGACCCAGCAATTGCGAGATTCTCATAAATGGCATCGCTCACATCATCGGCAGCATCACCAAAGTGCGTTTCCATATACTCATAAAAATGCGTGCCATATACTTTTTCAAAAGAATAACTATCTGTCACTAAATAGCGAGGTTCGATTGTCCCAAGCATTTGAAATTCACCATTCACTACACAATAGTCATCTTCTTTAGGGAATTCTGCAAAAATGTCATCCATTTCTTCTCTGGTATAACTTTCTTTTGTGATGTCTTCAAAATAAACAACTCTAAACCCCTTATTATTGGTCGGGTTGTCAAAATCCAATCCCAACAGATCGTCGAATAAATCAATATAAAATGCTAAAATTCCCTTTTTCGGATACTTTGCTAAGTGCGGCATTTCTTCAAAATTGATTTGGGCTAATAAAGATAGCGGTTGACCTGCTAAATTTGTTGGATAAGCCAACTCTTTTGAAAAATAACCCACACCACCTGCTTTACTCGTTGTTAAAGATAATGGTCCCGCATTTTTAAAAGAAAAAGCTAACACAGCTACTTCTGTTTGTTGCACCGCCTGATATATGTCATCATTTGGAAATAATTCTCTTAATGATTTCATGTTAACACCTCGCTTTTCTTTCATTGTAACGAGGAAGTTTTTATTTAGCAAACAAAAACGGGAACCGACACGCTGGCGGTTCCCTCACCTTTATTATACTACACTTTGGTCGACAATTATAGACTGGTTCTTTCATCGAAAATAGCATAAGATAGACTTCCAAATAACAATCGGAGGTACGTTTATGACAACTGATAATGTGTTAGATCGTGGACCCTTTTTGCATGGGACAAAAGCTGTCTTGCAACTAGGTGATTGCTTTAAACCGCAACATCATTCCAACTATGAAGTCGGACGAATTTCTAATTATATCTATTTTACTGGTACTTTAGAAGCTGCCAAATGGGGCGCGGAATTGGCCACTGGTTCTGGAAAAGAACGAATCTATTTAGTGGAACCTTTAGGTGAATTTGAAAATGATCCCAATCTAACTGACAAACGTTTTCCTGGGAACCCCACACGCTCTTATCGCTCGAAAGAACCATTAAAAATCATTGGAGAACTGGCAACCTGGGAACGTCATGCGGATGAAATGATTGCTCAAACAAAAGCTCATTTAAAACAAATGCAAGCTGACGGTACAGCTGAAATTATTGATTAAAAAAGAAGAATTCTTCTTTTTTAATCAATTTTCCTGTTTGCGTCTTTCAATCAAATGAATTTTCTCAATTCTACGTAAATGACGTTCATCCATCGAACATTCTGTCTTCAACCAAGTATCCACAATCATTAGTGCCAAGCCTTCACCGATTACGCGCTGCCCTAAGCACAAAACATTGGCATGATTGTGTTCTTTGGTGGCTTGTGCGGAAAAGACATCGCCAACCACCGCAGCACGGACACCTGCTATTTTGTTGGCGGTAATGCTAACGCCAATCCCTGTTCCACAAATTAAAATCCCACTGTCTACTTCATTCTTGGCCACTTTTTCGGCGACCATTTCGGCAAAATCTGGATAATCTCCAGATTCTAATAGCTTATGTGTACCGACATCAATGACTTCAATGTCGTGTTCTTTTAAAAAGACAACAATTGCTTTTTTCAGTTCAAAACCACCGTGATCATTTCCAATTGCGATTTTCATTTTCTTATTCCTTTCTTTTAATAGCCATTTTCTTCAAGTAAGGTAATGATGTCTTGGGCTTCCGTTTGTTTCGATAATGCTTGAAGTAAGGTAGTATTTTGAATTAACCCCATTAATTGTTGCAGCATTGCTAATTGCTGATGTGGTTGATTCAAGCCTAAGATGAAGATGAAATCAGCATCTACAGATAAATTAATGTCGTCCATCCGTTGAAAAGTAACTGGCTTTTTAGGAACGACCAAAGAAATAAACTGTTCTACAATACATTCCGGATCTGTATGAGGAATCGCAATCCCAAAGGAACCTTGGTGCAAACCTGTTGGAAAAACCTGTTCACGCTCAATAATTTTCTGCAAGAATTGTTCCGTCACCCAACCTTTTTCAAGCGTTTGTTCTGTTACTTTAGTAAACACAACTTCGCGGTTTTCAAATTCATCACCTAATAAAATCGGTGCATTCTTTAAATAATCTGTTACTTTTTCTGTCATTTTTTTACCCCCAATAGTTGATTCGATAGGAATGTAGAATTTTATAGGCTTGTGCTGCCGTCTGACATTCTACTAATTTTGAAATATAATCGTCTCTTCCGGATAAATCCATTAATTCTAAGAGCGCATCTATATGCTTTTCTTTATCATTGGAAGCTAATAATACGACAATATGTATCCGTTCATCTGTCTCAGTAAGAAATCCTTCTTTAAAGATACCAAAACTCATAGCTACTCCCAGCGCGCCTTTTTCTGGTTCAGTATGTGGCAAGGCCAATCGATTGCGAAAAATCATATATGGCGGTATCTCTGCCATCTCTTGTTTTAATGCCGTTAAATACTGTGGTGTGATTATTTTTTCAGAAATGAGTGGTTGACTTAACGCGTCTAGTGCTTCATGCCAAGTCACCTGATTTTCTTCAATTAATATACTTTTAGATGGAATTAACTGGTCGAAATGAATCACGTGGTCTTTGATTTTTTCATTTTTTGCCACATTTTCTTTTAACACATTTAAAACATCTAAAAATAACGCTTCTTCATCTAATACTTTGGTATTTTTTTTAACTTTTTTGACAATTTTTTCAGCTAAAGCAAAATCATCCATTCCAACCAATGTATCATTCATTACTTGCTTTCTAAGCTGTAATTTACCCTCATCGGTTAGAAAATCCTTCACTAAATAAAACCGTTTGTCCGTTTCTAAGGGTACCGAAGAAAAAACATATTCTGCTTCAATATTTTTCTCATAAAATTCTCTAGCCGATAGCGTGGCGATAAAATCAATTTCGGGGAAAAGCCCCGTCAAATTTCTTTCCAGCATCAGTGAAACCGAAATGCCATTCGTACAAACAATGATGGCCGTTTTGCGTTCTTCCTTTGCAAGCACACTCTCATGTTCTAATAAATGTCCGCCAAAAAACAAAGCCAAATAAAAGATTTCCGTTTCTGGTAACTGTTTTGAAAAAAATTGTTCCAATGGTTCTAAGGATTGTTTCACTAAATAAAACACTGAAGAAACACCCATGTTTTTTTGGCGTTCGATGTCCACTTCATTTAAGTGCATTTGATATTTAATCCGATAATAAGCTGGACGCATGTGTATCATCACTCGCTGTAGCAACCCTTCTTTATCTACAATGGTCATATGGGCTATTTTCTCAAAGTTTTGAATGACTTTTGTGACAGCTAATTCTAGTTGCCGCAACTCTTTAGCAGATAAAATGTCCATCTGCGTCAAATTCGTTGATAAAAATAATAACGTAAAGTAAATCACATCATTAAAATCAGCTGTAGCAAGTGCACCATCAAAAAATATTTCTTTGATGACATTGTATTCTTGTGTTTCTTGTAATTCTGAGAAATCTAATTCGACATCGTAACGAATCGTTTTTTTGCGTTTCACACGTCGATGCAACAACAAAGTGAACACCGGTAAATTTTTGATCTTGTTGTCAGAGTAGCGAATATTTAGAGATTGTTCAACAGCTTCGACTTTCGCTTGATACTTGGCTAAACTTGCTTCATTAATATCCGCAAATTGGAGCAACAATGTGCCGTCTGTATCAAACAAATAAATTTGATTAATTGTTTCCAATAACAACTGTCGACGTTGCCATTCAGTTGCTTTAATGCGATAGCCTTTTGAGCGTAAATATTCTAATTTAAATCCTTGTTTAGCTAAAAGTCCCCCTAACTCTTTTAAATCTCTAACTACGGTATTTTTACTCACATTTAGTTCAACAATAAAATGATTCATTGATAAAAAATCAGTTTTTGATAATAACATCAATGTGATTAAATACATCCGTTCCTCTGGTGCCAAATAAATATCAATTTGTTTACGCTGATGCAAATCATTAAACTGTTCGTTAACTGTTCGTGGAACAACAAAGTGGCCATTGGGCGTTCGATGAATGGCTTCTAATTGTAAATCGGCTAAATATTCGTTCAGTTTTTTAAACGAATAGTTTATTTGCGCCCGTGTTAAACCCAAGCGCTTGCCTAATGATCCACTTGTTTCATTAGGATGATTCAATATCTCCATAAATAATTCATTTGTTCGTACGTCTAATTCCATGATATACCTCTTTTTACCCTTATCTTTAAAGAGTAGACAGCGGACAAATCACGCTGCCTATCTCCTCAATTAAAAGTCATTGGACTTAATCATCACTTTAATTTCATCCCCAGACATGACACTTTCAAATGCTTTGCGCCAATCTGCTAACACAAATTCTTTGGTAATCATTTCATCAATATGAATAGAACCTTTTGCAAGTAAATGCAATGCTACTGGCCAATCATAGGGATTTTGAGAACGGCTACCTACGTAGTTAATTTCTCTTTGGATAATTGTTTCTAAATCTAATTCATTCATTTTATTTTTGAACAAACCTACTTGAATGAACTCGCCGCCTTTTCGAATTAACGGTAACGCATAATTAATGGCACCTACTGCACCAGAAGCATCGTAAATTTTATCTACACCTAACTCATCGGTTTCTTGTAAAACAACTTCTTTTAAGTCTTCTTTTTCTGTATTTACAATCACATCAGCACCCATTTTTTGTGCTAACGCCAACCGATGTTCATCTCTGGTAATGCCTGTCACAATAACTTTAGAACCAATTTCTTTTGCAATTTGAACTAAATACAAACCAATCGGACCAGGACCAATAATTAAAATCGTATCATGTAAATCCAAATGACTTTTTTGATACATGGCGTGGACGCAACATGCTAACGGTTCAGTCATTGCGGCACCCTTATAGCTTAAAGAGTCCGGTAACTTATGCGCATATTTTTCCTTTACTAATAAATAATTAGCCATTGAGCCATTTTGTTGTGTACCGATACCTTTGCGGTGGGGGCATAAGTTATATTGTTCTTTTGCGCAATATTCACATTCGTTGCATACATAAAAAGTCGTTTGACTCGTCACTCGATCATTTGGGACAAATTTTGTCACGTCTGCTCCCACTTCCACCACTTGACCAGAAAATTCATGTCCTAAAATCACCGGTGTTGTAGGATTGTTATATTCGCCTTTAAATGTGTGTATATCTGAACCACAAATCCCTGTATAAGCAACTTTCACTAATAATTCATCCGCTGCAGGAGACGGAATATCTACTTCTAAGAGTGCCATTTGATCGTATCCAGGTGCCGTTTTAGTTACACCTAACATTTTATCCGTTGTCATTGTTTTCAGCCTTTCTAACTTATCGTTTTTTTAGAAAATACCATTCCATAATTGTGCTAATTTTAAGAAAATCCAGTTTAAAATATTTCCACCAGTGTCAAAATTACTAATTTGGGCAGCACCTTCTGGAAAGGCTACCACACCCTCTGCCATTTGTGTTAAAACTGGTGCATAATCTGTCGCCATTAATAAAGCAAATACCATTACAACTGTACACGTTAAAACAGAATGCAAAATGTTTCCTTTGCGACTTGGAACAATCATTCCCACAAAAAATGGAATTGTTGCTAAGTCTCCAAATGGTAACACGCGATTTCCTGGTAAGATAACTGCTAAAAATAGCGTGATTGGTACCATTAATAAACCTGTAGCTAACGCTGATGGTGAACCAGTTGCTAACGCCGCATCCATTCCTAGGTAAATTTCACGGTCTCCATAGCGATCTTTCAATAATTTTTGCGCGCCTTCTTGGATAGGTATTAAACCTTCCATTAAAATTTTTACCATCCGTGGCATTAATAACATAACGGCACCCATCGTCATTCCCATTTGCAAAATACCTGAAATATCATACCCACCTAAAGCTGCCAATACTCCACCAATTAAGATACCCATAACCATTGGCTCACCGAAAATGCCGAAACGTTTTTGAATGGTCTCTGGGTTAACATCAATGTCACGAATACCTGGAATTCGACTAATCACCCAGCCAATCGGAATTCCCAATACCGCATAACCGGCTGTTGATCCAGTTGAAAAAGCAATCCCTTCAAGTCCATAATATTCTTGGACAGCAGGTGCCGTTTTATCTGCTAAAATTTGTACAAATACGGTATATGCAATCCCCGCAATCACACCTAGAATTAAATTTCCAGTCACAATATAAACAGTTGCTGCGGCTGCCGACATATGCCAATAATTCCAAATATCAATATTTAACGTTTTGGTCCAATTCAATGCTAACATTATCAAATTAACCACTAAAATAATGGGAATCATCAAGGCTGAGATAGGCTGTGCCCAAGTTCCAGCGGCAATAGCCGGCCAACCACCATCAATCACCGTTAAATTTAACCCAAAACGTTCAACCATTGCTTGGGCAGCTGGACCTACGCTCGTCGTTAAAAGATTAATCACTAAATTAATGCCAATCATGCCGATTCCCACCGTAATTCCCGAGAGCAATGCTTTGGTAGGTTTCACTTTAAAAACAACACCTAGAATAAAAATAATGATTGGTAACATTACACTTGCACCCATATTCAAGACACTCTGTACAATATTCATCAATGTATCCATTAATAAGACCTCTCCATTCTATAAATAATAATAATCAAACTATGCTAGAATTTCTTTTGCGATGGTGATAATTTTGTCTTCTACTTTTTCTGTCCCAATACCTGTAAGAAAGGCCATTGCTTGAATCGCCGGAATTTTATACTGTGTTGGAAGCATAGTCGTCGAGATGAGCATGTCTGCATTCTCTTGCTTTCCTACTGCTTCCGAAATTTTAATTTGCTGAATTTCACAGGGAATATGATGCTCTGCAAATAAATCTTCTACTTTTTTTACCACTACCGTTGATGTTGCAATTCCTGCACCACATGCAATCAAAACTCGTACTTTTTTCATCTTAATTCCTCCAATATACTTTTTATGTAAAAACAACTATTTTGAATCTCACTGTGTATTTGTTATCTTTTACAAGTCTTACTATACGTTACAAGCGCTTACACAGCAATCGCTTTCAAGACTCACTTTTCTTCTGCTTGTTGTGCAACATGAGTCTAATCTTCTTCTAACCCACCATTCAGTTGTACGAATTACAACGTTTAAATCCGTCCTTACGTAAAAGAAGTACCCTCTTCGCGCAAAGAGAATACTCCTTTTTCAATTGAATATTTTTTTCGCTAATTGTTTTCTTTAGAATCGAAAATTTGTACGGATTGAAATTTACTTCGATATTGTCCAGGTGTCTTTTCGTAATGTTTCTTAAAAATACGAAAGAAGAATGCGCGATCTTGATAACCGATTTCTTCACTGATTTTTTGAATCGACAACTTGGTATTTCGTAAATAATACGCGGCTGTTTCTAATCGCATGGTCAAAAGATGTTCTTTGAATGATTTGCCCGTTTCTTTTTTATCAAACTTGATAAATAATTGGGATGAAAATTAAATTGTCTCGCTAATTTTTCTAACGTGATATCTTTTGAATTATTTTCCATTACATTCAACATTTCTGATACTAAAATAGTTGAAGAAATAAAGGAATCATTTAAACGCAGGGACTTTTCAGCCAATTGACTACCTTCAACCGTCAATAATAAAAAGGTGACACGTGTAACTTTATTGTCTTTATAACGCATTTTCACTACTTGTTTTAACAATAGTATACTATAGAAATGCACATCATCTAAGGGACTAAATTCAAAAACATAATAACGACCAATCGTATCTTCTAATTTTAATGATTCAATCAAAAAACGATACAATAACGGTTCTTCCGCTAACTGATTTAACAAAGACTCGGTAAAATATTCGGGTTTAAAATAAAAACCAACAATGCAGGACCATTCTTGCAACTCCTCATAAGCAATTGTCGTAAACCGATTGGATAAAATCATCCGACCAGCGCCTTAAACCAATTCCTTCCCATCAATTAATATCTTAACTTCCCCTTCCAACACATACAAAATCCGCAGATAAGGTGCCGGAAAACTTAATTTTTCTTGGGTATTTTGACAAACTAACGCAGCAATATTTCGTTGAGAATTCTCTTTAAACTCATGTAATTCTGCTATCATTCCTGCTTCCGAAGAAATATAGCAATCCAATTGCTCCAAAAACTCATAAAACTTTTGATGTTGTTCGTAACTAAATTGATACATACTAACCACCTTTGAAAAGAACACTTTTTCCTTTTGCTTAGCTATTTTTTTCACAAAATTTTCATGTAGAATATAACATGTAATTACAAATAAATCTAACTTCAAGATTGTGAACACAGACACAATTAAGTGAATGGTAGCCATTATTCGAAAAAAATTAATCAAAGTCATGAATACAGAATTAGGAATTGACCGCACACTTTTAGGCGATCAATACATTGGACAAGTATTATCAGTTATTAGTATCCGTTTTGTCTTAGCTGGATTAATGACGCTAATCTTTGCAATGTGCATTGGACAAAACATTTTAAAAGTAACAAAAAAACAATGGGACGACGTTGTTTTAATGGGTCTTGTTTCAACAACTGCTGCCTATTTCTTCTTTAATATTGGAAATGTAAATATCAGTCGCATTAATTATTGGTTTTGCCGGTTTAATAATTTCACAAATTAAAGGTGGTACATCACTTACCGATTTATTTTCTTTCTCTTTCACTGGTGAAGGTTTCATGTTAATCTATGGATTATTAGCAGCCCTTGCAACAATGCTAGCAAAAAAATTAGGTTCTACCTTAAACTCATTTGTCATGACTGGTTGGAACTTAGTCATTGATGGTTTTGCTTTATTACTCATTGGATTATTCATGAATGACGATTTAAGCATCATCACTTGGACACCACTAGGAATTACGTTACTAATCATTTTAGCTGCAACATCCGCGATTCCATTTAGCTTATGGTACTGGTGTGCACAATACGCAAATCTAAGCGAATTATCTGTTTATAAATTTATTATGCCAATTTCAGGTAGTATTCTATCTGTTATCTTAGGTGAAAAATTCACTGCACCATTATTAGTTGGTTTAGCATTAGTTTGCCTATCAATTATTATGATGAATTATTCACCTGCAAAACATAAAAAAGAAACACAACAAACAAAATTAGGGAGTGTCAAATAATGAAAGATTTAAAAATTGGATTTATCGGTGTCGGTAACATGGCATCTGCTATTGTTGAAGGAATTGTCGCAAAAGAATTTGTTGCAGGTTCACAAATTTATTTATTCGATATTTTAACAGAAAAAGTACAACAATTTGCTGGTAAATTAGGCGCACATGCCATGAATTCACCAGAAGAAGTCATTGAAAATGTAGATGTTTTAGTTTTAGCAGTAAAACCAAATATCGTTCGCACAGCTTTATTAAATGCTAAAGCAGGTATTTTAGAAAAACAACCACTACTTGTTTCAATCGCAGCTGGTACAACAACTGAAGCAATCTATGATATCTTTGAAACAGATCAACCAGTGAAAGTCGTACGCGTGATGCCAAACGTGAATGCGATGGTTGGTGAAGGTGCTGCTGCAGTTTGCGGTAATGAATTTGCTTCAAAAGAAGATATTTCATTAATCGTTGAAATGTTTAACAAAATTGGTCGTGCATGGGAATTAGAAGAAAAGAACTTTTCAAACTTCACTGCTTTAGCAGGAAGCTCACCAGCTTATGCTTACCTATTTATCGATTCAATTGCACGTGCGGGTGTCAAAAACGGTTTACCAAAAGACATCGCGTTAGAAATTGCGACGCAAGCAGTTTTAGGTAGTGCCAAAATGATTGAAGAATCAAAAGAAAACCCTTGGACATTAATTGATCGTGTCTGCTCACCTGGTGGAACAACAGTTGCTGGGTTAGTTGAATTAGAAAACAATGCCTTTATCTCAACTGTTATCAAAGGAATTGATGCAACTATTGAAAAAGACTTAGATTTAATGAATCAAGCAAAAAAATAATTTTTCCCTTTAATTAAGCGAATCTTCCCCAAGAGACAGCAAAAAAAGACTCCAATAGAAAAAAAGCTCTGAACCATCTTTATCTGGTTCAGAGCTTTTTTTTCTTATTCAAATACAAATTGGTTGTGATACAATTCAGCGTAAAAACCATCTTTTTCCAGTAACTCATGATGATTGCCTTCTTCAATAACTTGGCCATCTTTCAAGACCACAATTCGATCGGCATTCAAAATCGTTTTCAATCGATGGGCAATGACAAAACTTGTCCGTCCTTTAATCGCTTCATCCATCGCTTTTTGAATTTTCGCTTCCGTTACTGTATCCACATTACTGGTTGCTTCATCAAGAATTAACAAGGATGGATTGGTAATAATCGTCCGCGCAATACTGATTAACTGTTTTTGCCCAGTACTAAAGACACTGTTTTCTTCAGTAATTTGGGTATCGTACCCTTTTTCTAGTCCCATAATAAAGTCATGAATGTTGGCTTGTTGCGCCGCATACACCACTTCTTCATCTGTTGCATCAGGTTTTCCAAAAACAATGTTCTCACGAATGGTTCCCGAAAATAGTACCGAATCTTGTAACACAATTCCGACATTTTGACGCAAACTATCCAAATCAATGTCACGAATATCTTTGTCATCAAAGGTCACCGAACCTTGATTGACATCATAAAAACGATTTAAAAGATTCATGATGGTTGTTTTCCCAGAACCTGTTGGCCCAACTAAAGCCACCATTTCGCCTTTGTTTACTTGAATAGAAACGTCTTTTAAAATCAAACGGTCTTCTTTATAGCCAAAGTCAACATGATTTAAAGCGACTGCTTGTGCCACACCAGAAATTTTAGGAGCATTCACTGGTTTGATTTCATCAGGTTCATCAAACATTTCGTTCAAACGACGCGCACCTGTAATTGCTAATTGGATCATGCTGTAACCAGAGGAAATTTCCATTAATGGACGGTAATATTGTTGTGAATATTGGACAAACATCACGACTAATCCCAATGCTGTGGCACGTTCTAAGTCACCATTTAATGCTAACCAACCACCTAAGAAAATCACAATCGCCGTATTCACTAGGGACATTCCTTGCATTAATGGAAATAACATCCCTGAATAAACTTGTCCTTTGAAAGTTGCTTGACGCACTTTTTCATTGTGTTCTAAAAAGCCATCAATTGTTTCTTCTTGTAGACCATTGGTAATAATGATTCGTTGACCACTGATTTTTTCATCCATGTAGCCATTTAGTTTACCAACTTCATCTTGTTGAATATTCACGTATTTGCGTGCTTTTTGAATCACGACTACTGCTAAAATAACCGCAATTGGTGTGGAAGCAATCGTTGCCCAAGCCAAAGTCACATTTTGTTGGAACATCATGATTAAAATCCCCACTAACAACGCAATATTCGTAAAGAATTGCAGCAATGCTTGGTTCAAACTATTTTGAATATTATCCAAGTCACTGGTAAAACGGCTTAAAATTTGACCATCTTGATGTGAATCAAAAAAACGAATGGTTAATTTTTCCAATTTATTAAATAATCCAATCCGCATACGGTTGGTCGATTTTCCTACAACTTGCGTAAATAAGATACTGTAAATAAAGTTGGCCGCACTAGCTAAGACATAAAAAATCAGTAATTTCCACACAACCGCAATAAATTTACTCTTATCATCGACACCTTGCATCAATCCACCAACATAATTGGCTAATTCTTGAAAAGCTTCTCCGACAAATTGCGGTGCTTTTACTTGCAGATAAGTTGCTAAGATAATGGTCACAAAAATAAAGAAAAAGGATACTTTGTAGCGTTTCAAATAATGATAGAAGAACTTACTTGCTTTTACTAAATCAGTCATACTTACTCCGCTCCTTTTTGTGTTTCAAAAATTTCTTGATAAATTGGGTTTGTTGCAACTAATTCGCTATGCGTTCCTTCACCCACTAGTTTTCCTTCATCAAGGACTAGAATGCGATCGGCTTTAACAACCGAAGCAATTTTTTGGGCAATGACAATTGTCGTTGTCTCTTTCAATTCACGATCCAATGCTTCACGGACCAAACGTTCTGAACGAGCATCTAATGCACTGGTACTATCATCTAAAATTAAAATTTTTGGTGCACCAATGACGCCGCGTGAAATAGACAAACGTTGTTTTTGCCCACCAGAAAAGTTGGCACTGCGTTCTTCAACAGTCGCATTGTATCCATCAGGTAATTTTTCAATAAATTCGCGAGCTTGCGCAATTTGTGTAGCACGTGTCATCTCTTGTTCGGTCGCATCTTTTTTTCCATGGCGCAAATTGTCCGCAATTGTTCCAGAGAATAAAATCGCACGTTGCAAGACAAACGAGACCGTTTCACGTAGGCTACGTTCATTAACTTGTGTTAAATCAACACCTCCAACTTCAACTTTTCCTGAAGTTGGATCAAATAATCGGGGAATCAATTGCGCTAAGGTTGACTTACCAGAACCAGTTGCACCCACAATCCCAATCATTTCTCCTGATTGAATAGTAAAACTAATATCTTTTAAAGTATCTTTCTCATCACCTGGATAACGGAATGAGACATGGTCGAATACGACGCTACCTGACAACGCTTGTTCCGGAACATCGGCATACGTCACATCAGGTTCAGCAGCTAAAATTTCTTTGATACGCTTCAAAGAAACTGCTGCACGTGATGTCATCATCATCATCATGCCTCCAATAATAATTGCCATCATAATTTGCATCAAATAGTTCATAAATGAAGCAATTCCACCGATGACAGTTGGATCATCTTTGACTAGATGACTTACAAAGAAAATAGCCCCTACTACAGCTAAATTCGCCGCTAACATAAAACCGGGAATCATCACTGAAAACAAGGTTCCCACAATAATATTGTGTTTGGTTAAATCATCACTTACTTTGCTAAAATAAGCCAATTGATTTTTTTCTTGAACAAATGATTTTACAACCCGAACACCCATTAGATTTTCTTTGGCAATATTGTTGATTTTATCGATTAAATTTTGAATAATCATAAAATGTTTGCCCATACGCGTGAAAGACAAACCTGTAATCACCACGACTGCAATAATTAAAGCGACAATAATCCACCATAATTCTGGTAAGGTCAGCATCGCTAAAATGAAACTACCAATAAAGAGAATCGGAATTCTAAACAATGATTGTAAGGTAATCATCACTAAGTTTTGAATTTGATTGACATCGTTCGTTAAACGAACAACAATATTTCCTGCTGAAAATGTTTCGATATTTCCAAATGAGAAGGTTTGCACTTTTCGGAACGCTTCTTCACGAATATCCGCACTGACACCTTGTGCCACTTTTGCTGAAAAAATCGTATTTAAAATCCCAGCAATTAAACCTAATACAGCTAAACCAATTAAATAAATACCGATTTCAGTCATTTCATCGTTGTTTTCTGTGATAATTGCTTCTAATACTTGTTGGAGTAACTTTGGCTGCCATAACGATGCCATGACCATTACTACAACCGATAGTAAGGAAACTGTTACAGCAAGCTTGTATTTCTTGACGTGTTTTAAGACTAAATCCATCGTTTTTTCTCCTTTTTTATAAATTTGACACCTTGTATTTAACACTGTAAAATACAGGCAGATAAATAATTTACCACGAGTAAAAATCAATTGCAACTAAAAGGATGACTTTAATGGAACAAAAATTATCGAAGGAAAAAATTATTCAAATCGCCTTCGACATTCTCGCTGAAAAACGAACCATCGAGGGGCTCTCCATGCGAAACTTAGCAACCGCATTGGATGTCAAAGCACCTGCCATTTATTGGTATTTCAAAGACAAACAAGACTTATTACAAAATATGGCTGAAACAATGGAGCAACAATTACAAGTACCCGATTCAGCACTCACGGCAATGGAGCAACTCAGCGCTTTTATGAGCGCCTATTATGATTTATACACTCAATTTCCGTGTGGCGCTGAATTAGAAATCAATACGGTTCCAGCTTACGCCAGTCGATTAGAACATATTGAAGCCATGAATCAATTAGTTTACCAACAAGGGTATAGCTTGGCGCAAAGTCGTCATGCTGTCTTATCGCTTCATTACTTATTGATTGGTTATTTGATTGATCGACAAAAAGAAGAACAATTGGCACAAAAAATTAGAACCGGTAATCAATCTTTACAACAATCCGTGCAATGGATGCGCCAATATGCACAAGAACAAGCGCTCGAATCGTTTCGTTTTGCTCTTTCGCAACGTGAACAAGAACTAGATACCAAAGAAACGTTTATGAATAGTGTCAAAATCTATCTTTTAGGCTTAGAACAGTTAAAAAATGACTTTTCCTCTTAGTTGTTATTTAGCTTATCATAGAACGTACGTTCGCACAATATATCGGGTATCGTTTTTCTCGTTAATTTTTCTAAAGGACGTAAAGCAATTTTCGTCAATTTAAACAATTCATTGTGTTGCCGTTTGACGACATCGGTCCATGCATTGGGTAAA
The DNA here is from genome assembly GCF_029023825.1 of Enterococcus saccharolyticus subsp. saccharolyticus. NCBI lineage: Bacteria > Bacillati > Bacillota > Bacilli > Lactobacillales > Enterococcaceae > Enterococcus > Enterococcus saccharolyticus. The sequence continues at coordinate 189,473 of NZ_CP118957.1, read as the reverse complement.
TGATACCCAAAATAAATTCGAAAAAAAGACGGCACCAGATGATAAAAAACATGCAACAACGTTTGATTACGTTCACGAAAATCAATCGCACTAAATGTTTGAATCCGTTGAATAATTTGATGGGCGCACTGCAATAAATAATCCAGTGAAGCATCTTGAATGCTCCCTTCTACAACGGTCATCACCAAACTTGTTAGAAACAAAGCTTCATTCGGGTAATCAAATGCTGGCGTACAGGCAATAAATTTTTCTGCTGCTACTTTTGCTTCTAGCCCTACCAAAAGCTCTTGTTCTTCTTGTGTGAAAACGACGCGATGATGGGCAATTCGTCCACTTAACAATGTGATATAATGCGACACTTCTTCCACTCGACTTGGTACCACTGTCAGCTTTTGCTCAATTACTGCTTGTTTTAAATGCTGACGAAAAAGCAAATAGTCATTTTGTGGTAGTTGTTCTTGTAACGCGGTTAATCCCCAATACCCCGAATCACTATCCAATAGTTCCGAAACAATATTCCGAGCAAAAATCCGAATTGGTAGTTCCTCACCTGATAAATAAAAACCAGATTTTCGTTGATACACAAGTTGGATAGCATTTTCCTCAAGATATTCTCTCAATTTTTTGATATCTGCCAAAATCGTATTTTTACTTACTTGCAAAAAATCTTGAAAATGAAAAACGGATAAATTTTCGACCTCCAAAAAGCAATATAGAAAGATGAGTCGTTGGCGTTCAATTTCCGAAAAAATAATCTCATAACGCGAAGTCAAAAACTTTAACTCTGCCCAACTAAAATTAATTTTTTCTGGTAGTTGAATATCACCATCTACAAAGCGAAACTCCGGTTGTCCCTTTTTTCTCAAAAAAATATTTACTTCACGAATTTGTTGATAAAGTCGTTGCGGATCGATTCCAATAACTAGTGCCAACTCCTCGAGAGAAATACGTGAACCATAAAACTTTTTTTGAAATAATTTTTGTAAGTGATAATCCAACATAACCTCACCTCCATGTTTTCATCATAATTTAAAAGCGTTTTCAATTAAAGTTTGTTTGAGTCCAATTTGGATTCTAAAAAACGTTTTCATTAGACCAAAGACCAACAAACTATGTTTTATAATAAAGAAAACCGCATGCCTGTCAATAAAAAATAACAAGCATACGGTTTTTAACTCTTATTTTTCAGCAATCCATGTTAAGACGCGCTGAATCCATTTATCCCAAAAATCCCAATCATGCGCACCTGGACCATCTTCAAATGTCACGTCCAAGCGACGTTTTTTCAGTTGCTTGGTCGCATAAACATTGGCATCATATAACTCATCTTCGGTTCCACACGTAATAAAAAAACGCGGTGCTTGCTTTTTATCAATCGTTTGAATGAGATGAATTAAATCATTTTCGGACCCTTTGATTTTTTCCAATGGACCAAAAATACCTTCCCAATAGTTCTTACCACGAATTTCTAAAAAGGAATCGGTACTTTCAGCCAAGGCCAGTGCACCTGATAAGGAAGCCACTGCCGCAAATTTTTCTGGTTTACGTAAGCCTAATTTCATCGCACCATAACCGCCCATGGATAACCCTGCAGCAAACGTTTTTTCTCGTTTGGTTGTTAATTGTGGAAACAGTTCATGACAAATTTTAGGTAATTCTTCTGAAATAAACGTCCAATAATTCATATCATACGTTGTATCCGTGTAAAATCCTAAATCTGTCGAGGGCATAATCACAGCTAAGCCTAAATCAGACACATAGCGTTCAATGGACGTTCGTCGTGCCCAGACGCTATGATTGCCATTCATTCCATGTAATAAATACAAGACTGGGACATCGGTTAACGCGCCTTTTGTCTCTTTCCCAACCACTTTTTTGGTCTGTTGTGGAAGAATTACATTGACCATAACTTCCATTCCCAATTCATTCGAATATACATTTGCTTGTAAAAATGCCATTTGTTTCCCTCGCTATCTTAAGTGTTTTTATTTATTATAGCACGTTTTTTACGAAGTGTTTGCGTAAAAATTAAGGCAATAATAATTAAGAACGCGGCAAAACCATAAACTACTTGCAATCCTTGGTGTAAAATTCCACGTAAAGGCAACAATAACTCATTGGTTAATAATTTGGCTGTTTGAGGATTAACTAACTTATTCATAATATCGGGATCATCGGTTAACGCACTTTTAGCTAATTGTGCGGAAGTAACCATGTTAAAGGTAATCCCAAAGACCGATACCATAATCGTTTGTCCAATCGTTCTAACTAGCGTATTAAACGAAGTCGCCATTCCTAGTTGTGATGTCGGGACACTATTTTGAGCAACCACCGTTCCTGTGACAGTCACGGCACCCATACCAGTACCAGTAATTGCTGATAATAAGATAAAGACAATAATTGGTGTATTCGCTGGTGCTAAAAATAAACCTAAACCACCAACTAAAATAATGAAAAGACTCGCAGTTAATACCCAATGCACGGTTTTGTTGGTCATCCAACGACTAGCCATTGATGAACCCATTACCCACATAATTGATAGTGGTGCTAACACCAATCCACCAATACCTGCACTTAAACCAAGAACCCCTTGCATCCACATTGGAATATACACTTCAATTCCCATCAAGAACCCACTAGACAAGGCAGCGACAATATTTACAATCACAAACACATGATTGCTAAATATATTTAAAGAGATAACCGGATCTTCTGCACGTTTTTCGACTTTAATAAACAGGATAAACGAGACAATCGTTAAACTAAAGAGCGCCAACACTTTCCATGTAGCGTTTGGTTCACTTAAATATTGGAACCCTAGCAACAAACTTAAAAGAATCAGCATTAAAAAGATACTGCCCAGAAAATCCATTTTCTTGGTATCTTTTACCCGTTTTGGTTCAACTAAAAAAATCACAATTAAAGCAATTAATACTAAACCAATCGGAACATTGATAAAGAAAATCCAATGCCAACCAATAGTATCTACAATCAAACCACCTGCTAAAGGTCCAATTACACTGGCCACACCCCAAGCAGTACTATTCAAGCCCAACATGCGTGCCCGCTTTTCCGTATCATATAAATCGGCTAAAATAGTCAACGCAACTGGCATCATTGCTCCAGCACCAATCCCTTGAATGGCACGTGAGATAATCAAAGGCAACATCGCATTTGACAAGCCACATAACGCTGAACCAATAATAAAAATGGCTGTTCCAAAAATAAAAATTGGTTTACGCCCAACTTTGTCGGCTAATTTTCCATAAATTGGTGTCAACATGGCATTGGTTAATAAATAAATTGAAAATACCCAGTTCATGATTTCAATCCCATGTAATGATCCCACAATTGTCGGCATAGCGGTTGTAACAATCGTACCTTCGACTGCTGTCATAAAAGTTGCCACAAAAATCGCAATCGTGACAATCATTGTATTCGTTTTTCTTTCCATTTCTTCACTTCCCTTACATTCTTTCAAAAAAAAAAAAAATAAGACCATCCCTATTGATTGCTCAATAGAGATCGCCTCTGTTATTCCTTCACACTTGCCAATAAACCGTCTACTTTGTCAGTTTGTTCCCATGGTAAGTCGATATCTGTACGACCAAAATGTCCATATGCTGCTGTTTGTCGATAAATTGGTCGACGTAAGTCTAGCATTTCGATAATCCCTGCTGGACGCAAATCAAAGTTTTGACGTACCGCTTCGACTAATTTTGCTTGCGAAACTTTTCCTGTCCCAAATGTATCAATTGAAATTGACACAGGTTGTGCTACACCAATTGCATATGCCAATTGTACTTCTACTTTAGAAGCCAATTGAGCAGCGACAATATTTTTCGCAATATAGCGGGCTGCGTAACTTGCAGAACGATCGACTTTTGTCGCATCTTTTCCTGAAAATGCTCCCCCGCCATGACGCGCATAGCCACCATACGTATCAACAATAATTTTACGTCCGGTTAAACCAGCATCTCCTTGTGGTCCCCCAATGACAAAACGTCCAGTTGGATTAATATAATATTTTGTTTTATCATCTAATAATTCAGATGGAATGACTTCTTTAATAACTTTTTCAATGACGTCACGATGAATGGTTTCATTGTTAGTTGCTTCATCATGTTGTGTACTAATAACGACTGTATCCACGCGTTGTGGTTTACCTTGATCGTCATATTCTACAGTCACTTGTGATTTTGCATCCGGACGTAAGTAAGGAATTTCTTCTGTCTTACGTAATTCTGCTAAACGTCTAACTAAACGATGACTTAAAGAAATCGGTAATGGCATTAATTCTGGTGTTTCATCCACCGCAAAACCAAACATCAAACCTTGGTCTCCTGCGCCAATTTCATCTAAACTATCTTTTTTCTCATCTCTTGCTTCTAACGCGGTGTCGACTCCTTGAGCAATGTCTGGTGATTGCTCATCAATTGCAACTAATACAGCAGCTGTATCGCCATCAAAACC
>NZ_CP118957.1:0-180000 GCF_029023825.1 Enterococcus saccharolyticus subsp. saccharolyticus | reverse complement strand
CTCAACTTCGACGCTAGCCCTAAAGCTATTTCGGAGAGAACCAGCTATCTCCAAGTTCGTTTGGAATTTCTCCGCTACCCACACCTCATCCCCGCACTTTTCAACGTACGTGGGTTCGGTCCTCCAGTGCGTTTTACCGCACCTTCAACCTGGACATGGGTAGATCACATGGTTTCGGGTCTACGACTACATACTCATTCGCCCTATTCAGACTCGCTTTCGCTACGGCTCCGTTTCTTCAACTTAACCTCGCATGCAATCGTAACTCGCCGGTTCATTCTACAAAAGGCACGCTATCACCCATTAACGGGCTCTAACTTGTTGTAGGCACATGGTTTCAGGATCTATTTCACTCCCCTTCCGGGGTGCTTTTCACCTTTCCCTCACGGTACTGGTTCACTATCGGTCACTAGGGAGTATTTAGCCTTGGGAGATGGTCCTCCCGGATTCCGACGGAATTCCTCGTGTTCCGCCGTACTCAGGATCCTCCTAGGTGTCTTTCACATTTCGTCTACGGGGCTTTCACCCTCTTTAGCTGACCTTTCCAAGTCATTCAACTATCTGAAAAAACTACCATATCGGAGTCCTACAACCCCAAGATGCAAGCATCTTGGTTTGGGCTTTTCCCGTTTCGCTCGCCGCTACTCAGGGAATCGAATTTTCTTTCTCTTCCTGCAGGTACTTAGATGTTTCAGTTCTCTGCGTCTACCTCTTATCAGCTATGTATTCACTGATAAGTAACATCCTATAAAAGATGTTGGGTTCCCCCATTCGGAAATCTCTGGATCAAAGCTTACTTACAGCTCCCCAAAGCATATCGGTGTTAGTCCCGTCCTTCATCGGCTCCTAGTGCCAAGGCATCCACCATGCGCCCTTATTCACTTAACCTTATCAACCTTACGGTTGGGTTTTGATAAAGATCTTCTAGCGATAGAAGTTTTATCAAGAAAAATAAGCAATTGAACTTATTAAAAAACTCATTCAACGCGGTGTTCTCGGTTTGTTTTGATTTCTTTACTTTAAATATCCAGTTTTCAATGAACAACGTTAACGACCATTGTCGTTAATGGAGCCTAGCGGGATCGAACCGCTGACCTCCTGCGTGCAAAGCAGGCGCTCTCCCAGCTGAGCTAAGGCCCCAAATAAATTTTGAGAGTAAACCTCTCAAAACTGAACAAAGACAAACGATGTGTAGTTTCCGTACTATTCCTTAGAAAGGAGGTGATCCAGCCGCACCTTCCGATACGGCTACCTTGTTACGACTTCACCCCAATCATCTATCCCACCTTAGGCGGCTGGCTCCAAAAAGGTTACCTCACCGACTTCGGGTGTTACAAACTCTCGTGGTGTGACGGGCGGTGTGTACAAGGCCCGGGAACGTATTCACCGCGGCGTGCTGATCCGCGATTACTAGCGATTCCGGCTTCATGTAGGCGAGTTGCAGCCTACAATCCGAACTGAGAGAAGCTTTAAGAGATTAGCTTAGCCTCGCGACTTCGCAACTCGTTGTACTTCCCATTGTAGCACGTGTGTAGCCCAGGTCATAAGGGGCATGATGATTTGACGTCATCCCCACCTTCCTCCGGTTTGTCACCGGCAGTCTCGCTAGAGTGCCCAACTAAATGATGGCAACTAACAATAGGGGTTGCGCTCGTTGCGGGACTTAACCCAACATCTCACGACACGAGCTGACGACAACCATGCACCACCTGTCACTTTGTCCCCGAAGGGAAAGCTCTATCTCTAGAGTGGTCAAAGGATGTCAAGACCTGGTAAGGTTCTTCGCGTTGCTTCGAATTAAACCACATGCTCCACCGCTTGTGCGGGCCCCCGTCAATTCCTTTGAGTTTCAACCTTGCGGTCGTACTCCCCAGGCGGAGTGCTTAATGCGTTTGCTGCAGCACTGAAGGGCGGAAACCCTCCAACACTTAGCACTCATCGTTTACGGCGTGGACTACCAGGGTATCTAATCCTGTTCGCTCCCCACGCTTTCGAGCCTCAGCGTCAGTTACAGACCAGAGAGCCGCCTTCGCCACTGGTGTTCCTCCATATATCTACGCATTTCACCGCTACACATGGAATTCCACTCTCCTCTTCTGCACTCAAGTCTCCCAGTTTCCAATGACCCTCCCCGGTTGAGCCGGGGGCTTTCACATCAGACTTAAGAAACCGCCTGCGCTCGCTTTACGCCCAATAAATCCGGACAACGCTTGCCACCTACGTATTACCGCGGCTGCTGGCACGTAGTTAGCCGTGGCTTTCTGGTTAGATACCGTCAAGGGATGAACATTCTCTTCTCATCCTTGTTCTTCTCTAACAACAGAGTTTTACGATCCGAAAACCTTCTTCACTCACGCGGCGTTGCTCGGTCAGACTTTCGTCCATTGCCGAAGATTCCCTACTGCTGCCTCCCGTAGGAGTCTGGGCCGTGTCTCAGTCCCAGTGTGGCCGATCACCCTCTCAGGTCGGCTATGCATCGTTGCCTTGGTGAGCCGTTACCTCACCAACTAGCTAATGCACCGCGGGTCCATCCATCAGTGACGCAAAAGCGCCTTTCAGCTTTCTCTCATGCGAGAAAAAGCGTTATGCGGTATTAGCACCTGTTTCCAAGTGTTATCCCCCTCTGATGGGCAGGTTACCCACGTGTTACTCACCCGTTCGCCACTCCTCTTTTCCAATGAACCGAAGTTCGGCGGAAAAGAAGCGTTCGACTTGCATGTATTAGGCACGCCGCCAGCGTTCGTCCTGAGCCAGGATCAAACTCTCATAAAAAAATTTGAAACAATCTTGCGATTGTTAAGCTCATAAAAAATTAACTTTGCTAGCTATTTGCTTGCTTGTTGTATAACTTCTACCTCGTAGAAGTGTCCTACACAATTGGTTCGTTTGCTTGCTTTGTTCAGTTTTCAAAGGTCTACATTTGCTGTTCTAGCAACTTTTATATCATAACAGTTTGACGTTTTTTTGTCAACTATTTTTTAAAAAAGTTTTTTTCAAGAAATTTAAATTCTTGAATGCCGTTTGACAGCGACTTGATTATTTTAACAAATGAATTGTTACTTGTCAACAATTTTTTCAATCTTTTTTATTGATAGCTCAACGTTTTAATTGAATTCGTTTTGACGACTTTGTTATAATATCATGTGTCATTTACTTCGTCAACTCTTTTTTTCAAAAGTTTCAAAAGTTTTTGATGTCGTTTAGGACAAGTAATAATATACCAAGTAAATCCTTTAAGGTCAATGAATTTATCGTGTTTTTTCAAACTTTTTTCATTTCCGATTATTGAAAAACACATGCAAATAAAATGTTCGCTTTTCGATAAAAACAATGTCTTTTTTCTACTATTTATACTCATAAAACCAATAAAAAAAGTTGCGGATAAAAAACCGCAACTTTTTTCTACTATAGTATTAACGCATTGTTGGGAATAATAAGACATCACGAATTGATTGTGCGTCAGTTAATAACATGACTAGACGGTCAATTCCAATTCCTAATCCCCCAGTTGGTGGCATACCATACTCTAACGCTTCTAAGAAATCTTCATCCACACCATGTGCTTCATCATTTCCAGCTTCGCGTTCTTTTTCTTGTGCCTCAAAACGTTCTCTTTGATCAATTGGATCATTTAATTCCGTAAAGGCATTTGCAAATTCACGACCAACGATAAATAATTCAAAACGGTCAGTGAAACGAGGATCTTCCGGATTTTTCTTCGCTAGCGGAGACACTTCAACAGGATGTCCGTAAACAAATGTTGGTTGTTGCAAAGTTTCTTCCACAAATGTTTCGAAGAACTCATTAATAATATGTCCTACACTCATCGCATCGGTAATTTCAACATTGTGCTCTTTTGCAAATTGACGGGCTTCTTCCACAGACATTTCTTGCCAGAAGTCAACACCAGTCTTTTCTTTCACTGCATCAACCATATGCACACGATTGAAAGCAGAAGCTAAATCAATTTCTTGGCCATCGTATACAAGATGTGCTGTTCCTAAAGATTTTTCAGCAGCATGACGAATAATTCCTTCTGTTAAATCCATAATGTCTTTGTAATCAGTATACGCTGTATAACATTCTAACATTGTGAATTCAGGATTATGTGTTGTGTCAATTCCTTCATTACGGAACACACGACCGATTTCATAAACTTTTTCCATACCACCAACGATTAAACGTTTCAAGTGCAATTCCAAAGCAATACGCAAATATAAATCCATATCCAAGGCATTATGATGCGTGATGAATGGACGAGCTGCCGCACCACCTGCTTGGTTGTGTAATACAGGCGTTTCAACTTCTAAGTAACCTTGCGCATCTAAATAGCGACGAATTTCGCTGATGATTTGACTGCGTTTTGTAAAACGATCAAAACTTTCTTGATTACTAATTAAATCTAAGTAACGTTGACGGTAACGTTGCTCAATGTTTGTTAACCCATGATATTTATCTGGTAATGGACGTAAAGCTTTTGATAAAATCGTAATTTCTTTTGCTTTAACCGATACTTCACCAGTATTTGTTTTCATAATTTGTCCAGTAACACCAAAGAAGTCACCTAAATCTGCATGTTTAAATACGTCATATGCTTCGTCGCCAACTTCATCTTTACGTACATAAATTTGGATGCGGCCTTCGCGATCTTGTAAATGTGCGAAACCAGCTTTTCCTTTTCCACGTTTTGTCACGATACGTCCAGCAATACTTGCTGTCAGTTCCATTTCACTTAATTCTTCTTTTGTACGTGGTTCAAATAATTCATGCAACTCGGCAGAATTATGGGTACGGTCAAATCGTTGGCCAAATGGATCGATACCTTCTTCGCGCAATTGTTCCATCTTTTGTCGACGTACCAGCATTTGGTCATTTAATTCTTCTTGTGTTTGTCGTTCCTCTGTCACGAGTTTTCCTCCGTTCTCTGATATGTTTCCTTTCTATAATGCCAATGTTAACAAAAAAAAGCAAGTCGAAGTTATCCTTCGACTTGAATTTTTCTAAGATGATTAACTTTTAACAGGTTGCGATTCGACCTTCTCAAGAAATGCTTCTAATAAATGAACGGTCGTTTCTCGATTTTCAGATTGATTAATCGCCGCTTTCACTTTTGCTGCGCGTGAGATTCCTTTTAAATAGTAGGCAGCGTGTTGACGGAATTCTAAAGAAGCTACTTTTTCACCCTTTAAATCAATCAAACGATCAAAATGCAAAATCGCCGTTTCGATTTTTTCACGTGGAGTTGGTTCAGCAATGAGTTCGCCGGTTTCTAAATAATGCTTGGTTCGGCGAATCATCCAAGGATTCCCTAAAGCAGCGCGTCCAATCATCACTGCATCACAACCAACTTCTTCAAACATTCGCTTCGCATCTTCGGGTGTACGAACATCGCCATTTCCCATAAACGGAATCGAAATGTTTTCTTTGACTTCTTTTAAAATTTCCCAATTGGCATGCCCTTCATACATTTGTACACGGGTACGTCCATGCATGGCAATCGCTGCGGCACCTGCTGCTTGAGCGGCTTGCGCATTTTGGACAGCAAAAACATGTTCTTCATCCCAACCAATCCGCATTTTCACGGTGACAGGTTTATCAATAGCTGAAGAAACAGCATGTACCATCTCGTACACTTTATCTGGATCAAGCAACCACTTCGCACCCGCTTCGGCTTTAATGATTTTATTCACTGGACATCCCATATTGATATCAATAATATCTGCTGTCGTGTTTTCAGCGACAAATTGGGCCGCTTCTACTAAAGAATCTTTATTGCCGCCAAAAATTTGTAAACTTAACGGATGCTCCGTTTCATCGATGTGTAACATACTTAAGGTCTTTTTGTTACGCATTTGAATTCCTTGGTCACTAATCATTTCGCAAACGACTAATCCTGCCCCAGCTTCTTTCACGGTTACTCGAAAGGCAGAATTCGAAATACCTGCCATGGGTGCAACAACGACACGATTCGGAATTTCTACGTTACCAATTTTCCATGTATGTGTCATCTATTCTTTCTCTCCTGTAATTTCTTGGATTAATGCTTCCAATTCAGGTTCATCAAAATAATATTTTTCACCACAGAATGAACACACTGCTTCTGCTCCGTGATCTTCATCAATCATCGCTTGAATTTCACTTGTTCCTAAAGTAATGATGGCTGTCGCAAATTTTTCTTTTGAACATTCGCAGTTAAATTGAACTGGAGAATCTTCTAAAATCATAATTGCTTCACCGTCAAAGATAATTTCTAAAATATCTTCTGGTGTTTTTCCTTCTTCTAATAAGGAAGAAACATTCGGCAAGTGTTTCAAACGTTCTTCTAAAGCGTCAATCACTTCATCACTAGCACCTGGCATCACTTGTAGCATAAAACCACCAGCTGTTTTGATAGAATCATCGGTATCCACTAAAACACTTAAACCAACAGCAGATGGAATTTGCTCTGAAACGGCTAAGTAATACGTAAAGTCATCGCCTAATTCACCAGAAACAATCGGTGTTTGACCAGAAAATGGTTCTTTTAAACCTAAATCTTTAATGACTGTAAAGACACCATTGGTTCCTACTGCACCACGTACATCGATTTTTCCTTTATCATTTAAAGGTAAACTGACATGTGGATTTTGGATATATCCTTTGATATCGCCTTTACCATTACTATCAACAATAATGGCGCCAGCAGGACCGTCACCTTGGATTTTCACCGTCATTTTGTCGTCACCTTTTAAGGTTGCACCTAATAAAAGTCCGCCCACTAATGAACGACCTAAGGCTGCGGAAGCTGTATTCCAAGTATCGTGACGACGTTGTGCTTCTGCTACTACTGCGGTTGCATTGATTGCATAGGCACGAACATAGCCACCATATGCTAATGCTTTTACTAAATAATCTTTCATGGGTTGTTTTCGCTCCTTCATTCTTTCACTAGTGAATCATACTAGTATCTTCTTCTTTTTTCAACTTTACGGTTTTTAACAAGAGAAGAGGCTGCGACATCGGTCACAGCCTACTTTCTTGTTATTCTTTTGAATCGTCTTTATCTGTATCAGCTTTCGATTCTTCACGAATATTCGCAAAGTAATCTTTTGCCTCTTCAAATTCAGCTTTTTCTTCCGCTTGTTTTTCCGCATCTTTCGCTTCTAACGCACGTTTTGCTTCTTCAAACGATTGCGCTTTTTCACTTGGGAAGTCACTGTTTTCTGACCCTTCAGGCATTTTACCTGTTTCAAACAATGATTTAATTGCTTTTGCATCTAGCGTTTCAAACTCTAATAATTTTTCAGCAATTAATTTATGTTGTTCGCTGTATTCTTCAATGATTTCACGCGCTTTCGCATGTGCATTCATTAAGATAGCACGAACTTCTTGGTCAATTTCAAAGGCTACTTGTTCAGAATAAGCTTTTGTTTGACCATAATCACGGCCAACAAAGACTTGATGATTTCCTTCATATTGAACAGGTCCAAGTTTGTCACTCATTCCATATTCAGTTACCATGCTACGAGCTAAAGCTGTTGCTTGTTCAAAGTCATTTGATGCACCTGTTGATTGTACGTTGAAGATAATCTCTTCTGCTGTACGTCCACCTAACAGACCAACAATTTGTTCAAACATATCATCTTTTGTCATTAACATTTGATCTTCTTTTGGTAAAGCAATCATATATCCGCCGGCACGACCACGAGGGATAATTGTTACTTTATGAACCACACGTGCACGACTCAAGACTAAACCAACAATGGTATGTCCTGCTTCATGGTACGCAACCATTTCACGTTCACGTTTGCTAATCACACGGTCTTTCTTCGCTGGACCAGCAATCACACGATCTTCAGCTTCATCAATATCAGAAGCATCAATTTTCTTTTTATTACGACGAGCAGCAACTAACGCCGCTTCGTTTAAGACGTTTTCTAACTCAGCACCAGCAAAACCTGGTGTTTGTTGTGCCACCACTTTCAAATCAACATCATCTGCTAATGGTTTGTTACGGGCATGCACACGTAAAATAGCTTCACGCCCCTTAACATCGGGACGGCCAACAAGAATTTGACGGTCAAAACGACCTGGACGTAATAACGCTGGGTCTAATACATCCGAACGGTTGGTTGCAGCAATAACGATAACGCCTTCGTTACCACCAAATCCATCCATTTCAACTAACAATTGGTTAAGGGTTTGTTCACGTTCATCGTGTCCGCCACCCATACCAGCGCCACGTTGACGACCCACTGCATCGATTTCATCGATAAAGATAATCGCTGGTGCATTTTTCTTCGCTGTTTCAAATAAATCGCGTACACGACTGGCACCGACACCGACAAACATTTCTACGAAGTCTGAACCAGAAATAGAATAAAATGGCACGCCTGCTTCACCAGCAACGGCTTTCGCAAGTAATGTTTTACCTGTTCCGGGAGGTCCCTCTAAAAGAACACCGGCTGGAATACGTGCACCTAATTCAGAGAAGCGACGAGGATCTTTCAAGAATTCAACCACTTCGACTAATTCTTGTTTTTCTTCTTCCGCTCCAGCTACATCAGAGAAACGCACACGGTTGGCCTTTTTGTCTGCTTCTTTGGCTTTTGATTTACCAAAGTTCATTACACGGCCGCCACCACCGCCGCCACCACCTTGTTGCCCCATCATCATATAGAAGAAGAAAATGATGATAACTAGTGGTAAGAAACTAATCAATAACGATAACCAAATACCGCTACTTGATTCTTCTTCAATCGATGTTTTGACAGAGTGCTCACTTGCAAGCGTAGTAACTTCGCTTAAAGTTGAATCATTAGGTAAAACGATTGTTGTGAATCGTTTAGTGGTTGATTGGGTTGAGCCTAAAACAGCTAAACCATTATTATTATTGATCTTTTGTTCTTCATTGTACTCACCGGTGATGCGATAGACACCATTTGCCGGTTGCACTTTAAACTCTTTGATCTCGCCTTCTTCTAATTGTTCAGTGAACTTAGAATATTCGATCTCAGGCGTTTGGTTTCCACCATTCCCTAGGAAGAAGTAAACAACCATGACCATTGCCAGTATGACCAGCACATAATACAGGGTATTTCTTACTGTTCCGTTATTTTTTTTATTCATGCGGCCCCTCCTTGCCAATTTGTCTTACTTTGACCTTTCCATTGTATCACAATTTTTTTAGAAACGGTCACTCTTTTGTTTCGTAAACGCTTGGTTTTAATACCCCTACATAAGGAAGGTTACGGTATTGCTCCGCATAGTCTAAACCATAACCAACAACAAACTCATTTGGTACGTCAAAACCGATATAATCAGCTTCAATATCGACTACGCGTCCTTCAGGTTTGTCTAATAATGTAACAATACGCACAGATTTCGCTTTACGGTATTTGAATAAATCAACTAAGTAAGCTAAAGTACGACCACTGTCGATAATATCTTCAACAATCAACATGTCGCGACCTTCCACGTTTGTATCTAAGTCTTTGATAATTTTTACTTCACCAGACGATACAGTTGCATTGCCATAACTTGAAACATCCATAAAATCTAATTCTAAGTAGCAATCCATTTCACGGACGATATCTGCCATAAATGGTACAGCACCTTTTAAGACACCTACAACGAGAGGATTTTTATCAGCGTATTCGTCAGTTAACTCTTTACCTAATTCCTCGCAACGTTTCTGGATTTCTTCTCTTGTAATTAAGATTTTTTCAATGTCTTTTTCTAACATCTTGTTTCTCCTTCCAAATTCTACTCCTAATATGTGCGAACATTTCTTGAGAAAAGGGCCTATTTTATACTCACTCTTCCAAGCAAACCCCATTGTTCAGGCGGTTTGACTTCTTATCATCTCGATGATTTTTTTCATTAAAATCAAAAAGTGGCTATTTTAACACTACAAATTGTAGTTTGTTTCTTTCATCCTTCGATAAAGCAGTACGTAGTGTATTTTATCAGTTTCTTTCGCAATACTCAAATAGGAAAAAGCGTAAGGTATCAATCCTAAAACCTCTTCTTGTTCGGTTGTTAGCACCCAAGCTTGTTCACGTTTTTCGTTTGGAATTTTTTTATCGATAAAAAAGCGCCGGATTTTTTTAGTTAAATGCCGATTTAAAGCGATTTTATCGCCACTTTGACGTTTTCTAAGGACGGTTACAAAAGGAAAGTTTACCGACAAATCTTGGCGATACTCTGACCAAAGTTTGACTTTTTCGGGAATTTTTTCTTCGCCTATAGGAAAAATTCCAATCCATTCTTCCTCGGATAAAAAATATGCCTCACCAATTTTCAAGCGAAACTGTGTCCCTGTAATCTTTTCTTTCACTTTTTGAGCAATTGTAATCTGTTGGTACGTTTTTTTGATGTGCCATTGTTTAGCTAACATCACCGTTCCTTGTGCTGGTCCTGAAAAAAGCTGCATCGCTTGTTGGATTTGTTTTTCTGTGAAGCCAATTTGTTCCTCGATTTGTAGTTGTTGTTTCAATGCTTGCAAAAAGAAATAACGTTTGGCTTCTGAAAGATTGAAATAATCAGCTAAGTCAAAATGGTACCCCTGTTGGTCCACAGTCACCAAACGCTCCAGCCACTGTTGTTGCTGTTCAGCAATGATTTCTTGCGCCCAAATTGTTTGATTCGACCATTGTTGGAAGTGATGATGCACTTGCGGATTTTCAGCTTGCAAGAAAGGTACTACGTGATGACGAAGCCGATTGCGTTGCATGTCCAAAGAAAAATTGGTTTCATCTTCAAAATATGGTACACCATTGGTCTGACTATAAGCTAAAATTTCCGCCTTGGTCGTGGTTAATAACGGACGAATCAACATGCCTTCACCAAAAGCTTGAGACAAACGAATACCGCTACTACTAAAAAAGTTGCCTTCACGTACCAGCTTCATCAAAATGGTTTCCATCTGATCATCACTATGATGGGCTGTTAACAAAACTGAATAGCCATATTGTGTCATAATTTGTTGAAAAAATGTATAACGAAACTGTCGGGCAGCCGCTTCGACTCCGGTTATTGCTGGTTGCTCCCAACGTGTTTGATACAAGGGAATCTGACGTTGCTGACAATACTCCGTTAAAAAAAGTGCTTCTTGATACGACGCCTCACGTAATTGATGATTGACATGAACCACACCAAAAGGTACAGAAAGAGTTTCCAACACGTGCATCAATACCATTGAATCTACACCGGTTGATACTGCGAGTAACAGACGATCGTTTGCTTGCCACAATTGGTTTTCTTCCACTAATCGTGCGACTTTTTTTGCTAGCATACGGTTTCCTCCTTGTGCATTCAAAACAAAAAACAGGTGAGGAAATTCATCTCAAAAATCCCCTACCTGTTCCAATTTAATCATTAGTTACGGCGACCGCCACGGCCCCCACGTTTGCCTTCTGTGTTACGACGTAAAGATGATAAACGATCATCACTGTCTTTTAAGAACGAACTCATTAATGAATCGAAGTCTTGTTTGTTATTCCCTTGCATTTGTTGATTGTTACGTGGGAATGATTTTTTCGGACTTGATCGATTAAAGTCTTTTTTCGGAAAGTCACGTTTCTCTTCTTTTGGTTTGTCTTCTGCCTTACGGATTGATAATCCAATCTTTCCATCATTTCCAATGGTTGTTACAAGTACGGTTACTTCATCGCCAACTTTTAAAACATCGTTAATATCTTTGACAAAGCCGTTAGATACTTCACTGATGTGAACAAGTCCAGTTTTGCCTCCACCTAAATCAATAAACGCACCAAAATTTGTAATCCCTGACACTTTTCCAGGTAGTTTCGCTCCAACTTCGATTGACATAAAAAAATGTTCCTCCTAATTTTTGTCCCATTTTGAAAACTTCTTATGATGTCGTCATAAGATTCTCGTGATACGAGCAATCCCCGTAGTTTCTACGGTTATTTTATTTATGCTTTATACGTGTGCAAAAATTTTTACACAAACGTTGCACGACACAAGTTTAATGAACAGTGCGAGTTATTCGCTTGATTCAGTTGTTGAATCATCTGCTTTTTCAGCAGCTTCATTCCCAGGTAATGGGAAGATTAACTCACCTTCTTTTGAATATAAGAAACGGCTACGGGCAACTTTAGCGACATAATCATCGTCTTTTAATAATGCCACATCTCTTTTTAGATTCGCCATTTTTTGTTTCACTTCCGTTTGTTTCGCGATGGTTTCTTGTTTGACGTCTTGCAATCGTTGCAGACGCAAATAATCGTTAAACAAGGAAATGCCGACACTCAAAAAAACCACGAATGCGACCACGAAAACAGCCATTAAGCGACGACGACGAAAGATAATTTGTCGTTGTTGATACGCATATTTGGCATACTGTTCTTTGGCATAGTCTGTGTCTAAGATTTTCACATTGTCTTTTCCCTCTTTGCTCACAGGTACTCGCTCCAATCTTTCTTGACTGTCTTTTTTATTATACCAACATCAGAAACGCTTGTCTAACCTAATTTACTCGAAATTATCGACTCTTGTTTCTGATAAAAGTTCATACATTTTGGCAGCATCTTCTTTTTTCGTTGATTCATGTAACTCTTTGACTGCTACCTCTAAAATACGGTTTCCAAATTGAATTTTTAAGATATCGCCCACTTTGACTGAACTACTTGATTTTGCTAAAGTGCCATTAATTTGAATACGTCCTTTATCTGCCACTTCTTTCGCAACAGAACGACGTTTGATAATTCTTGAAATTTTTAAAAACTTGTCTAAACGCATTATTTTCCTCCCATGAAACGTAAAATTTTCTTACCGAATGGAATCATCAGCCATTCACGTAACGTCAATAATTCTAAACGAATAGCAAATTGAATAAAGATGGTTCCACCGATGACAACTCCCAATAAACTAAAAAGTAATGCTTGTAAACGACTGACTGGTGTACCAACCGTCGCGGTTAATAAGGCGTAAAAAATCAGCAACCCAATCACCATCCCGATTGTACAGATAAGTAATTTACTACCAAAATGACGTTCTTTCCAAAAAACATTGATGCGGGAATCTTCTTGTTTGATAAGATACCACAAGATGACAACTAATCCTACTAAAGTTGATAAACTTGCCCCAATTGTACCAAATAATAAAGTAAACGGCCCAGTTACAACAAATTTAACACCTATTCCCCACCCCGCTGCTTTTAATGAACGGCGAAAATAGTTTTGGCTTTGCGCAATACTTTGATACGCTTGAATTGTCGCTGTTAACACAATTGAAAACACAAACAGCGTTAACGCAACACTCCCCGCATTGCCTTTGAACAACGCATAATTAATGTATGGCAACAACACTGCTAACCCAGTAGATGCTGCTAAGGCCAACCCAATCGTCAAACGTAGATACATCTTGGCTGATTTTAAAAATTGTTCTCCCCGTTGTTCAATTAAACAAGCCGTCAACGCTGGTAAAAAGGTCGTACTTAAGGCGGTCGCAGCAACTAACCCTAATTGGACAAGTGGTTGTCCACGGTCATAGATCCCTTTCGCAATCCGAGCGCTTTGTTCTGCAACGCCTTGAAATTCCAACGCATTCACAATGAAAAAGGAATCTGCTAGCTGAAATAAAATCAACAACCCACTATAGATTGAAAGTAGACCGCCTTCGACAAAAAATTTGCGACGCATGCGTTTTGAAACAGTGAAGGTCTTTGGTACTCGTAAAAAACGTTGGTGTGTACCAAAAATTTTATGATCGTAATAGGCCAACAATAGCCATGCCACGACACCACCGATAAATGCTCCAGTCATCGCCAAAGTCCCCACTTGATAAATCGTGAGTGAAAAACGATGAAACGCCGAAGCAGCTAACAAAATGACTCCTACACGTAAAAATTGTTCCGAAACTTGTGAAACCGCCGAAGGAACCATTAATAAATTCCCTTGAAAGTTCCCACGATAAAAGGATAACGGTGGAACTAATAAAAACGTAAAGGACACCACTTGAATGAGTGGTTTCAACGACTCATTTCCCATGATAACCGCAATGAAGCCACTAAAGAAAAAGGTGATTCCCCATAAACAAATAGAAAACCAAAAGACCAAAGGATAAATCTCATCCAAGGCTTGTTGTTGCTTTTGGGGATTTTTTTGACTTGCTACAAGTTTAGAAATAAATTGTGGCAACCCTGATAACGCCAATGTCATTGCTAACCCATAGATAGGATAGACTTGTTGATACACATAAAACCCTTCATCACCAACAAAATTTTGAAAAGGAACCCGATACACTGCACTCAATAATTTGGCGATAAAAGAAGCTAACGTTAGCACAAACGCGCCTTTCATCATCCGTTGCATTTGATTTCGAGCCATGTGGCCTCCTCCTTGCTAACCATGCTTTTGCTGTAATTGTTCTTGGTAGCGTATTTCACGTAAAGCTTTGACGAATTCTTGTACTTCATGCAACCAAACCATTTGTTTCATACCTTTTGGCACAGTTAATTTGATGTGCATTTGTTCTTTTTCGACACCTAATGTCGCTTTGAGTTTGGTTTTTGATAAAGCTGCAAATAATTGTTCCACTGTATATGCTTTGGTACCAACTTTGCTCAAAATAAACTGAATAATCGGTCCCTGTTTACGGATAGTATCAATTAACGCTCGATCACCATTCATCTTGATTTCACCCACCATCAATAAGTGTGCGACTTCATCTGGATATTCGCCAAAACGGTCAATTAAATCATCTTGTAATTCATCAAGACTATCCATACTTTCCAATTCACGAATACGTTTGTAGATTTCAATTTTTTGACGTTCATCATTAATATATTCCGTTGGCAAGTAGGCATCGACGCCCAAGTCAATTTCAACGGAGGTTTTTTTAGTTTGCGTATTTTTCCCTTGCTTGCGATCGACTGCTTCCGATAACATTTGCGCATACATATCAAAACCGACAGAATCAATAAAGCCGTGTTGTTGGGCACCCAATAAGTTTCCTGCACCACGAATCGACAAATCACGCATCGCGATTTTGAAACCCGAACCTAATTCAGTAAAGTCTTTAATCGCTTGTAGTCGCTTTTCGCTGACTTCATTTAAGATTTTTTGTTGTTCATACATGAAATAAGCATAGGCAACACGATTGCTTCGCCCAACACGTCCGCGCAATTGGTAGAGCGTTGATAAGCCCATATAATCAGCATTTTCAACAAATAACGTATTGGCATTCGGAATATCCACACCCGTTTCAATAATGGTAGTTGTCACTAACACATCATATTGTCCTTCAATAAAATCAAACAACGTATTTTCTAACTGCACTTCGGTCATTTGTCCATGAGCATAGCCAATGCGGGCATCCGGAACAAGAGCTTGCAATTCATCCACTTTTTGTTCAATCGTATCCACTCGATTATATAGGTAGAAAACTTGTCCGCCACGAGCCATTTCACGCAAAATAGCTTCACGGATAGCACCAGGATTCGTTTCCATGACATAGGTTTGAATCGGGTAGCGGTTTTCAGGCGGCGTTTCAATTACTGATAAGTCACGCACACCTAGCATCGACATGTGTAACGTTCTTGGAATCGGAGTAGCGGTCAGCGTTAAGACATCGACTTGTGAACGTAATTGTTTCAAGCGTTCTTTATGTTTCACACCAAATCGTTGCTCTTCATCGATCACTAATAAGCCCAAATCAGCAAATTCAATGTCTTGTGACAAAATGCGGTGTGTCCCTACAACAATATCGATTTTACCTTCTTTAATTTCTTTAATCGTTTCGTTTTGTTGTTTTTTCGTACGGAAACGACTGAGTAAGCCAATATTGACAGGGAATCCTTCAAATCGATCCACCATCGTTTCATAATGCTGTTGCGCTAAAATTGTCGTAGGTACTAAAAATGCGATTTGTTTGCTTTCTTTGACAGCTTTAAATGCCGCACGTAAAGCTACTTCGGTTTTCCCAAAACCAACGTCACCGACTAACAAGCGATCCATTGGTTTTTCTTTTTCCATATCACGTTTAATTTCAGCTGTACTACGTAATTGGTCATCTGTTTCACTGTAAGGAAAAGCATCTTCAAATTCACGTTGGTACGCATCGTCTGGCGCAAAAGCATACCCTTTTTCAGCTTCTCGCTTCGCATACAGTTGAATTAAGTCATCCGCAATATCTTCAATCTTTTTGGAAACTTTGCGTTTGGTCTTCGCCCATTCTGTTCCACCAAGTTTATTAATCTTTGGTGATTTAGATTCTGAAGTGACATATTTTTGAATTAAATTCAGTTGCGTCACTGGAATAAATAATTTATCGTCGTTTTGGTACACAATGGTCATATAATCCTGATGGACACCATCCACCTCTAAGGTTTGCATCCCAATATATTTCCCAATCCCATGATTCGCATGGACAACATAATCGCCTGTCTTTAATTCATTGTAGCTTTTTAAACGTTCCGCATTGGTCACAGTTTGACGACGCGTCCGTTTTTTAGTGACTTTTTGGAACATCTCTTGTTCTGTTACCACCACGACATGATCTTGAGGTAATTCAAAACCACTTTGTAACGTACCTTCGACAATTTGCGAACGTCCCGTAAACAAACGATCCGGCGTAGTTTCTACCGCATAGATTTCATGGTCACGAAAATCTTGTTCCAGTTTTTTCGCACGCTCATGATTGCCAACTAAGAACACCACGGTTTGCTGTTGCTTTTCCCAACGATCAATTTCAACTTTTAACAAACCCATCTGACCAAAGAATTGTTGCATTGGTCGATATTGCACACTATGAATCGCTTGAAAACGTAAATTGCCCATTCCTTTTTGGAACAAAGAGAAATAGGTAGTCGTAAACGTTAGACGTTGAAATAATTGATGAACATTCGTTCCAAAAGTCTGTTCTGAAAAGACCCGTAATTCGGAAATTTTTTGCGTATGCCATTCGCCTTCTTCGCGTTCAATTTCACGGTTGGTTTCCATCATTCGTGCATAATCGTCCACCAATAATAATGTATCTTTCGCAAAATAATCTAAAATGGTTTGCTTTTCTTGATACAAAAGATCCGTATAAAAATTAGCTGTATCGCCGGGAATACCATCTTGCCACGAAGCAATTAGCTGACCGAAATAATCAGATAAAAAAGCTTTATCCGTTGGTTCACTCGTTACTGCTAAGCGTTTGGTCAATAATTCTTGGAGTTTTTCACTCCCTTTTGTTAAGTTTGCTTGTGAGAAAACTAATTCTGTCGTAGGTAACAACAACACTTCTTCTAAATTTTCCATAGAGCGTTGCGTTTCGACATCGAAATAGCGCATCGAATCAATCTCAACATCAAACAATTCAATTCGAATGGGATATTCTGTGTGCAACGGATAAATATCAATAATACTCCCGCGAATACTAAATTCACCGGGTTTCCCAATCATCGTTTGACGTTCGTAGCCCATCAATACCAATTGTTGTGGTAATTGCTCAACATCAATCTCATCGCCAACATGCCATGAAAATTGTACTTCTTGCCATGTTTTGAGCGTTGGCAAAAATTTCCGAATCGCGGCTACTGGTAAAACATATACTCCCGGTTGATTGGAGGCAATCGCATGTAAAGTAAGGACACGCTCTGCTTTTGCTTCTGGTGAAGCAAAGGCCATTTCTGCAGAAAGGACTTCATCGACTGGAAAAATATACACATCATCCATCACTTGACGTAAATCATCTGCTAATTGGTTTGCGTAATACAAATTCGCCGTCACAACAACTGTTGGACGACGGAACTTTTGATACGTGCTCGCA
This sequence comes from Enterococcus saccharolyticus subsp. saccharolyticus, assembly GCF_029023825.1. Taxonomy (NCBI): domain Bacteria; kingdom Bacillati; phylum Bacillota; class Bacilli; order Lactobacillales; family Enterococcaceae; genus Enterococcus; species Enterococcus saccharolyticus. Next base: position 162,240 of record NZ_CP118957.1, on the reverse strand, counting down.
ATAGCTAAGGTTTTCGCTGAACCAGCTAAACCGGTAATTAACTGCCGTTGCATCTTCTCTTCAATGCCTTGATGCCACTCTTTAATAAAAGGAGTTTTTTCTATTAAACTAATTAAATCCATTGTTGTCCTCCTAATTAAAACGATTCATCGTAGCAATAAAATCATTTTTTTCAATATAATCGATGGTCGCTTCCATCGCTTTGTCAATACTTCCTTCAATTAAAGGTTGATCGTCTTTTGAAAAACCACTTAAGACATGATTCACGACCGTCATTCCTGGTTTTGGACGATCAATACCAATTTTAATACGATCAAATTCTTGTGTATTTAAATGAGAAATAATACTCTTCATGCCATTGTGTCCACCCGCACTCCCTTTTTGGCGCAAGCGGATTTTCCCCAAAGCTAAATCTAAATCATCATAAATAACCACTAATTCTTCTGGATAGACACCAAAATACGTCATTAACGGCCCCACAGCTCGGCCCGATTCGTTCATAAATGTTTGAGGTTTAACTAATAAAATTTTTTCGCCATTCACAAAAAAATCAGCTACTTCTGCTTCAAACGAATTTTTTTTGAAGGTTGCATTAAAACGTTTCGCTAGACGATCCACTGTCATAAAGCCCACGTTATGTTTTGTTTGTTCATATTTTTTACCGGGATTTCCCAGTCCGACAATCATTTTCATTTATCTATCTCCATTTGTTCCATTTTTTTCAACCTCACGCAAAATGCTGGACAATTGTTCATTGTCCAGTTTCTGCGCGTATTTTTTAAAATTATACCATATTCCTTGTCAAACGCCCAAAATTACACGCTTTGATAAGGATTTCTTTAACTATTTTACCAATTAAAAATAAGTACAGCTTTGTGAAGTAAGCATTTACAACTAAAACAGTAAAAAAACTGTTACATTGTTTCATAAATCACATGACAAATCCTCGTGAAGATGGTAACATAGTAAATGTAAAGGAAATACTAAAACAAAAAGTGGAAGGATTGATACACCGATGACTGCACAAACATTAAAAAAAGATCATCAAAAAGTTATTCTTGTTGGAGATGGCGCAGTAGGTTCTAGCTACGCATTTGCCTTAGTAACTCAAAACATCGCCCAAGAAATCGGCATTATTGATATCAACGTACCAAAAACTGAAGGAGACGCTCTAGATTTATCACACGCATTAGCTTTCACTTCTCCTAAAAAAATCTATGCAGCAACTTACGCAGACGCACACGATGCAGATATCGTCGTAATTACTGCCGGAGCACCTCAAAAACCAGGCGAAACACGTTTAGATTTAGTTCACAAAAACTTAAAAATCAATCGTGAAGTAGTAACACAGATTGTTGATTCAGGATTTGATGGAATTTTCTTAATCGCAGCTAATCCGGTAGATATCTTAACTTATTCAACTTGGAAATTCTCAGGTTTCCCGAAAGAACGCGTTATTGGTTCAGGTACTTCTTTAGATTCTGCACGTTTTCGTCAAGCATTAGCACAATTATTAGACGTTGATGCACGTAACGTTCACGCATATATCCTAGGCGAACATGGTGATTCAGAGTTCCCTGTTTGGTCTCATGCCAATGTGGCTGGTTTACAAATTTATGAATGGGTGAAAAATCATCCAGAAGTTGATGAAGAAGCTATGGTTAACTTGTTCTTTAGCGTACGTGACGCAGCGTACACGATTATCGAACGAAAAGGAGCAACTTTCTACGGAATTGCCGTAGCATTAGCACGTATTACTAAAGCTATTTTAGATGATGAAAATGCCGTATTACCATTATCTGTTTATATGAATGGCGAATATGGCTTAGAAGACGTCTACATTGGTGCGCCTGCAATTATCAATGCGCAAGGTATAAAACAAGTCATTGAAATCCCATTAAATGATGGCGAAAAAGATCGTATGGCTGCTTCAGCAAAACAATTAAAAGACATTTTAGATGCTGCTTTTGAAAAATTAGACGCTGAAGATGCGGCCAACAAATAATTGGTAGCTCGATGAATGGATGAAAAGAAGTGAACGTGACCAGCTTTTAGGTCACGCGCACTTCTTTTTTTAAATATTTATTAGAATTCACGCACTTTTTAAGCATTATTCTCGTTTTCAAGTGTAAATGTGCTATGATATTACTAACTTACTGTAATGTAGCTCAATTTTAAATTTATGAGGAGTTGAATATCTCTATGTCTCTTTCTAAAAAGCGTTCAATGACATCGACGACACAAAAAGTCATCATTGGCGTATTGGTGGGTATTTTGGTTGTTGTCGCAGGTTATTCTTATCGTAGTACATATTATGTTGATCGTTTTTTACCTAAAACGTATGTTGAAGATATCAACGTAAGTGAGTTGACTGTAGAAGAAGCAAATAAAAAACTACATGATCATTATGCATCACAAGAATTTACGTTAAAAGAAAATGACCAAGAATGGAAAAAAATAAATAAACACGAATTTGGTTTAAATACAGATTTTACTTCTGAATTGGAAAAAATCAAAGCCGACCAAAGTCAATGGTTATGGGGAACAGCTTCCCTTGGTTCTAAACAAAACCTTTCATTAAACGAAGCCGCTTTTGATGAAACAATTCTAGCAAGCAAAACAGAAGAGTTGAAAAAAGAACTCGACGCTTTGAATAAAGATCGTCAAGTTACAGCCGATGCGAAATTAACCAAAGGAGCAGATGGCTTCGAAATTACACCGGAAGTAACCGGAACAAAATTCGATGTCGACAAAACTGTGGCCGATTTCAAAACTGAATTATTAGCTGGCAAAGAGGAATTAAGTTTAGATACTTATAAAACAACGCCAAAAATTACGGCAGATAATCCAGAACTAAACAAAGAAGCGGACGCCTTAAACAAAATCGCACATATTAATGCTTCATATACGATTAATGGCAATACCTTTGAAATTCCCAAAGATAAAATTATGGATTGGTTGTCTTATAAAGATGGCAAAGCCGATATTAATCGGGATAAAGTACGTGAATACGTCGCTTCTTTAGGCAAAAAATACAACACAAGCACCAATGATTCGACATTTAAGAGTAGTCGCCGTGGAGAAGTTTCTGTTCCTGCTGGGACTTTGAGTTGGACGATTGCACCAGATGATGAGACTGACGCTTTGATTGCCGACTTATCAAAAGGAGAAGACTTCACCCGTTCTCCGATTGCTCAAGGTAGTGCTGATGCCGGTGCGGCACTCTTCACAAATACGTATGTTGAAGTAGATTTGGAAAATCAACATATGTGGTACTACAAAGATGGCAAAGTAGCTTTAGAAACGGATATCGTTTCTGGAAAACCTAAAACACCAACGCCTCCAGGAGTATTTTATATCTGGAATAAAGAACGCAATGCGACATTGCGTGGAACCAACGATGATGGGTCAAAATATGCAGAACCAGTTGACTATTGGATGCCCATCGATTGGACAGGGGTCGGTATTCACGATTCAAGTTGGCAACCAGCTTATGGTGGCGAACTATGGAAAACTGTTGGCTCGCACGGTTGTGTGAACACTCCTCCAGGGGTTATGGCCGAATTGTTCAACATGGTTGAAGTAGGAACACCAGTCATTGTAATTTAACAAAAAGCAGTTGAACGGCATTTTCCGTTCAACTGCTTTTTTTATTCGCCAATCGATGTATAGACTTCCGATACATCATCGTCATCTTCGAGCTTTTCGATTAATTGTTCAAATTGTGTTTGTTGTTCGTCCGTTAAAATTGTCGTTGTTTGTGGAAGCATCGTTAATTCTGCTTGTGCTAACGTAAACTCTTTTTCTAAAGCATCGCGAACCATTGTAAACTCTTCTGGAGCAGTATAGATTTCAAAGACCTCTGGAGAAGTAATTAAATCTTCACCGCCTACCTCCAAGACTTTTTCCAACATCTCTTCTTCATCCAAGGAAATCGCTGCTCGTTCAATCGCTAGATACCCTTTTCGGTCAAACATATAACTCACTGAACCCGTTTCACCAAGATTGCCGCCATTACGACTAAAGGCTACTCGAATGTTGGTTCCCGTTCGATTGCGATTATCGGTTAACGTTTCTACTAAAATTGCGACACCACCCGGTCCATATCCTTCATAAACCACTTCATCATAGTTGGCACCATCTGTCGAACTGGTGGCTTTTTTTATTGCGCGTTCGACATTATCATTGGGCATATTGGCCGCTTTGGCTTTATCTAATGCCAAACGCAAAGCAGGGTTTGATGCGCTGTCGGCACCTCCATTTTTAGCAGCAATATAAATTTCTCTTGATAATTTTTGGAAGATTTTTCCTCGTTTCGCATCTTGCGCATTCTTTCTTCCTTGAATATTTTTCCATTTACTATGTCCAGCCAAATCAATCGCCTCCTCTGTTTATTTTACGAAGTTTTCCACTTTTTTCAAAGAACTCTTTTTTGACGTAATCCAATGATCAACCAACATAAAATGACGGCTGTTAAAGCGCCAATGGAATCAAGCATGACATCTTGAAACAACGGGGTGCGCCCATTCGTCATCATCTGATGAAATTCATCCATTCCCGCATACCCTGTTGCTGCCATCCAACCAAAGAAAGCAGCTAAAGCCAACGAATTCAATTTGGGAAATAACCCTAAACAAAAACTGCCTCCTAACACAAAATACGTGCCAAAATGCGCAAATTTACGCACAAAAAACTCAATAAAAGCAAAATAACCTTTTGCTTGAATACTGACCTCACTGCCCGCGTAGACAAACGAAATCTTACTTAGCCAATCTTTTAATGGTTCATTTTTGAAGAGTGCCATCAACAAACCAATTTGCGATTGCTCTTCATACGATTGCGACGAGCTGTAAAATAAAATAGCCATGACAATAAACCCAATTATTAAATAGGTATTTCCATTTTTTATGCCTTTTTTCACTGTTCTTTCACCTCAATACCTCATCTTAGCATTTTCTGTTTAGCAAAGAAACAGTTATGTTATACTGGATAAGGAAAACAGAAGGGAGTTTTTTTCATGACTTATGCAATCAACTGGGACTTAGAATCAATTTTTCCAGGCGGAAGCGATTCAGAAAAACTAAAACAACGCATGGCACAACTATCAAAAGAAATTCATGCATACCATCAAGCAGTTACAACTTGGGCACCAACCAGTGACACCACAGATGCTTTGGTGCAACTGCTACAGCAAGCAGAAATTATTAGTAATGGCTTTGGACAATGTTCAAGCTTTATTAACGCCTTATTATCAAGCAATGTGAATGATAGTAAAGCCAAAATTTTATCTAGCGAATTATATAGCAAATTACCAGAATACCAATTAGCGAGCACTATTTTCTCGAAAAAATTAACAGAAATTGCTGACGATACTTGGGCAGAACAAATGGCCACACCTGAACTAGCAACCGTTGCGTTCCGTTTGACCGAAATCCGTCGTGATGGCAATGAACTATTATCGGAAGCTGAAGAAAATATCATCAATACGTTGAAATTAGATGGCTTAAATGCGTGGAGTGAACATTACGACACAATTGTCGCAAGCATTACTATTCCATTTGCTCAAGAAGATGGCACGGAAATTCAATTATCGGCTGGACAAGCCTTCAATAAAATGATGGGCGATCCTGATGCCGCTGTACGTCAAGAACTGTTTGAAAAATGGGAACAAGCTTGGCGTGCAAAAGCGGATTTATTTGCCGATACTTTAAATCATTTAGATGGTTTCCGTTTGTCGACCCAAAAATTACACGGGGTGGAGAATTACTTAAAAGAACCATTGGAATACAATCGTTTAAAACAAGAAACGCTAGATACGATGTGGGCAACGATTCAACAAAACAAACAACCAATCGTTGACTTCTTAACACGTAAAGCGCAATTGTTTGGCAAAGAGAAAATGGATTGGCAAGACCAAGATGCCCCAATTATTTTAGGCGAGATGCAAGAGCGGACATACTCTTTTGACGCTGCGGCAGAATTTATCGTAGCAAATTTCCAAAAATTCAGCCCAAAAATGTCTGAATTTGCGCAATTGGCCTTTGACAACGCTTGGATTGAAGCCGAAGATCGTCCAGGAAAACGTCCAGGCGGATATTGCACAAGCTTACCAGAAACCCAAGAATCCCGTATTTTCATGACTTACAGCAATTCAGTCAATGAAGTTGCCACACTTGCCCATGAATTAGGACACGCATTCCATAGCAGTGTCTTGTGGGATTTACCTAGTTTAAATCAAGATTACGCTATGAACGTTGCTGAAACTGCCAGCACATTTGCTGAATTAATCGTTGCCGATGCTACATTAAAAGAAGCGAAAACCAAAGAAGAAAAAATCAATTTATTAGATGCAAAAATGCAAAATGCCATTGCGATGTTTATGAATATCCATACGCGTTACATTTTTGAAAATAATTTCTACCAAGCACGTCAAAAAGGATTGGTTTCTTCTGAACAAATCACAGAAATGATGGTAGCAGCTCAAAAAGAAAGTTATTTAGATAGCTTAGGCACCTACCATCCACACTTCTGGGCAGCTAAATTACACTTCTTTATTGATGATGTTCCATTTTATAACTTCCCATATACATTTGGGTATTTATTTAGTATGGGTATTTATGCCTATGCCAATCAAAAAGGTGCTAACTTTGAAGATGAGTATATTGCATTGTTACGCGATACTGCTTCAATGACAACGGAAGATTTGGCACAAAAACATTTACAAGTAGATTTAACAAAACCAGATTTCTGGCAAGCGGGAATCGATATGGTCTTAAACGACATTAATGAATTCATGGCATTAACCGCAGACTATCTGTAAAGAAAAGAAACGCTCCAAACGAGAGGCACAAATATCGTGCCTTCCGTTTGGAGCATTGTTTTAATTTAAAATAGCAATACCAATACATAAATAAGCGGCAAATAAACACCAAAGAAGATATGGTACAAATAAATAGCTTGCTAATGGATGAATACGATAAAAGACCTTGATACAAACGCCAATCAAAAGGATTAACGCCACGATAACTACACTCGCTAACCAATACTGACTGCCTCCAAAGAAAATGATACTCCAAGAAAAGTTTAACACTTGTTGCATAATAAATAACACAATTGCTGTTTGTTTGCCCTTTGCTTTGGATGTAATCAATAAAAACAGCGCTGTCCCGATCATCGCATAAAGAATCGTCCACATAATGCCAAACACACTACCGGCTGGTGATAAGGGTGGTTTCTGTAATTCTTGATAGACACTTTGAATATCACCTGCAAAAAAACTAGAAATAAACCCTGTTAACTCAATTCCAATCACACTAAGTAACCAAATAAGCCATTTCATCTAAATAACCTCCTCTTTTCTAGAGTAGCACAGGTAAAAAAAGAAACCTACTGATAACCATTTAATAGAAATATTGAACGCACATTAAAAGTACCATCACAAGAATTCCTGGTAAGAAATTTGACACTCGAATATAACTGATTTTTAAAATATTTAAGCCGATGCCTACAATCATAATGCCGCCAATCGCACTAATTTCCCCATTAATTCGGTCATCAACTCAGAGGGAATCAAACGAACCAAGACACTGGCAGCTAAGACAATTGCGCCTTGATAGCAGAAAATCGGTACGGCTGAAAATAACACGCCCACACCTAAAGAAGCGGTCAACATAATGGATAAAAAACCATCCATTACAGCTTTTGTATATAAGGTCGCATGATTTCCTGAGACGCCACTTTCAATCGAACCAATAATTCCCATCGAACCAATCACAAAAATGAGCGATGCTGTCACAAACCCTTCCGCAAAATTGCGCCCAAACAGCCACCTAAAATAATTGCGGCACTATTGATAAGTACCCCACTGAACACTGCTCACTCCCCTTTTCTTAGGACTTTTTCTGATCCTATTCCTAATAATGTAAAACCGACTAAGAAAATACCACTAAAAATAGGTGAAACCATTTCTTTCTAAAAATTTTCATTGATGTGCTCCTAATAAAAAAAGGAGTAGCACTACTCCTTTTACGCTTTTTCTCTTAATTCTTTCACACCTGGAATGGTCATAAGAACAGTTAAGCTAATTAAATAGATAATTGATAAGAACAAAATAACTGCTTGTAAGTTGTAGTTATCCATTAAAAAGCCAATCACAATCGAAGAAAAACCACCCACCGCACGACCTAAATTCATAATAAAATTATTCGCAGTTGCGCGTACTTCGGTTGGATACAAACGACTAATCACTGCACCATATCCACCATACATCCCATTAATAAAGTACCCTACCACGACAGCAGCCGCGATCAATGTCCATTGATTATTGGCTAAGACTAATAAATATACGGACAAAGCCGAACAAATCAAGAAAATGGCAAACGAACGACGTGGACCGATTTTATCCATAACTGTCCCAAACGTCATCATACCAATTGACATCCCTACAATGGTGCTCACCATCCATAAAGAAGAACCCGATACAGATAACCCTAAACGCGCTTGCATAATGGAAGGCAACCAGTTCATTAATCCAAAGTAACCAGCAATTTGAACAGTGACCATAGTACTTAAACCAATTGTTTGCCAAGCAATTTTAGGTGTCGCAAATAATTCCAATAAACTGGTCTTACGTCCAGTTGCTTTATTTTTCTCAAATGCTTCGGGTTCTTTCAAATCACGACGAATGAATAAGACCATAATGACTGGTAAAACCCCAATCACATACAACATTTTCCAACCATAAAGGGGAATAATCAACGAAGCTAAAACCGCTGCGAGCATGGCACCAACTTGGGCACCAATTCCTGCCGTAGACGCGGCTTTTCCTAAATGTTTTTTGGGAAATGTTTCAGAAATTAACGACATACATGCCCCATATTCCCCACCAGCACCAATTCCAGCGATAAAACGGAATAAATACACTAAATAAATATTTGATGCAAAATACATTAATAATGACGCAATCGAAAATAAAATAACTGTTTGAGAAAAGACTTTGACACGACCATACTTGTCCGCCATTAACCCAAAAAAGATACCACCAACTAACATTCCTAAATTGGTGACCGTTGCAATTAGTCCTGCTTGTGTGCCTGAAATCCCAAATGTTGAAATGATAGAAGAAAGTGAAAACGCAAGAAACATAATATCCATGTTTTCTAATGCGATTCCCGCAGAAGTAGAAACTAAAACTTTTCGTTGATACTTAGACATTGCAAATCCATCCCCAACTTTATAAAATTAATTAAACCTTCAAAATTCTACATGAGTTTTCTGAAACTTTCAAGTACTAAAAAGAATTTTCATTATTATTTTCGAATAAAATCACTCAAAAGGAGAAGAAAGATGCATATTCGTCCCATACAAGAAAAAGACAATGCTGCCATTGCTAACATTATTCGTGAAAATTTAGAATATTACCACTTAGATGTTCCCGGAACAGCTTATTTTGATTCTGAGCTAGATCAGTTATCTCATTTCTATTCGCTACCAAATGCTGCTTATTGGGTTCTCGTAGAAAATGAGCAAGTCCTTGGAGGTGTTGGCGTTGCTCCATTTAAAGAACATGTGGCAGAATTACAAAAACTCTATCTCAGTCATACAGTCAAAGGCAAAGGCTACGGACAACAGTTGATGACTCAAGCACTTGAATTTGCCAAAGTCCACTATCAAGGAATCTATTTAGAAACATTTTCCACAATGGACAAAGCCATCCACCTATATGAAAAAAATCATTTTGAAAAACTCACTATACCGTTAGGATCAAGCGGACACGACACGATGGATTGTTGGTATTTGAAACAATTTTAAAGAAGGAGTTTCCTTCTTTTTGCATCATTAGTGACAAAATGTCACTTTTGCGTTACACTCTTTCTGTAAGTGACATTTTGTCACTATTAAACACAAGGAGGAATAAACCATGTTTTTAGCAATCAAAGAAATGCGTTACGCTAAATTACGTTATGGTTTAATCATTGGCATGATGGTTTTAATCGCTTATGTCGTATTTATGCTCTCTGGTTTAGCACGTGGTTTGGCCGAAGAATTTAAAAAAGGCGTAGATGATTGGCAAGCGCAAGAAATCGTCTTATCCGAAGAAGCCAACAAAACATTGGCAGCCTCTCAATTAACAATGGATGATTTTGAACAAGTAACAGCCAAGCAGAAAGCACCCATCGGTATTTATAGTGGTGCTATCAAAGACCAGCAACAAAATGTCACTGTTTTCGGAACAACCAATGATGCGTTCTTATTGCCAAAGCTTATTAAAGGGCATCCATTCAAAACAAAGAATGAAATTATCATTCCTGAAAACTTAGCAAAAGAGACCTATCAAATTGGTGATACAATCAAGATTGGTAATTACCCTGAACCTTTAAAAATTGTTGGGATTACTGCGGAAAATTATTACACCGTTACACCAGTTATCTACACGACTCTGGATACTTGGACACAACTTAAATTTGGTGACCAACCGTTAACAACTCAACCAATTAATGCTGTGGTAACCAAAGAAAAAGCCCAACTACCAACAGCGAATGAAATGATGGTTTCTTTAACAATTCCTGATTTAATCGAAAATATTCCTGGTTATTCCGCACAAAATTTAACACTAGATGCCATGATCTATTTCTTATTTGTGGTTGCAACAGCAGTCGTAGGTATCTTTATGTATGTGATTACGCTACAAAAAACAGCGATTTTTGGTGTCATGAAAGCCCAAGGAATTCGCAATCGTTTTATTGCCAACTCATTAGTTGCCCAAGCATTTATTGTGGGGATGATTGGCGTTGGCCTAGCAATGGTGTTAGCATTTGGCACTAGTTTCATCTTACCAGAAGTCATGCCTTTTGCGATTATTTGGTCACAATGGCTAGTATATAGTGGGCTATTTATTATTGTCGCAATTATCGGCGGTCTCTTTTCGATTCGGACAGTTGCCAAAGTCGATCCAATTACAGCGATAGGAGGATAAAAAATGAAAGACATTTTAGTCATGAAACAGATTGTCAAAAAATTTGGGAACGGACATACCGAAGTAACCGCTCTGAAAGAAATTAATTTTACCGTTCAACAAGGAGAATTCGTGAGTATTATCGGGCCATCAGGTTCTGGCAAAAGTACTTTTCTAACGATTTCCGGTGGTTTACAAACACCCACTTCTGGTGAAATTCGAATTAATGGGCAAGATTTTTCCAATTTAAATGAAAAAAAGCGTGCTGACTTACGCTTTAAAGAAATTGGTTTTATTTTACAAAGCTCTAATCTGGTACCTTTTTTAACTGTCCATGAACAATTCACATTAGTAAAAAAAGTAGCCAAACGTAAAGAAGACAATACACGCCTAGATGACTTGCTTCGTTCGTTGGATATTTATGACTTAAAAGAAAAATATCCCCGTGATTTATCTGGTGGGGAACGGCAACGTGTCGCTATCGCTCGTGCATTATATAATGAGCCTAGTTTGATTTTAGCAGATGAACCAACCGCAAGTTTAGATACCGAGCATGCCTATGATGTGGTGAATTTACTGATTAAAGAAGCACATGAAAAACAAAAAGCAACCATTATGGTGACACATGATGAGCGCATGATTCAAAATAGTGATCGTATTTTTCGTATGGAAGATGGCTACTTAATCGAACAATCGCCTGTTCAACAGTGACAAAGAAAATTGTTGCGAGTATAATACAAGGAAGATTGTGTTGAAAAGGAGAACCGCCATGCCAAAAGAAACCTTCCTAAATTTGTCTGTTGAAAAAAAAGCGCACATCGAACAAATTCTCTTGGAAAATTTTTATAATCGCCATGTTAGCCAAGTGAAAGTCTCAGAAATTGTTGAAGCCATGCAAATGTCACGTGGTGCTTTTTATAAATATTTTCAAGATTTAGAAGATGCGTATACTTATCTGATTAGCAAGTGTTCAATCAGCATTCATCACGCGATTCTCTCATCGATTCAACAACATGAACAAGATTTCTTCTTAGGAATTGAACAATTTCTGATTTATTGTAGCGAACTCGATCGTCACAGTGATTATTGGAAGAAATTACAATTATTAACTCAAAACAATGAACTACAAGCCATGAAACGCACGAAAATGGCGCCAGATTCCCCTATGGTTAAACAATGGTTCGCGTTACTTGCTACCAATCACTTTGAAATGGATTCACCAGAAGAAGCATTAAGTTTTCTCTATTTCATCATGTCTTTAGTCATGAATTCCTTAACAGATTGTATTGTTAACAACTGGACGACAGCAGAATTAATCACTGATTTTCGCTTTAGAAAGCAGTGGTTGATTGATGGTATTGCTAAAACATAAAAAAATAGCTGAACGATATAGAATGAGGTAACTCATTTTATCGTTCGGCTATTTTTATTAGAGGCTTATCTCACAATAATACTTCCTTTATTTCTTCGGTTTAAATCCCTTTAAACGTAAGGCATTTAATAAAACTGATACAGAACTAAAACTCATCGCTGCACCAGCAATCATAGGATTTAACAACGGGCCACCAAAAAGATGTAATATCCCCATTGCTACCGGAATTCCTAATACATTATACGCAAAAGCCCAGAAGAGATTTTCTTTAATATTTTTAATGGTCGCTCGACTTAATTCAATCGCTGTCGGTACATCCATCAAATCGCTACGCATCAACACAATATCAGCAGATTCAATCGCAACGTCTGTTCCTGAGCCAATTGCAATCCCAATATCGGCTTGTGCCAAAGCAGGTGCATCGTTAATGCCATCCCCAACCATCGCCACATGTAATCCTTCTGTCTGTAAATTTTTGACTTCTTGGGCTTTGTCTTCAGGCAATACTTCACTAAAGACACGGTCAATACCCACTTGTTTGGCAATTGCTTCGGCTGTACGTTTGTTATCGCCCGTAATCATCGCTACTTGTAGTCCCATACGATGCAATTTATCGATAGCTGCGACACTATTTTCTTTAATCGTGTCTGCTACCGCAACAATACCAATCAGTTGTCCCTCGGCAGCTACAAACATAGGTGTTTTGCCATCATTTGCTAGTTGATCAGACATCGCTACCGCATCCAATAATTCAATATGACGTTCGTTCATCAATTTTTGATTCCCCAATAACAAAGCCTTGCCTGCAACTGTTACAGCGATACCATGTCCAGGAATTGCTTGAAAATCTGTCACATCCGTTAATGATAATTGCTGCGCAGTAGCACGTTCAACTATCGCTTCTCCTAAGGGGTGTTCGGAACCGGTTTCTGCTGAAGCGGCTAATACCAGTACCTCTTCTTCTGAATAGTCATGATAGGTGACAATATCTGTCACGACTGGTTTTCCTTCTGTAATCGTACCCGTTTTATCAAAAACAATTGTTTGTACTTTTTGTGTCGCTTCTAACGCATCACCACTTTTAATTAAGACACCATTTTCTGCGCCTTTACCTGTGCCCACCATAATCGCAGTGGGGGTCGCTAAACCGAGCGCACAGGGACAAGCAATAACCAACACCGAAATCGTAATACTTAAAGCGAACACCCATGATTCTTGCCCTAAGAAAAACCACGCTACCCCCGATAAAATCGCCAAAACAATAACGACTGGAACAAACACGCCTGAAACTTTATCGGCTAGTTTTGCAATAGGAGCTTTGGAACCTTGTGCATCTTCGACTAACCGAATAATTTGCGATAAGGTCGTGTCTTTTCCGACTTTAGTCGCTTTAAAACGGAAAGAGCCATTTTTATTGATACTCGCACCAATCACATTGTCGCCTTCACGTTTTTCGACAGGCATACTTTCGCCCGTTAACATTGCTTCATCTACAGCCGAATGACCAGACACAATCACCCCATCCACAGGAATTTTATCTCCGGGACGAACAATAACAATATCACCTGTTTGCACTTGTTCAATCGGTAGTTCAATCTCTTTTTCATGACGAACCACTCGTGCTGTCTTGGGTGCTAATCCCATTAATTTTTTGATAGCTTCTGAAGTTTTCCCTTTGGATACTGCTTCAAAATATTTTCCTAACGTGATTAAAGTTAAAATGACCCCTGCCGATTCAAAATACAAATCCGGATGATGTCCATAATGCACAATCACTCGTCCCGTTACTAAGAGCATCGTCATGACGATTCCTTGTAAAATCGCTGCTGACGTTCCAATTGCAATCAACGAGTCCATATTGGGATGACCTTTGACTAACGCTTTAAATCCTACCGTATAAAATGATCGTCCTTCATAAACAATCGGTATAGTTAACAACAATTGTAAAACCGCAAAAGCGACTACATGATGATCTGGATGAATAAATGTCGGTAAAGGTAACCCGACCATTGGCCCCATAGCAATATATAATAACGGAATGGCAAAAATCGCTGACCATAAGAAACGGAACCACATTTCTTGAATGTGTGCTGCCTTTTTATCGACTGCTTCTGTTTCGTCTTTCGCTTCACTCGCAACAGTCGCTTGGTACCCTGCTGCCGCAACAGCTTCTGAGATGGTTGCTGGTGTTACTTTTTCTAGATCAAAACGTGCAACCATTTTTTCTGTCGCTAAATTAACGGAGGCTGCTTGGACACCGTCAATTTTTTGTGTAGCTTTTTCCACTGTTTGTGCACAAGAAGCACATGTCATGCCTTCGATGATAAATATTTGCTCAATGGTTGAATCGGCTACTTGATATCCTGCATCTGTAACCGCCTGTTTAATTTGTTCATCTGTCACATTTTCTGCGGTCACACTTAGTTTTTCTGTCGCTAGATTGACAGTTGCTACCTGTACTCCGTCAATTTTTTGCACAGCTTTTTCCACTGTTTGCGCACATGAAGCACACGTCATGCCTTCAATGACATAGGTTTCTTTCATTTTTCTTCTCTCCTAACATTGATGATTTCCGGAAAGACAGTGACAAGCAGTCGTTGTGACAACTTCTTTGGCTTGCAAAGCTTCCATTAAATCTGCAATATCTGCAGCAGTTAAATCGTTTTGTTGAATTAAATCCATGATTACTAAAGGAATTTTTTTCGTACAAACTTTTTCAGATACTTCCTGACTCATCGCTAAGACACTCGCCTCTTCAGTAATCAACGGACGATATAAAAATCGATTTCCTAATTTTTCCGTTGTAACGAATTTTTTGGCAACCAAACGTGTCAGTAATGTTTTAACCGTAGAGGCAGTCCAATGAAGTTTATCCTGTAATAAGTGGGTAATCTCTTTACTCGTCGTTTGCTCTTTTGACCAAATAACCCGCATGACCTGCCATTCTGCATTTGAAATTTGCATGGAAATCACTCCTTTTAAATTTACATATGTAATCCTTATATCTTCACTATACTCATATCGTCTACACTTGTCAACAACAAACCAAAAAAATTTTCATTTGCTTTTTCAATTCGTTCATAGCAGGATGTATATAAATTATATATATAAAATCTTTATATATACAAAGATTGATCTATCAAGGATGTGAATAAAATATGTATTATCCAGTATCATCTGTATTGATTGAATGTATTATTTTGTCTGTCGTGGAAACTGCGGATTCTTATGGATATGAAATTAGTCAGACCGTTAAACTAGTTGCAGATATTAAAGAATCAATACTTTATCCAATTCTAAAAAAATTAGAAAAAAATGGCTACTTAACAACCTACACTCAAATTTTCCAAGGACGTAAACGTAAGTATTATTCACTGACAGCAGCTGGAAAAGAACAGTTACAATTTTTAAGGCGTGAATGGGCACTATATCGCGACAGTTTAGAAGCAATTATTGAAGGAGGCGTACGAGGATGAGTCGAGAAGAATATTTACACCAATTAAAAAAGTATTTAAAAAAATTACCTCATGAAGATTATGTCGATGCTATTGATTACTTTACGGAGTATTTTGAGGAAGCGGGTATCGACAATGAACAAATGGTGATTGCCGAACTAGGAACCCCAAAACAAGCAGCAAGTGAATTATTAAATCAATTAGTCGAAAAGCAAACCCATACTCCCGGCAAAACATGGTCAATGAAACGCACTTTTTGGTTAGCACTTTTAGCCATTTTTGCTGCACCGATTGGTATTCCGGTTGCTTTAACAGCTATTTTATTGTTGTTTTCAGGAATCCTCGTCATTTTTAGTTTGTTGTTCGCGTTTATTTCAGTGCTTGTCGCTAATTTTTTAGTCGCAGCCAAATTAATTTTACGTGGTTTGGCCGCTTTGCCGTTTTCTTTTTCAGGAGGCATGACACTCATTGGCTTAGGGGTACTATTGATTGGCATCGGATTGCTGATTTTACCACTCATCCCTGCACTTTGGAAAATTACCAAACGTTGGACACTTAATATTGTGGCACGTTTGACTAGAAAGCAGGTGCGTCATTCATGAAACAGTTACTACAACGCCGCATCGCGTTAACCTTGATTGGTATTGGACTTATTTTAACGGCAGTTGGCTTTCTCTTGGGTGGGAAAGAATATGTTGCCTATGCCAACTTAAATGATTTTAGTTTAAAAGGAAAACAAACGGTTCAAAAAATCGAATTAATCAAAGAACCTTTGAAAGATTTCCAAGAATTGGATGTTCGTTTAGATGTGGCGAATTTTACCATTGAACCATCCAACGATGAATATGCCTATCTTTCCTATTTGAGTACCAATCGTGATATCGCTTCAACGTTGCGTTACCAGGAAAAAGACGGTACGCTCGTTCTTGAAAAAACACGATCACAAAACTTTTTTATCGATATTTCTTTTTTTAACAATCTATTTAATCCAACGGGCATTGGTCAAAGCGATCAATTAGGCATCACACTTTATTTGCCAGAAAAAATGCTTGATACAGTCAGTATTCATGTAGAAGTCGGCACAGCTACTCTCAGTCATCTTCAAGCAAAACAGGCCAAAATTTCAGTCGAATCAGGCAAACTCGTCCTGACAGATACTACGTTTGCTACGTTGAAGGCACGCAATGAGGTTGGCAATACAACCTTCAAGCAAAACACAATCGACGAACTGACCTTCCAATCAGAATCAGGCAATCTGATTCTTGAAGAAAATACCCTACACGCAGGAACTATTCACTCTGAATTTGGCAATATGACTTTAGATAATAGTCAGTTTAACAATACTCAATTCAAAACCGAAAGCGGTACTATCAAAGGGCAACACGTCACCTTCACTGGCGAAAATAACCTAAAAAGTGAGTACGGTGACATTACGTTAGGATTAACCAAATCAACCTTACAAGACACACACTTTTTCTTACAAACAGAGCATGGAAAAGTAAGTGTCCCGAATTTAACGGGCAAACAAACGACCACTTCTTTTGAAAGCAATCAAAAAGCCCAACATATTTTCAATGCCACCATTGAAAGCGGCAATATTACTATTGAATAATCCGTGTTTGTGAGATGACGTTAGATACAATAAAATATCCGAACGATTGGGCAGAAATACTCGGCTCGATCGTTCGGATATTTTTTATTTCACTTCATTTAACAAATCTTGCATCATTTTTGCTTGTAATTCCGCAGTCCATTGTTCAATCAGTGTTTGTTTTTTGGCTTCGTCAGTTGCTAATGTAGGATCTTTTTGAATAGCGGCCATCAGTTTTGTTTGAATTTCTTTTTGTGCTTTTTCTTTAAACGAAGCTTGACGTTCTTTTGCTAATTGACCAAACTCTTTCATCTGGTCAACACTTAATACTTCCCAACTTGCCGGAACATTAAACGTATTTTCAGCTTCGATGAATTCATGATTGTTGTTCACTATTCCAAAAAACAGTTTATAAAAATCATTTTTGTAATCCCAATAACTCGTTTCAGTAACTAATTCTGGTGATGTTCCTTCTGTTACTTTATTTGTCACATGATCGGTCTCAGTGGGCGTTGGTTCTTCTGACTTTGGTGTTTGGTATAAATAAACTTTTTCAGAACCATCACCTAAAGGTTTGTAAAGCAATACGTCTAAACCATCGGCACTAGAAACAAGTTCAATGCTTTCTGTTTCCACGACTTTTTTCATCCCAAAATGACTCACAAAATTAGCTGTGACTAACACTAATGACAAAAGAAAAATACCGCCACAAACAATCCCAAAACCAGTTTGCCAAGATTTTTTCGCAAGGACAAAGGTAAACGCAAAACCGACCACGCTTAAAAGTAGAATAAAAATAATCATGCGTTAACCTCCTTTGTTTCGATTTCTGCTGGTTTCTTGCTATCTTGAATAAAGAATGCAACGACAACACCAACTAAACCAAAGATAATAGCGACCATAAATGCCGCATGATACCCTGATAGTGTCGCATTTAATGCTTGTTCTTTATACGCTAGTGGTGTTTTATCTAATAGTGATTGATCGGGTAAATTCGCTGTCGTGACGTTACTCAAGACACTAATTAACGTTGCCGTACCAATTGAGCTGGCAACTTGACGGAATGTATTATTGACTGCTGTACCATGACTAATTAAGTGCATTGGTAAAGCATTCATCCCTGAAGTCGTGACTGGCATCATCACCATTGAAATTCCGAACATACGAATTGCGTACAATACCATGATATACATAATTGGTGTTTCTGCTGTTAAAAAGGCAAATGGTGCTGTGGCAGCTGTTAAAATAATCATCCCAACAATCGCCAAACGACGCGCGCCATATTTATCAAAAATCGCACCAGTCACTGGCATCATAACCCCCATCACTAATGCACCTGGTAATAACATTAAACCAGAATGGAAGGCTGTTTCACCATGAATATTTTGAATATATAATGGTACCACCATTTCAGCACCAATCATAGCCATATTCGTTACCCCTGATAGAATAGCCGCAATTGTAAAGATTGGTGATTTAAAGACCCGCAGTTCCAAGAATGGATGTGGTAAACGTAATTGTCGCCAAACAAACAGGCCGATTACGACAACACCGATACCAATGTACCCTAAAACTTCAATACTATCCCAGCCTTTGTTACCAACACTTGAGAAACCGTAAAGCAAGGCACCAAAACCGACACTTGATAATAATGCAGAGAAGATATCAATGCTGGGGTTAGAAAGTGGAATGACACTACGCATTAAAAAGAAGGCTAGAATTAATACAATTACAGCAATTGGTAAAATCATACCAAATAATTCACGCCAAGAATAATGGTCAATAATCCAACCTGATAATGTTGGTCCTAACGCAGGGGCTAATCCGATAACCACACCTGACATCCCCATCGCAGCTCCACGTTTTTCAGGTGGGAAAATAGATAACATAATATTTTGTAGCAAGGGCATGGATAGACCTACACCACTCGCTTGAATCAAACGACCAACTAACAAGGTCCCAAAGTTTGGTGCCATAAAGCACGCCAATGTTCCCAGTAAGAAAACCGTCATTGAAAATAAGTACAAGCTTCGTGAGCTAAATTTATTGATTAACCACGCGCTAATTGGAATCATAATTCCGTTGACTAATAAGAAACCTGTTGTTAACCATTGTACATCTGATGCGGTAATATCAAATGCTTTCATTAATGCTGGAAAAGCCGTTGTTAATAATGTTTGATTTAATACCGTACAGAATGTACCAATTAGTAAAATCGCTACTAATAACGTACGATTATATGGTTTTCCATAAATATCTAAAGGTTGTTTGCTGCTCATTTATTCATCTCCTTTTTTCTTGTTCAGCATTGCATACTTTATTCCTTTTTTTAATCTTTGTCAACTAACTTGACACATATGTAATTAAAAGTACAATAAAGAGAGAGACTTATGGAAATGAGGAAAAAAAGATGAAACCTTCTCTATTAAAACAATTATTAGATAGCGATCATTTGCTGATAGGTATTAGCGAACTAAGTGAAATGAGTGGTACTTCACCAAGACAACTACGCTATTGGGAAGAAAAGGGATGGATTACGTCAGTTCCCGACAAAACACATGCCGCCCGTCGTTATCGCTTGCCGACAGTTGTGAAAGTCGAATTAATCAAATATTATTTAGATGAAGGTTTTACATTGAAAAAAGCAGCCGAAAAAGCCGATGAACGAATCAAAAAGGTGCATCATATTCGCAAAGTGTTATCCAAGTCATTACGTGATATTGAAATTATTGACGATCGTTTTACAGTTTTTTCAATCAATCATTTTGAACCTAACCAAGAACGCCTAGTCATTTTGCATGATGGTAAAAAGGATACACTCCACTATCGCATTTTTGCCTCAGATCAGACTGCCAGTTATGCTGACCTTTGTGAAGAATTAAAATAAATCAAATAACTAATCCGAACGAGAAGTAGCACCGCGTCCTTCCCCTCGTTCGGATTAGTTTTTCTTGTTTAGTTGATAATTTGTTCAATGTTAAACTCCAATTGAATTTCTGCTAAGTACTCTTGAAATTGCGGATAATAATGGCCGCCAAAACCATGTCCGGGAAAATCATCGCCTGTATACCCAACTGTAGTCGGTAATGCGTCATTGCGCAAACTAAATTCTGCAAATTGAATGTCGCCCATATACTTTTGAATATAGGCATCTTTTTTCACATTATCAACACCCGAACCTAAATGCCATTTTCCTGTATAGCCCACTTGATACCCCGCGTTGGCTAATTGACGACTCAATAATTCTGGTGTATCAGCTAATTCCTGTACCATATTCCCGTAATTATAAGAATTGGTTAACATGCCGTTAAATGAGGGGTTGTGCAGGGCAAATCACCGTATGTTGACAACGTGTCTTTACGCTGTTGATCGGTCAAAATAAATAAAATATTGGGATGGATTGTCCTCCTTAAAACGTAATCGCTTTCTATTTATTATCTTGCGTTCCAAGTCATTAGACAACCATTTGACACTATGTATCTCTTGCACAAAAAAACAGCCAAACAGAAAGACTGTTTGGCTGTTGACTATTTTCGGCTTAATGGTATAAGTCAAAGCGACCTTTCGCCATTACTTCTTTCACGCCACCTGTTTCATATAATGATTTGTTCATAATCATTTTTTTGATGAATGAAGCTGGGTAACCTTTTACGCCAGTTTTTCCAACCATACCAAATGCATGTGTGTTACCAATTGAAGCCACAGAACCTGCAGATTTGAAAACAAATCCTGGAGTTGATTGACCTTTTATACGGTTCACTAAATGTTTCGCTGTGTATTCACCCATTTTTAAAGCAATTTGTGCAGTTGTTGGGTAAGGACGATTGGATTCTTTATCCATTACAGCAGCAACGTCACCGATGATGTAGATGTCATCATGACCTGGTGCAGTTAAATCTTCATTTACTACTACGCGACCACGACGTTCGTCAAAGCCAGATTCACCCATAACAAAGCTTCCACTTACACCTGTTGTCCAGATGATTGTTGCAGCTTCTAATTCTTTTTCAACATCACCATTTGCGTAAACAACATGTTCTGGTTTGATGCCTTTAATCGCACAACCAGTCATTAAATGAACATTCCATTTATCTAATTGTTTTAAGCAATAGTTTGTTAATTCATCGTTAAACATTGGTAAAATTGTTGGTGCTGCTTCGACACAATAGATTTCGATTTCATCTGGAGTAACACCAGCAAGTTTTGCGTAACCTTTTTTCGCTTCTACAAGAGAACCAACTAATTCGATACCAGTAAATCCAGCACCACAGACAACTAATTTCAAATATTTTTTGTCTTTTGTTTCTTTGTATTTCGCCATTGCATCTTGAATATGTTCATAAATTTTTACTGCTGAATCAATGTTAACCATTTCTAATGCATTTTCTTCCGCGCCCGGAATACCAAACGTTTCTGAACGGAACCCTAAACCAATGATTAAGTAGTCATAACGCACAGGTTTGTTGTTTTTTAATTCAACTTCTTTTGTATCTGGATTAATTTTTACCACTTCATCTTGAATAAATGTTGTAACTTTAGGATTAACTACATCTTTAATGTCGTAAGTAATTTTTTCTTTTGGTTGTGTACCTGCAGCAACTTCATGTAAGTCAGTTGCTTCATAGTGGTATGCATTACGATCCACTAAAGTGATACGAAACTCTCCAGCTGCTTTTTTTTGTAATTCATGTAAAGCTCTTAACCCAGCGTACCCAGCGCCTAAAATCGCCACTTCCTTCATGACTTTTCCACTTCTTTCTTTTCAATATTATTTATTATATAAGGATACCTAGCAAGTAGGTGATTACTTGTGCTGCTGAACCTACAGCGAGAATTCGAACCGCACAAATAAACGTTTCCCGTTTTACCTGTTTGTTTCTAAAAAGAGTTATTTGTTTCCAAATAAATGGGGCTGTTAAAAATGTTAACAAAACCGTTAGTGGGGCCAGTTTTAACACCACCGATAAAATAATTGCTAGAAAAGCGAAAACATTCATTCCCACAAATAAATGGATGGAACGTTGTTTTCCTAAATAATGAACCAAGGTATAGCGTTCATTTTTTTCATCCTCTTCTTTATCACAGATATTGTTTGCAAGCATCAGGTTTGCAATCCACAGAGTATTCGGCAACGCAATTATAAAGATACTGAATATTTCAGAAAAATTCCACTGAAATGTTTCGAAAGTATTCAGATACACACAAATAAATGAAATCATGATGCCCATCGTCGAACCAGAGAAAAATTCACCCAGCGGTAGACTCGATAACGGTCTCGGACCAGAAGAATAAAAAATGCCGACTAAATAGCAATACAATCCCATCCACAATAATGGCCAACCAACGACTGATGCAAGTGCAATTCCTAAAATTGCCGATACAACAATCATGCTTGTCATCATCCAAAATACAAAGCGTAACGATAAATTCTCACGCCCGATAATATTGGTCTTTTGTTTGTAATCATGTCCTTCTGTTGCATGGTGATAGTCATTATAATTATCTAAAATGTCAACTGCCATATTAAAAATAAACATTGCAACAAAATAAATCAGGACATAACCAAGATGCAGTGTACCATAATGATACCAACTATAACAAAGTCCAATCAAAAATGGTAAGACACTTGCAGTTTTCGCCTTGATCTCAACAAGCTCTAAAAAAACAGATAGTGACATCGGACACTCCTTTCTAAATTTGGACAGCATTACATTGCCTTTTTGAACGAAAATAAGTTAAAATAGAACTACTATCTAACATTGAAAGGGTTATAAACATGCTATCTTACTGGAACGATTATCCCACTATTCAAAACAAACTCCAAATCGTTTGCTCACTAATTGAGAAACAAATGAGAGTTCGCAATAAAGATATCCAAGAAACACTGATTGATTTTTCACAAGCTGGCGGAAAATTTTTGCGCCCAGCTTTCTTTTTGTTATTCGCTTCCTTAGGAGACCCTGAAAAACAAGACGAAGAGCAATTAATCAAGATTGCAGCGTCTCTTGAAATACTTCACATGGCAACATTGATTCATGACGACATCATTGATGATTCTCCATTGCGCAGAGGGACACAAACTGTCCAATCGCGCTATGGTAAAGATATTGCCGTTTACACCGGCGACTTACTATTTACAGAGTTCTTCAAACTTACTATTGAAGCAATGAACGGCTCGAAATTTTTAGCGATTAATGCTCGTTCGATGCACCGTTTATTGTTAGGCGAGCTCGATCAAATGCACACACGTTACAATAAAAATGAAACCTTTCGTGATTATTTACGCAGCGTAAATGGCAAAACAGCGGAATTATTTTGGTTGGCTTGTGCACAAGGCGCACATTTTGGACATACAGCACCGCACGTCCAACGTGTTGCCGGCAGAATTGGACGAAATATCGGGATTGCTTTTCAAGTATATGACGATATTTTAGACTATACTGCAGACGAAGAAACCTTAAAAAAACCGATTTTAGAAGATTTGGCACAAGGCGTATACACGTTGCCGTTGCTTTTAGCAAAAGCGGAACAACCAGATATTTTCTTCCCTTATTTAGAGAAAGAAGACAAAATTACGCCACAAGAATCACAAGAAGTTGCCGATTTAGTGGTGAAATACAACGGTGTTGAGATGGCAAAAGACATCGCCCGTCGTTACACACAAAAAGCTTTAGCAGACATTGCTACGTTGCCTGAGGGTGAAGCAAAAGAGATGCTACAATTACTCACAACGCAACTATTACTACGTAGTTATTAATCAGAGACACTTATCACTTACAAGTGATAAGTGTTTTTTGCTACATTCAAGGACGCATGCGTCATCTAAAAAAGCCCTACGCACTACTTTAACAAAAAACTACTTGAGAAGACATCCTGTTCTCTGTCTTCTCAAGTAGCTTTTGATTCTATACAGCATTATTCTAACAAATTTCTATGCTTTATAACCAAAAGTACCCCAAACGTCGTAAATTCATGCCTGAACGTCGTGTTTTTGTTTTTTTATAAAAAAAAATTGCCTGTATCCTTCAAAATAAATGAATGATTTGATATAAAAATGTCATTTGTTCCCTTTGTAACACATAAATCATGATATAATTCGGTAAATTACTTTCTATTGAAAGAAGAACTCTAAACACTTTATACATAGTTACACAAATGATTATGCTCGATTTTTTACTATTTGATAACAGTAATCTGAAGTGACGGAATGTTCTATAGGAAATCCTGCTACTTTATTTTAAGTTCTCTTTTTACAACTACTATTCTGTTCCCTATACAAGGACATTCACTGCTATACTAAAGGTAGTATCCAACGCTTACTAAAAACAATCTCTGGGGGAGAAAATGATTAATATTTTTATTTGCGAAGACAATTTAATCCAACGCACAAAATTGGAAACGATTATTCAAAACTTTCTTTTAATGGAAGATTTAGAGATGCAAATCGTTTTGAGTACTGCCAATCCTAACGAAATACTCGCGCATCTCCAACGCCATCCACAATCAAAAAGTATTTTCTTTTTGGATATTGATTTGAATCATACATTAAACGGTATTCAATTAGGGGCTAAAATTCGTGACTTGTGTATTTATAGTAAGATTATTTTTATTACTACTCACAGTGAACTGGCACCATTAACCTTTAAATATAAAGTAGAAGCAATGGATTATATTATCAAAGACGATCCTACAGAATTAGCAGTACGAGTAAAAGAAGCGCTCATTCAAGCCAAAAAGCATTACTTATCTGAGCATAAAGAAGATAATACCCACATTCGTTTACGTGTCGGCAATCAAATTCGGTTATTTCTATTAAAAGAGATTATGTTTATTGAAACAGCGCCTGCTTCGCATAAACTAATTTTACATCTTACAAATAGTTTCATTGAATTTTATGGAAAAATTACCGATATTGAAAAATTATCTCCTGATTTTTTACGGGTTCACAAATCGTTTGTTGCGAATCAAAAAAATATTATCCAAATTGATACTAAAAATCGTTGTCTAACATTTAAAAATGGGGAGACATGTTGGGCATCTGTTCGTAAATTAAGTCAGCTCAATCGGACATTTGCGGAAAAATAATCCAACGTTTTTCTTTAAAGCTAAAAAACATGATTCTGATTACTCTGAATCATGTTTTTGTTGTTGCTGGATATATTAACTGACAAAAAATCATGCTATAATTTCGTAGCAACTACGTTTCGATTGGAGGTACAATCAATGTTTTACTTATTAGTCGCTTCAAGTGTGATTCAAACTTTTTGTAACTTTCTTATTTTGGATAGACTGCCGATTTTAAAAAAATATAACTTGTTTCTAGCTGGTATTATTTTAATTATTACATATAATTTGAGTATTTATATCTCACAAGTGGAGATAATTGTGTTATTCGTTCTTCTATTTTCTCTCTCTTATATGAATAACCCGACACAATCTATTGGTAAAATCTTACTCCATTTTTCAATCGCATTTCTTTTAAAGTATGGGCTGGAATGTTTATTTCCTACACTCATGATTAAAATTATTTTAAGTGAAAATAATTTATGGATGTTTTTATGGTTTTGCGCCTTATTAGCAATTAATTGTTTGTGCGCTTTTATTATTCGACGATATTTACTTTCAAAACTAATGGACGTATGGCTCTCACTCAGTGGGTATGTCTTATTCACCATTGTTTTTCTTTATCAAATGTATAAATTAAATGTTTATATTCAATCACTTCCTATCGATTCTAAATTCGATACGCTGTTGAAAATTTTTTATATCTTCCTAGTGATACTCATCTTTATTGGTGTTATCAGTGTTATCATGTTAAAACAACATCAAAATGTGGCATTAGAAACTCAAAAAAAGGAAATTGAGTATCAATCTATGCAACTCTACACCATCGAATTAAACAAGCAATACCAAGAAATTCGAAAATTTCGGCACGACTATATTAATATTTTATCCTCCATGGAAAGTTATATGGAACTCGATCAGATGACTGAATTAAGAGACTATTATCATCAGCATATTCAACCAACTCGTGCTATTTTTTCCGAACATTTTACGAAAATCAATGATTTACAACGAATTGAAGATCCTGCCATTCGTAGCATTTTTACAACAAAATTATTGTTGGCGCAAGAAAAAAATATTTCTGTACAATTGGAGATCAATGAATTGATTCAACTCCCTACATCGATTGATCCAGTCATTTTGGTGCGAATTTTAGGAATTTTATTAGATAATGCCATTGAAGAACTTAGTATATTAAAACAAGGAACATTAGAAATTGCGATTTTCTCACTTAACCAAGACTATGTATTCATTATTCAAAATACGGCTCGAATGAATATTGAACCGTTACACCAACTGAGAATAAATGGGTTTTCTACCAAAGGCAATCATCGTGGGATTGGTTTAAACACAGTTGATACTTTGGTTCAGCAAGTGCCGAATCTTTTGTTAGAAACAATCATTGACAATCATTTGTTCACACAAAAATTAACACTTTCGGCAAGCCCACACCCTAAAATTTTAAGCTAAAAACGACGTTCAGGACAAAATATGCGACGTTTACGACATTTTTGTATTTTTCCACTCAATTTGTAGTATAATCAGCCCAAATTATAGAAGGAATTGAAAAAAATGAAAAAACTGATTTTAGCGGCATTATTATTCAGCATCGCTAGTGGAACTCAAGTTGCGCATGCGGAAGAAGTGAGCTCTACAGACAACGCAGAAACTTACGTATCGTTTGTATCATATGACTTTAAAAACTATCCCCCTTCTACTTATGCAGGCAAAACGTTAGTAAAAGTAGAAAAAATTTCAATGGGCTATCGTGGCTGGTATCTATGATTCGTCTAGTCCTTTCTTTCTTGTTACTATTTTTAATTGTAGTCACTATATTTCATCCATTTGATGACCAAGTACAAATGCTAATTATGTTGGGATCAGCTGTTTTTTTAGCTGGCTTCATGTTCAGAATGGCGTACGTGAAAGAAAACGACAAATAAAAAATGACGTACTGAGCGAAAAATAATGCTCAGTACGTCATTTTTATGTTAAATCCCAATCAACGTCGCAAACACAGGAACAACGACTACCGTAATGACCCCTACGACCACTACTGAAATACTTGCCATCGCTGCTTCCGTTTCACCCATTTCTAAACCAACTGCTACACCAAGCGCATGCCCAGCAGCACCTAAAGCTAATCCTTTAGCCACAGGATGGGTAATATGGAACCATTTTAATGCCATGCGCCCTAAAGCGTATGTTAAAACACCATTGAAAATAACAGTAAAAGCGGTGATTGAAGCCACACCACCAACAGATTCGGAAATCGGTACGGCAATAGCAGTTGTTGCTGCTTGTGGCAAAATCGAAGCAATAATACTTGGATTCATTTGGATCAATTTACCAGCTAGAACAACCGCAACTAATGAACCAAAAGAGCCGATTGTTAATGCTGTCAGAATTTCAAGCCAGTATTTCTTCAATACCTCTCTTTTTTTGTACAGTGGAATCGCAAAAGCAACTGTTGCAGGCTCTAAAAAGAAACTAATAAACTTGCCACCTTCATTATATTGTTCGTAACTAATATCAGTGACTTTTAACACGAATACACCTAAAATCATTGCGACAAATAACGGGGTGAATAAGAAGAAGCCCTTGCTTTTTTTAAATGCCCAATTACCAATCCCAAACACAACAAATGAAATGATAATACCAACATATGGACTCATAATGATACGCCCCCTTTATGTTCTGCAGGTAAATGTTTTGCTTCTTTTTCAGTTGCTCGATTGTCTTTAATATGCAGCAAGAAAGCGCCTGTCCAACCGGTTGAAGCTAATAATGCTAAGGTTGCGATCAGAATGACAAAGAGAATTTGAAATCCGTATTGTTGCATAATGTCTAAAGAGTTAATTAATGAAATACCTGATGGCACGAACAAGAAGGTAATCACACGCGATAGCGCATTACTTAATTCCTCGACTTGTTCTAACTTAATAATTTTCGTACATAACCCGACGAATAATAAAATCATGCCGATGACCGATGCGGGAACGGGGATTGGCATCACCTTGGTTAAACCATTGGCTATTAACATAATTAATGCAAAAATAAATGCTTGTTGTAAAAATGAATATACTTTCTTTTCCATAAGTCCCATCTCCTCTTGTTTTCTACATCATGAGTATAGAATGAAAACGAATTTTTGTGAGAATAATTTCACGAGTTACACCAATCACGACATGAAATGCACCATTCGTGACATTAGTTGCACGAAAAAACAGGCCGCGCTTGTCGACCTGCTTTTTCCTTATTCTAACCCAACTTGTGCTCTAAATGTTTTTACATACGAGCGACTAACGGGGACTCTAGAACCATTTTCTAAAATCACTTGCAACGTATGATTAAACCATGGTTGAATTTCTTGAATTTTTGTACGGTTTAAGATAAAGCTACGATGGGTTTTTAAAAATAATTCTGACGGTAGTTTTTGCTCAATTTTATTTAGCGTTCCTGTCATATGATACGTTTGGTCTTTGGTTTCAATATTTAATTGACGTTCTTCGACCGAAACAAGATAAATATCTTCGGGTGCTACCAAATAAATGCGGTCGTCCCCTTGAATCGGAATTGCTTCAAATTTAGGTTTCGGCGCTAGTTGTTGTGGTGTTAACTCTTTGATAGCTTTATCTAACGCTTGATGAATTTTCTTTTCTTCAAAGGGTTTTAACAAATAGTCTTTCGCGTTGACTTGAAAAGCTTGTAAAGCATACGCATCATAAGCCGTCGCAAAAATTAAATAGGGTGCTTTTTTCAAATGCGTCAATTTTTCTGCTAAATCAAACCCACTTTCATCCGTTAAATGAATGTCTAAAAAAACAATATCCGGTTTTTGATCCATCATTTCTTCCATCGCTTCTTCAACCGATTCTGCTTCGGCTGTTGACGTAATTTTCGGATGTTGCAACACCAAATAACTTAATTCTTCACGTGCTAACGGTTCATCATCGACAATTAATACATGCATTATTCTCACCTCGGGTCTCTAATTGGAATTGCTAGACGGGCATGACTGCCTCCAGTTGGACGATTTTCAATTTGAAATTTGCCGTCGCCTCCGTAGAGATTTTCAATCCGACGAGACAAATTTTCCAATGCCGTACCCGTTCCTTTTTCGGATTTAACTGGTTCTCTTCCTAATAATACGCGGCGATCTTCCGGAATACCAATACCATTATCCCAAACATCCATAATCAAGTTTCTTTCAATTTTTCGAACCACGACTTTGACGTGATTGTTGGTTTTACGATTACCAAACGCATGTCGAATCGTATTTTCGACAAGAACTTGAATCGCATAGGGTGGGACATAATAGCCTTCTGTCCCCGCTTCAATATCAAAATCAACTTGGTAACGATCAGGGAAACGGGCTTGTTCTAAGGACAAATAGGCACGAACTTGGTCGAGTTCTTGCTCTAAAGGAATCGTTGTTTGCACGGCGCCTTGTAAATTCCCTCGAAAATATGTGCTTAATTGCAGCAATAAACGGCGCGCATTTTCACTATCTTTTCGCATTAACGCAGAAATCGTATTGATGGCATTAAAGAAAAAGTGAGGATTCACTTGCGCTTGTAAACTTTTGATTTCCGCTTCTTTTAGTAATTTCGATTGTAATTCAGCTTCACCTAATTCAATTTGGGAAGAAAAAATTGTACCTAACCCCTCCGCTAATTGCTCTTCGACATGTGTTAGGTGGGTTGGATCTGTAAAATACATTTTCAGCGTACCGACAATTTTCTGATGTGACAATAAGGGAATCACAATCGCAGCTTGTAGCGGACAATCTGGATGTGAGCAACCGACTTCTGTTTTAGAATGGGCAATCGTCATTTGTCCGGTTCGCAAGACTTCTTTTGATAATTCCGTAATTACTTCTAATTCTGGAATATGATGGTCATCCCCTGCGCCTACATGTGCCAATATTTGATGGTTATCGGTCATACTAATCGCACTCACTTTTGTATAATGTTGAATAATTCGTGCGACTTTTTGACAAGAATGTTCATTTAAACCTTCCCGAAAATAAGGTAAGGTTTCGGCGGCTAATTCTAAGACATCATGTGTTTGTACAGCCTTTGCTTGTTCTTCTTGTTTTAATGTCGTCGTTAAAATCGATAAGAAAATGAATGTACCCACACTATTTAACAAAATCATTGGCAAAGCAATGAAACGGACTAACATCACGCCGTCTTTTAAACTGCCACTGAAAAATAAAATAAACAACATTTGAATAACTTCCATAACAATACCGACCATTGCGGCTTGAGTCGCTTTAGGAAATTGATAATCTTTCGCAAGGCGTTTTCCTAAAATTCCTGATACTATCCCCACAACCAATGACGCGGGGATATAAAAAATCCCTGTACCCGCACCTTGAATCACTCGATGAATCCCCGCAATTAAACCGACCATCCCCCCAACAAATGGACCGCCAATTAAGCCAGAAACACTGATGACCAATGTCCGTGTATTGGCAATCGAAGCGTCACTGCTCAAATACGTTAAGACGTGACTAGGAATAATTTGGTTGTCTGTAATCTCAATCCCAGTAAAATTAGAAATAATCGCAAATAAGCCAAAAATAACAACTAAACGAATTTTCGAAGGAATTGTTTCTCTGCTCAATAATGTTCTTTTAAAATATGTAACATTTACTAACAAAAAAGCTAATAAAATGATTAATCCCACACGTTCCATCATTAAAATGAATAATTCAAACATCTTCATCACTCCTTTCTATTCACTATACTATCATTTATCCAAAAATAAAGGACTTTATTTAAATAGATAACAAAGAGA
Organism: Enterococcus saccharolyticus subsp. saccharolyticus; assembly: GCF_029023825.1. Lineage (NCBI taxonomy): Bacteria > Bacillati > Bacillota > Bacilli > Lactobacillales > Enterococcaceae > Enterococcus > Enterococcus saccharolyticus. The sequence continues at coordinate 130,999 of NZ_CP118957.1, read as the reverse complement.
TGTGACGAAAAAAATTTATTAAATTGACAAAATTTTCTGTCAATTTAATAAATATATGTTATACTCTTAGTTATCTTTTAGGTAGGAGGGACTATAATAGTTAACAAACATCTATAAATATATAGTTTATATTATCAATAGGAGAATTTGTAAAACCGTTAGGCGTAACGACACAAACCTTAAGAGACTAGGATAAAAAGGGGAATTGCAACCGGCCTATGTTTCACAAAGTGGTACTCGTTATTATTCTGAAGAACAACGAAATCAATTTTTAGGAATCGCTGGAAGAAAGAAACCAAAATGAATCACTATTGGCTATTATAGAGTAAATTCAAACAAAAAGATGACTTAGAACATCAGATTGAGAATGTAAAAACCTACATGATTGCATGAGGCTACCAATTTGATACTATTCAAGATATTGAAGGAAAATGAGCGAATAAAGCGAAGAAGAAGATTCAGGAGTTGATGAAAGATGATACGAGCCAAGAAAGTAAGGTTACGCCCGACTACGGAACAAGAGAAACAACTGTGGCAATCGTCTGGGACGGCTCGCTGGATTTTTAACTGGACGTTGGGGACCGGACTATCAAAATCCAATGACTTACCTAGCAAGCTTACGTTCACCAAACAATACCAACTATGACAGTAAAGAATATAACGACTTATTGGATAAGATTGAAAATGATTATGCCAATGACTTAAACGTACGTTGGGATGCCATGATTGAAGCTGAAAAAATTCTAGTCGAAAAAGATTCTGCTATCGTGCCATTGTATCAACAATCACGTGCGTTATTGATTAATGAACACTTAACTGGTATTTACTACCCAAGTTTTGGTGCATCAACTATTTTCAAATACGCTGAGTATAAATAAAAAAGAACACCCAGTCAGTTGTGACTGGGTGTCTTTTTATCTACCATCATCAATGGCTTTTAATTTTTGATAGCGCACATTCGTTTTGGCTAGTTCTTGTGGCGAACCAGTCATTTCTAAGTGCCCATCTTCAATAAAGATGACGCGTTGCATCTTCTCAATTCCTTGTAAATGATGCGTAATCCAAATGACTGTTTTTCCATCTAATTGCCCAAAGAATGTATCAATTAACGCTTGTTCCGTAATTGGATCTAAACCAACAGTTGGTTCATCCAGTAAAACAATCGGTGTGTCTTTTAATAAGATACGTGCCAAAGCCATACGATGACGTTCACCACCAGAGAAACGTAAACCTGCTTCGTCTACCATCGTATCTAATCCATCCGGTAATTTTTCAACGAGCTCTTTTAATCCTACTCGTTCAAGAACCGTCCAGACTTCTTCAATACTGGCTTGTTCGTTACCAATCCGTAAATTATTTAAAATAGTTGTATGGAATAAATACGGCGCTTGTTGAATGACCCCAATATAATCGGAAATAGTATCACCTAAACGATAGGTTTCAACACCTGCTAAAGTTAACTGACCACTGTTTGGAATTAAATCACCACGAATAAGTGTCGCTAATGTGCTTTTTCCAGAACCACTGCGACCTAAAATCGCAATTTTTTCCCCTTGAGGAATTGTGACATTCAAATGATCTAATACTTGACGCGTACCTTTTTCATAACGGAAAGACACGTCTTGTACCTCAATATCCAATGGTCCAGTTAAAGCTGTGACTGGTTCGATGTCCGCTTTTTCAGGCAAATCATTTAAACGTTCCAACGAATCTTTGTAAATATTCGTTTCTTGTGCAGCATCCGGTAAAACAGCAAACGCATCAACTAATGGAAAAACACATAAAACAAAGGCGGCAATCCAGTTAGCTGCTCCGCCATGATTTCCGACAAATTGCTGACTCGTCCAAAAAATCAGTAGCACCACAATGATGCCAAACACGCTTTGTAATAGTAAATTACGACGACGATTAAAACGACGTAATTTGTCTTGCACTTTGAGCAATCCAGCTTCCGATTCTTCGTGTAACTGTACGTATTCTTGACCACGTTGGCTGAAAATCCAATCCGAAATTCCTAAAACATTGTCTGTTAAATCCGTATACAAGGCATTTTTCAATTGTTTTTCTTGCTCTTGTCGTGCGCCATTTACTAACACTGACCACAATGGCAATAAGAAGGTAACAATAAACAACATCAACGCCATGACTAACGCAAACCACCATGAAAAATACCCTAAGCCAATAATTAAAAACGCATATAGAATCCACGCAATAACGGTCGGGAAAATCGTCCGTAAATATAAGTTTTGGATATGATTAATATCTTCAGCTAATAAGCCCAAAATATCCCCCATCCGATAATTACGTTTAAAGAAAATCGCATCTTTTTCTAATGTCGTATACAATTTCAAGCGTAGTTGAGATGTCATGCGTAACACCCAATTATGACTCACTAAACGCTCGACATAACGGAAAACGGGACGACTCACACCAAAACCACGGGTAAACACAATTGGCACATAAATCATTAAAATATTTTCCGGTAGCGAAGCCGCACGACTAATCAAATAACCCGAATTAAACATTAAGGCCCCAGCTGAGAAGAAGGTCAAAAAACCTAAAACGAGCGCCAAGACCAATGCTTTGCGATATTTTTTCAAAAAAGGTTTTACCCAAGTATCTTTTTTAAAAGCTTTCAATAGAGGAATATTATTCATGTTCTTCCCTCCTCATTTGTTGCGTCAATGCATAAAAATGACCTTTACGTGCTGTTAATTCAGCAAAACTGCCGACTTCAACCACTTGGCCTTTTTCAATAACCATAATTTCGTCCATTTGATGCATCCAATGCAGACGATGTGTGGCAAAAAAGACTAAACGGTTTTCCATTAATGGCAACATACGCTCTTTTAATTCAACTTCTGTTTCGATATCTAAATGCGCGGTTGGTTCATCCAATAACAGAATTTTACGTTCTTTATCTAAAAAGGCACGCGCCACCGCAATTCGTTGTGCTTGTCCCCCGCTGAGTGCACGAGCACCGCCTCCTAGTTGTGTATCTAGGCCTTCTGGTAATTCTGCCACTAACTCTGATAGTCCAGCAACATGGACAGCTTCTAAAATTTCTGCTTCCGTTGCTTCGGGGGTATAAAAGGCAATATTTTCACGCAAGGACGTTTGAAAGACATATGGATTTTGAGGAATATAAATCATTTGTTTTTGCCAATCTTGTTGCGCAAAATTGTTGACTGATTGACCATCCAACGTAATCTCACCTGAAGAGGGTTGTAAGAAACCACTCAATGTATTAATAAATGTCGATTTACCTGAACCACTCATCCCAATAATCCCGACTTTTTTAAACCCTTTGACTTGGTAATCGACAGCCAATGCTTCTTGCTCATCGTAAGCGACTTTAACCTCTTTTAAAGCTAAGGTTGCTTCTTTTGACCACGTTGCTACAGGCACTTGTTCGCCTTCAATTTCAGGCTCTTCTAAAATTTCACGAATAGCTGTCATCGCATTTTTTCCATCTAACGTTGCATGATAGTCACTTGCAAAATCACGTACTGGTAAGAAATATTCTGGTGATAAAATTAAAACCGTTAATGCTGGAAACAATAAAATGCCACCTTCAATTAAACGTAGCCCTAACAATACCGCCACAATCGCCACTGATAACGTCGTAAAGAAATCTAACGCAAAGGTTGATAAAATCCCAATACGTAAGGTACTCATTGTTGCCTTACGGAATTGCTCACTTGTTTTAAAAATACTTTTGCCATATTTTTTACTCAAACCAAACATCTTCAATGTATCAATTCCTCGCAAAGAATCGATAAAATGATTGGATAAAATTTGAAAAGCTTTGTATTGTCGATCGGCTTTGGCTTGTGCGGCGTATCCTAAAATAATCATAAAAATAATAATTAATGGGAAAACCAACAACAAGACAACTCCCGATTCAATATCTAAAAAGAACACCACTGCCAAAATTGGCCAAGGAATAATCGTCATATTCATCATTTTTGCTAAAATCAAGTGAATATAATTTTCAACTTTACCAATTCCGTCTAACGCCATGGTAGTCATATTTCCTGTTCCTTGTTTTTGGACAATTTGGGGCCCAACACGGAAGATTTTTTCTAATAACTGCTGACGCAAATAACTCGCTTGTTCAGCTGAATAATGATCCAATAATTTATCACGTAAAAAAGTCACACCATGGCGTGCAAAATAAATCACAGCAAAAGCACCAATCATCAAATATTGATCGGTGATTTTTTCGCCACTCCATAAATTCGTGATAACTGTTGCTAATGTATAAGCTTGCCCAATTATAAAGAGGGCTTGCAAGGCTGAAAGCCCTGCAAGCATCCCCATAATTTTTCTGATATTGGGCAAACCGAGAATCGCTTTGTCCATCATAAGATTAGTACCCCGCTACATCTGTGTGTTTGATACGTTTTCTAAAGATATAATATGACCAAATTGTATAACCTAAAACAAATGGTAATAAGCCAATTGCTACAAAGCTCATAATTTTTAACGTATATGGTGAAGAAGAGGCATTTTCAATTAATAAATCGTACTCTGGACTAATTGAACTAATAATCAAACGAGGGAACAATCCTGTAAATAACAACGCCACTAATGACACCATTGTTAAGCCACTTGCAAGAAAAGCTGTTTTTTCTTTCCCTTTAAACAAGGCTAAGTTTGCGACAACCGTTAAAATAACCATTAACGCTAGGAAGATAACCGTTGATGTCAAACGAACCTCAAAGAAATCAGTGTTAAAGTACAACAAGATTGCAAAAGCCACAAGTCCAACATACGCAACCCCATATAACGCTTGGGCATAGTTACGCGCACGCGTGCGAATTGGTCCAGTTGTTTTTAATGAAATATAATTTAATCCATGCAAGTAAGATAATAAGGTTAATGCTACCCCACCTACAATTGAAAGAGGGTTAACGTAATCCGTAAAGGTTGCACTTAAATCACCATTGGCATTAATTGGCATGCCTTGCACTAAACTAGTGAAAAGTAAGCCAAAGCAAAATGGCACAATTAAACTACCAATACTTAATGTCCAGCCCCAAATCCAACGTTTGTCAGCTGGCATGTGGTGACGGAATTCAAACGATACTCCACGAATAATTAAACCGACTAATACGAGTAACAAAATCAGATAATACCCACTAAATAGCGACGCATACCAGTATGGAAATGATGCAAACATTGCGCCTCCTGCAGTAACTAACCACACTTCATTTCCATCCCAAACCGGTCCAATTGTTTCAATCAATTGATCTTCTTCTTTTTCATTGTGTGCCAGTGTTTTCACAGACATCCCAACCCCAAAGTCAAATCCTTCGAGGAAGAAGAAGCCTGCAAACAAGACACCAATTAAAATGTACCAAAATAATTGTAGATTACTCATTAAAAGCACCTCCTGCAAATGGATCGATTGTAGGTTCTTCATGTTCTGCAGCTTCTAACGCATCTGGTCCTTTTTTCAATGTACGAATAACTAAATACACCATAACGGAACCTAGAATAGTAAATAACGTAAAGTACGAAATGTTTGAAATGAGTAAGGATGTTGCTGAAACGTTTGGTGACACACTTTCTTCAATGGTAAATAATCCGTACGCAGTCCAAGGATAACGACCTAACTCTGTTAATAACCAACCCGCTGTATTTGCTAAGAATGGTGCAAAAGTAGTCAATGCCACAATCCAAAGCATCCACGGCTTTTCGTAGAGAATTGGTTTCTTCTTCCGCGTGAAGAATAAGCCAACTATTGAGACCATCAACATTAACATCCCAAACCCTGCCATTACACGGAAGTTCCAGAATAAAGCATTAACTGGTGGGAAGTAATTTCTTTCGCCATATTCTTCAATTAATCGTTCATTGATGGTGTTCATGCCATCTACTGAACCGGATAATTCATGGTAAGATAAAATACTTAAAACATACGGTACTTCAATACCAAAGACACGTTCTTTTTCTTTTTCATTCATCCATGCAACTAGCGTCCAAGCTGCGGGATCTTCTGAATCTTCATACAATCCTTCTGCCGCTGCAAATTTCATTGGTTGTGTTTCCAACATCGCTTTCATTTGGAAGTCTCCTGCTGCTAATACCGTAACTGAACCAACCAAACCGACCCATAAACCGACACGTAATGATTTTTGATAGACGGTACGACTAAGCTCTGTTAAACTGTCTTTCTTCAATAAACGGAAAGCCGCCATCCCAGCAACAGCAATCCCACCTAACGTAATCGCCCCTGCAATAACATGAGAGAACTCATACATGACTTTCGGGTTAGTAACTAAGGCCACAAAATCGTTCATTTCCGCACGACCATTGTTGATTGTATAACCGACTGGATGTTGCATGAAACTATTGGCAACCAAAATCCAGAAGGCTGACATCATTGATCCTACAAAAACCAACCACATGAAAACAACGTGTAGTTTAGGGCTAACTTTATCCCAAGTAAACATCCACAAACCTAAGAAGGTTGATTCCAAAAAGAAAGCAAGCAACGCTTCAACAGCTAATGGTGCGCCAAAAATATCTCCCATAAAACGAGAATACTCTGACCAGTTCATACCAAATTGGAATTCTTGAATAAGTCCTGTTACTACTCCTACTGCAAAACTCAGTAAGAATATATTTCCCCAAAATTTCGCCATTTTTTTGTAAAATTCATCTTTTTTCGTCACATAGAGAGTTTCCATAATTGCAACAACTAATCCGGTACCGATAGAAAATGGTACAAAGAAATAGTGGAATACAGTTGTCATCGCAAACTGGATTCGAGCTAATGTAACAATATCCATAATGATTCCTCCTCTTCTTTATTTCACAAAAATAAAGATTATTAAATCCGTGCGTGAACCCATGAAATAGCTCTAAAAACAGTATAACTTGTTACAAATTACTCTTGTTCATAATTCCTCTTAAAATAATCCATTATCAACAATTTTTCGCTAAATCGTTCATTCACACTTCTTCATTATCAATGATATTCCTTTTTCACGGAATTGCAATAAATAGGCTTAAAAAAAGTGCTTTTTTTTTGCGTTTTTTGCTAGTTTGTGAAAGAATAGCATTATTTTTACCAAAATAAACGACTAGCGTTATAAATGTTGATGATTAACACGCATAAAATAACTCCTTGGAAAATAATTGTGATTCTTTTTGCTGGAAAAAGTTGGCTGGCTCTGGCTCCTAATAACCCACCCAAAATAGCCGCTGGAACCACAAACCACAACATCGTTAAATCGTACCGCACAAAGCCTGTAGAAAATGCGATTGTCACTAATTTCGAAAGTTGTGAAAAGAAAATCGTGCAGATTGAATAGACTGTTGCCTCTTTAATCGGCATCGCAAACATCAACATCAGCAACGAAACATTGATGGGTCCGCCACCAATCCCTAAAAAACTTGCCATAAAACCTAAAATTAACCCACAAACTAGATACCACGGAATCCCACGCAACGTAAAATTTTTCCATTCATAACGCGAATAGAAAAAAGCAAACAATAAAGTCACAATCGTCAAAATAATTTGAATCAGTTGAACCGTTTCTTCGTTATTCAAACGTAATAATTCTTCAAACAATACATTCCCACCTATACCGCCAATAACTGCCCCTAGCGACACAAAAAGGACAAGTTGAAAACGTATCGACATGCCGTTTTTCAGTTGGCGATACGTCGAAACAATCGACATCACAAAGACCGCCACTGTCGAATAAAAAGAAATTGCCGCCACTGAATCACGTGCCAACAGATCCAATACCGGCTTAATCATTACGCCACCACCCATGCCTGAAATGGACCCAATTGTATTTGCGACAATAATGACTAGAAAATAAAGGATACCCGTCATTTTTCTCCCACCTTTTAATTTATTTTAAAAAAATAGCCCTTTCTTTTCATGATACTCCTTCAAAAATAAAAAGCCAATTTTCCTTATTTCAGCTAATTTTCATGATAAAAAACAGAAAATTTGTACAATTCACAAAAAAATAGATTGAAAAAACAAAAGTTGCGTGGTAGTATTGCTGACAATGAGAATCATTCTCATTTGACAAATGATAATTCTCATTAAGTTAAATAGAACAGAAGGTGACCCTTTGCAATTAGCAAAAACAATCAATAAACCTACACTCCCACGCAACACACAATTAATGATTACCTTGGGATTTGTCGCGCTTTTCATTTTTTCCATTTTGTTTTCGCTAGGAAATGGCCAAGCAGATATTTCGTTTACAGATATTTGGCAAATTCTTTTATATAAAACCACCCATGGTGCACTCGGCTCGCTTGATAATGTCAATCAATCCGTCATCAATATTATTTGGTTTGTTCGGACACCGCGTGTGTTGGCAGCAATTTTTATTGGTTGTGGATTAGCCATCAGCGGAACCGTCATGCAAGCAGTCGTGCAAAATCCCCTTGCAGATCCTTACATCTTAGGCATTTCATCGGGGGCTTCGCTGGGAGCGACATTCGCAATTATGGTCGGTTTTGGGACCGCTAGTATTTTTTCCCAAATCAGTTTATCGTTCAGTGCTTTTTTAGGTGCGTTGCTAGCAACTTTTTTTGTCCTCTTACTTTCTAGTATCGGTGGCAAAATGACCTCGATTAAGCTCGTTTTATCAGGAACCGTCATTAACTCAATCTTTGGTTCAATTTCAAGTTTAATTGTTTTTTTAGCAAATAATGCTGAAGGAATGAAAACTGTCACTTTTTGGTCAATGGGAAGTTTAGCTTCGGCAAGTTGGGGAAAATTACCCTTACTAGCTGTTATCACACTATTGGTTAGTGTGTTCTTTTCTTTTCAATTTCGGGTGTTAAATACCATGCTTTTAGGTGATGAAGCTGCCGTCACGCTAGGAATTCCCCTAGGTACTTACCGTAAACTTTATATGGTCATTGCTTCGTTATTAACAGGTTTAATTGTGGCAAACTCTGGCATGATTGGCTTTGTTGGTTTAATTATTCCTCATATTGTTCGTGGTGTGTATGGTTCAGATCATAAAAAATTATTACCTATGTCTGGTTTTGTTGGCGCATTGTTTTTAGTTTGGACAGACTTATTGTCTCGTGTCTTGTTACCAAATACCGACTTACCAATCGGTATCTTAACAGCAATTATCGGTGCACCAATTTTTATCTATATTATTCTAAAAAAAGAATATCGTTTCGGAGGTTAGAGATGTTAGAAATACAAAATTTGTCAGTCAAATTAGGAAAAAAAGATATTATCCAACAACTCTCTCTTTCTATGGAAACCAATCAATTTGTTGGCATTATTGGTGCAAATGGTAGCGGAAAATCAACGTTGTTAAAAACGATTTATAAAGGACTCGTCCCAACAACAGGAAATATCGTTTATAACGACATGGATTTGTTGCATACCCCAGCAAAAAAAGTGGCACAAAAATTGAGTGTTGTCGGACAATTCAATGAATTAAGTTTTGATTTTAGTGTCTTTCAAATGGTGTTGCTAGGACGCACACCACACAAGCGTTTGTTAGAAACAGATACACAAGAAGATTTTGATATCGTTGAAAAAGCCTTACGAGAAATGGGCTTGACCGATTACCGTGATGAAAGCTTCCTTTCTCTTTCTGGTGGTGAAAAGCAACGCGTCGTTTTAGCTCGTGCATTGACACAACAACCAGAATTTTTAATTTTAGATGAACCAACGAATCATTTAGACATTCGTTATCAGTTAGAATTAATGGAAAGTGTCAAAAATCTCAATATTGGCGTATTAGCCGCTTTGCATGATTTAGATTTAGCCGCTGCGTATTGTGACTATGTCTTTGCTATGAAAAATGGCGAAATTATTGCAGCAGGTACGCCCGAAGAAATTTTTACCGAAACATTAATTGAAGAATTGTATGGTATTCGTTGTGTCGTTTACCGCAACCCCATTACAGAACATTTAGCATTTCATTATTATATTTAGAATAGGTAGAACTTACATGAAAAAAACAATCACTTTTTTAGCAACAGCCTTTCTCTTCACATTAAGCGGCTGTGGAAATACAAACAATACAACAGATAGCACAAATTCAACTGACAGCAAGTATCCTGTCACAATTAAAAACGTTACCAAAGCAGAAGGCGGCATCGAATGGACCGAAAAAGAACAAACTTTTGATAAAGCGCCAGAACGTGTGTTAGCCAATACTCGTCCTGCTGCAGAATTGTTGTTACACTTAGGATTAAAAGATAAAATTGCTGGAGTCGGCGCTGTTTTTGGGATGGATGATCCTGATGTTAAAGCAGAATTTGATGAGTTGAATCATTTGTCGGATGGGTATATTAATAAAGAAACGGCGTTAAGTGTGGACCCAGACTTAATTTTTGGTCGTGGTGGATTGTTTGATAACGCCGAATGGGGCAATGGTACTGTTGATTCAATTAACGAAATGGGTATTCCTACCTATGTCCAAGAAACATCTACACAAAACGCAACATTTGAATCTGTCTATAATGACATCGACAATTTAGGTAAAATTTTTGATGTCAAACCAGCAGCAGATAGCTTTAAAGCCGACTTAAAAGAACGTGAACAACATCTAAAAGACCGTGTCAAAGAAGTTGGTAAAGAACAAGACTTTGTCATATTGTTCATGACGGACCCAAATGAAGTATCGATTTATCCAGCATATGGCGAAAGCTTCTTCAATTCAATGTTTGATATGATTGGCTTAAATAATGTGTTACGTGACGAAAAAGGGGATGTTGCTTTAGAGACATTAATTGAAACTGATCCAGATGTTTTAATCGTTCCTGACTGGACAACAACAACTGCCGGTACGAAAAAGAATGATATGGTTGATGCTGTTTTAAACAATGAAAAATTATCAAGCATGAAAGCTATCAAAAACAAGCAAGTATACTCCGTAGATTATAACTATATGTTTGGTTATGGGTACCAATCATTAGCTGGGATGGAATTACTGATTGACGAAATGTATGGCAAAGAATAGAAAGAGGGATTCGATGACACAAGCAATAGTTGATGTGATAATTATTGGCGGCGGACCTGCTGGCTTATATGCTGCCTTTTATGCCGGTCTCCGCGATTTAACCGTAACTGTTCTGGAAGCACAAGATGAACTGGGCGGGAAAATCAATTTTTATCCAGAAAAATTCGTTTGGGATGTTGGTGCTCTTCCGGCAACACGTGGAATTGATGTTCGTACCAACCTCATCCAACAAGCGCAAACATTTCAAGCAAACTTCTACACAAGTTCAAAAGCTGTCGAGATTACCAAAGAAGACAATATTTTTTATGTGGAAGATGAACAAGGTCGTATTCATCCTGGTCGTACCGTGTTATTTGCGATTGGTGGCGGCATTGTTTCTCCGAAAAAATTAACGGTGCCTATTGATATAGCCGTTCAAGACCATGTCTACTATGCCTTTCCGGATTATCGGATTTTAAAAGATACGCATATGATTGTTTCTGGTGGGGGTGACGGTGCTGTTGATTATGCAAATGAGTGCTTGAAATTCACTGATACTGTCTCGATTATCTATCGTGGCGACAAACTAAAAGCGCATGAAGCATCGATCACTTCATTTAAAGAAAATGGTGGCAAAGTTATTCTTGCTAGCGATATTCGAGCAATTCGTCAAAGTCCCGACAAACGGATGGAATTATTATTAGACGACCATACTACCTTAACGGCTGACCATCTCCTTGTGCAACACGGACATGATCGTGACAGCTCCTTTTTAGATAAACTTGCCTTTGAATTTAACCGTGAACAAGATTTTTATCTTGCTTGCGAAGAACCAACCATTACTAATGTTCCTGGTTGTTTTGCTGCCGGTGATATTCAGTTTTCAAAAGGGAAAGTCTATTTGTTAGCGGGGGCGTTTCAAGAAGCGGCGCTCAGTGTGAACCAAATCAAGCAATACCTTGACCCAGAAAGTTTTGGCCACGGCATGGTTTCTTCTCATAATGAAAAATTTGATGACTTCAATCAAACATTGATTGAACAGATGGATGACGCAAACTGACAATGATTCCTAACCTAAAACGCCCACCAACTCAAAAATGATTTGAGCTGGTGGGCGTTTCTCTGGTCTCATCCTTATGTCCAATCAAAAAGACTGAATCAAATAAACGACTAGCGGAATCGTCACAATGGAACACATCGTTGTAAACAACACAAGCTTAGCGCCTAGTTCCCCATCTTTTCCCAACGAGCTTGGAATTAAAATAATCGAACTGGCAACCGGACAAGCGCCACATATCGCAATAATTTCCACAATCTGTTGCAATTCCTCGCTGATAAAAAAGGCGACGATCGGTTTTGTCAGTAGAAAAAAGACGAATGGTAGTATAATCAAACGAAAACCCGTTGTTTGCCAAATCGTCTTATCCCGAAGTAACGGTCGCAGTTTGACCGGTGCCAGATAAATGCCTAAGACAAACATCGCAAGTGGTGTATTGACTGCGGATAGCATGGACAATAGCTGAGTAACGTTGTGTGACAATGAAATTTGAAAAACAAATAGCAACATCCCAATGACGACAGGAACAATCCCCGGATTCAATAGTATTTTTTTGAGTGCATCTTTGTTCCAGTCCTGAAAATGCCGAATCCCATGTGACCATAAAAAAAGATTGAATACAGCCACAAAGACGCCACCGTAAAAAATGCCATCCAAACCATACAAGGTGTGCAAAATAGGAAACGCCATAAATCCGCAATTTGAGTAGACGATTGCTAGTCCGTGAATCGTATTTTCATAAGAGTTTTTAGGGTACCGTTTACTGATGAAGATAGCGAGAACATGGTAGCTTATTGCTAAAAAACCAGCCAACAGCAAGCCGTAAAATTCCTTCATCGCCCACTCTCTTTGAAACGAAGACACAATCAAAGCTGGGACAATCACATAAAGCAAAATAGTGCTCATCTGCTTGGCTCCAACAACATCCAACATCTTCCGTTTCGTCAAAAACCAGCTAATACTGATAAACACCGCCATAATCAGTAACTGCTGTAAGACAAGCTGGGCGGCAATCATAGTTCACGTAACACATTCTCAAAGACAGCTAGTGCAACATCAATTTCTGCCACAGATACAGTGGTTGGTGGAATGAACCGAACCGTATTTTTATGAGGACCACAGGAAAGTAAAAGTAAGTCGTTTGACAAACATTGGTGGATGACTGTTTGTAACACTTCCTGCGAACTTTTTTGCGTTGTATCGGAAAATTCCACCGCTAACATCAAACCTACCCCGCGGACTTCCGCAATAAAAGGATATTTTTTTTGTAAATCATAGAGTTTTTCAATAAAATAGGTACCCATTTTTTGCGCATTGTGGATGCCTTCTTCTTCTAATACCTCAATTGTCGCCAGAGCTGCGGCACAAGCAACTGGATTGCCACCAAATGTTCCACCATGTGCGCCTGATTCCCATTGATCCATCAGTTCTTCTTTTGCCAAAATCGCGCTCAGAGGAAAACCATTCGCAATTCCTTTAGCAACCGTTCGGATATCTGGTTCGACATCAAAGTATTCCGAAGCAAACATATATCCTGTTCTGCCAAACCCTGTCTGAATTTCATCAAAAATCAGTAAAATGCCATAACGGTCACACAATTGTCGTAAAAAGTGGACAAAATCTTTCGGTGGAACCACGTATCCGCCTTCACCTTGGATGGGTTCCAAAATAATTGCTGCAACGGAAAAAGGATCAATCATTGACCGAAATAACTCATCAAATTGATCGAAGTACGGTTGCGGTGTTTTTCCATCGATGACTGGATAGGGACTTTTAGACAACTGTGGAAATTCTGCGAAGTAGACACTGGGCATCATACCTTCATATCTTTTGCGATACGCGGCGTTGGACGCAGTAATTGACATCGCGCCAATTGTCCGACCATGAAAACTATTTTTGAAAGAAATAATTGCCGGTCGCTTTGTGACATACTTTGCCAATTTCAGCGCGCCATCATTTGCTTCAGCACCACTGTTGCTAAAATAAACTTTGGAAGGAACCTTGGAAATCGCCACCAGTTTTTCAGCGAGTGCCACGTAGCTCTCATAATAAACGACATTATGCCCCCCATGTACCAATTGATCCATCTGTGCTTTTGCCGCAGCAATCACTTTAGGATGATTGTGTCCTAAATTATTGACCGCTACACCACTGGCAAAATCAAGAATTTTGCGTCCATCTTCTGTAAAAACATAGCTACCTTCGCCTTTTGAAACACCTAATGTTGTCGCTCGATTCGCTACAGGCGACATAACTTTTTGTGCACGTTCATATAAAGATACCATCAGTTTCCTCCTTTTAACTATCTAATTCAAGATTCGTCGTTGTCCACAAGGCAGAAACGACCTCTTCTGTCACTTCACCTGCAGTATTTGCTAGACTACGTGTTTGAATCATTGTTTGTGTTGTGTAACGTGCAATTTCTTCGGCTGTCAATTTTCGAGGTTTGCCGACTAATGCGTCAATCTGTTCCAAGAAAACCGCTGTGTCAGAGAAGCCCATTACCTTCATCGCTTGCTGAATTTTATCGTGTTCATAAGTATCTACATACGCCAAATAACTGCGTAGTAAAAAGGCATTCGCTTGCCCATGTGGAATTCCTTGATAATACGTGTAACAGTACCCCATACCATGAACGCTCGTCACGCCAGTCTGAGTAATAACCAGACCACCAATGAGTGAGACGTACATCAGTTTTTCACGAAGCGCTGCTGAGAATTCCTGGTTCCTTAATGCTGGCAAACACTGACCAAAAACGGCTAATGCACTCAACGCCAACGCATCGCTCAAAAGCGTGGCTCGTTTGCTCAAATACCCTTCAAATGAATGGGTAAACGCGTCGACGGCTGTAAAAAGAATCGTTTTTAGTGGCGCTGCTTCGGTGTACTTGGGATCAATCAGTGCTAGTTTAGGAAATGTCCATTCGTTACCAAAACTGACTTTCGTTTCAAGGTCTTTTTTGACAAGCACGCTATACGGAGTCACCTCACTACCAGTCCCTGCTGTTGTAGGAATTGCTAGAATAGGTAGTGCTTCTTTAAAATCATTTTGCAACAGTGCTTCTACATTTAATCCATTGACTGTCAAGACCGCAACTGCCTTTGCAGCATCCAATGGTGAACCACCCCCGATACCAATGATAAAATCAACGGCTTCTTCTTCAGCAAGCGCTGCACCAACCAATACCGTTTCCAAAGAAGGATTGTTTTCAACTTGATCGAATAAGACGAAAGGAATCGCTGCTTCGTCCAAAACGGCAGTAATATCTTGATACGCACCACTACGTTTTGCCGAATACTTCCCCGTAACAATCATTGCTTTTTTCCCATACGCACGCACGAGATCAGCTTTTTTTTGAACAACATTTTCTTCCAAAAAAACCTGTGTTGGCATAAAAAAAGAGACATTCATTTGACTACCTCCAAATGTTCTACTAAGTTTGCGACTGATTGTAACTGCAAGCTATTCAAAGATTCTTCTGAATAGAACGATGCATGCGGTGTGATAATCACGTTTTCACGTCGCAATAAAGGTTCTGTTTCAAGATTTGGCTTTTCACTGGCAAGGACATCCAACCCCGCACCGCGAATCCATCCTTGATCTAACGCCAGCAACAATGCCGCTTCATCGACATTCTCACCACGTCCAAGATTTAAAAACAATGGCGCTTTTTCTAGGCTTTCAAAGAAAGGACGGTTGAAAACGGCTTTGTTTTCTGAAGTCGTTGCCATGTGATTGCTGATAATATCGGCTTTTTGTAAAATCTCCTCGAGACCGACTTTCTTGATGCCCAAAGTAGCCAATTCTGCTACTGTTTTATAGGGGTCATACCCAAGAATCTCCATCCCGAAATTCTGCGCCCGCTTCGCTACAGCACAACCAATTTTTCCACAACCAAAGATTGCTAGCGTCTGTGTAGACAAGCGATGCATCGGCCCTACAGATTTATAACGCCAAACATGCTCGTTTTCAATTTGATTGCCATACGCTTTTAATTTACGGTTCAACGCGAGTAAAAGCGCCAACGTGTGATCGGCGACATCCTCCGTACAATAATTAACTAAGGGAACGACAGTCACATTCTTTTGCTTGGCAGCATCTAAATCAACTTTGTCAAACCCTGTCGCATTGATTGAAATACATTGTAGTTGTAAATCATTTTGAAAAAATGCAGCATCTAAATCTAAAAATGCAGTGATTAATCCAGCGGCATCTTTGACTTTCTCCAAAAATTCTTGCTGGTTGCGATACGGATAGATTTCCACTTCCAAACTAGCATCAACTGCTTTGAGTGCCTGCACTTCCACCGACAACTCCCTGCTGGCTAAAACATCTGGATAATCGCTAATCAGTATTCTCATAAACGTCTCCCTTCCGACTAAAGTGACTCTGTTAGTCAGTTTCTACTTTTGATCTTCTAAATTTTTCAATACGTGACGAATCAACCGTGGCAATACATCATACGAATACGGTTTATAAATTCGTTCTTTCCAAGTATGTGCCCCTTTCCCAAACACACCTAAATTAACGGCTGGAATGGACAGTTGTTGAATCTCCTGAACGGGCAATGGGTAAATCGTGTTCATTCCCGGAAAATTCTTCATAATGGCTTCAATTTCACTATCCGTTTCATTCATCGCTAAGTAACTACTATCTGATAAAAAAGGAAAGAAGCGTCTTTTTTTGAAAACGTCACCGGTTTCTTGGGTAATCGTTTCTGTTGCAGATTGAATGGCTTGATCTAGCCGAGAATTTTTTTCAATTTCATTGTGTGGACAAAATGGTGGTGCTAAAAACAAGATGACTTTGGGGGAATCATCTCCAGTTGCATGTTCCAATGCGTCAATCAGAGCAAATCCCAATTCGCGTTTATCCAATTTTTTTGTCAAAAGGGTCTGTAAGATTGCTTCCGGGTTAACTTTTTGGCGACAAAACTCCACGTAATCTTCAAATAAATATACGTGTACACGATGATCAATCTTACCAAGTGGAACAGCAATATTCTCTCGGTAAGTGGCTAAACGGTGATCCAACATCTCTGTCACTTGCATAACGGCCTGTTCGGTTGCAGTCAGTAAAAGTGTTAAGACGTCTTTCACTGATTTTTCATACAAAAATGTATTGAAATAAAGATGTGCCGTTTTTGCGGTTTGTACATTGTAAAAATCCTTTTGATCTCTTTGATAGAGCGCCGAAGACGGCAAAATTTCCTCGTCTTGAATCTCTTCACATAAGGCAGGATTCGTATTGATTGCCAGATTAATTGCGCTTGATAATAACGTTGGGTCTACCCCTTGTAACGTATTTCCCACATGCGCTTCTCGCCCTTTAATATAAAAACAAGAGAGCATTTTCCCAGCAGCGCCGGTATATAAGTAGCGCGTCTGATCGTCTTCATACAATGGGGAGACAAAATCTGTATTAATGGCGGCAATAAATTCATAGCCTTGGTGTTTAAATTTCATTAATTCAGGTAATGCTTCAATGGCACCTGTATGATCGTTTTCCTCCACGGGATTGCCCATAAACAGTAGGTTAAAAGGCAATTCTTCTAAATGCTGCGTATAAAATAATAGATTCATCAAATGGACGGCCATCCCACTTTTCATATCCAACATGCCTCTACCAAAAGCCCAATCTCCAGAGAGTGCTTCTGCTTGTACTTCCGAATCTTCTTGGTATGCTTTGAAGAACGTCAGCAATTCTTCTGGATGAAACGCCGATGATTTTATTTTACCAAAATCTTCAACCCCAACCGTATCCATGTGGGCATGAAGTACAACGATTTTGTCCACACCTTTTTTAGGTAAAAAAGCAAACACATTCTTTCTTTGATACGGATCATTAGGTAAGTCAGTTGTCCAAACATACTGTGGATGTTCTTCAAAATACGGAAAGGACAATAAAATGTCATTGATTTTCTGACAAATATCGGCTTCACCGTGAGAAGAATTATTGATACTGGGGATATTCACCAGCTCTTTTGCTACTGCTTCAATTTGCTGTGGCAGGGTTAATTGACAGATTCGCTGATACACTTGTCCTCACCTCCTATAAACGCTGTAATGGGAATGTCATACAATGTACGCCTCCCCCAAGTTTAAGTGTTTCCGTAATGGCTACTTCGTGAACGGTCAGCCCTTTTTGACGCATCTTTTCATTAATGGTTGTATTTTGTGCCAGTGAGATAACTTGCCGATTGCCTAACGACTGGACATTGTACCCATGAGTAAAGACCTCTGACTCCGGTCCTTCAATTAGCGTAATGCCCAATTCATCCAATAATTCTAAAAAAGGCGCCGGTAGCCCTTTACTATAGGCAATGGCAATATCTGGCGTCACTAGGTTAAAACACATATCCAAATGAAGATAATCTGGATTCATCGGTACAGCATGCAAACGATACCCCAGCGGTTCCAAAATTTCTTGTAACTGACGGTACCCTTCTTGATTGGTTCGATCTAATAGTCCGACAGCAATCGTATGTTCATTTAAAAACGCAAAGTCGCCCCCTTCAAAGGTACCAGCACCAGTTATTTCACCGATGATCGGTATCGCCAACGTCTCCAAGACGGAATGAAAAAATTCCGTCTCAGATTTGCGAATCTCTCGTGCAAAATTGCCTAAAATGACCCCTTCTTTGACACAACCTCCTAAATCTCGAGCAAATACTGCATGGGGCATAGTTTCTGCTGGAGTAGCTATTTCCACGTCAATCCCTAGCCCTGTGTAAAGTGTCTGCAAGCGATAAAATTCTTGCTTGACTAACGCCTCATCAATGGTTGAAATCTCCCATTTTTTCGCTATCTCATTTAATTGTTCTCCCTTTTGAACATTTGTCGGTTGAGATAAAAGAACTTGTTTCAATTCGCCGGTTCCACTGTTCACGCCCATAAAATCTACCTTCCTGTTGTTTATTTACTTGCTGTTTTTGCTGACTGCGCAGCAATTTCTGAATAATCCAAGACCCACTGATCAAAATTACCATTGTCTTGATTTTCTTGAATAACCTTATTGACCGCATCTACTAATTCCTGATTGCCTTTTTTAATAGCCACAGCCGTTTCTTTATAACGGTATTCTTCAGGAATCTCAATGTCAGTAAACCCAATATCGGGATTTGAAATCAAGTATTGTTGCGCTACAGTATCTTCAATGACGATACCGTCAATATTTTCCGTCAGTAACTCTAAAATCAAATCAGGAATCTTTTCCAAAGTGACCGTTTGTTTTGGGGTCATCGCTTCTTGAATAATGGTTTCTTGTGTTGTTGACTGTTGCGCGCCTAAACGTGCATCGTTTAAATCATCAATTGTTTTGAATTTATCAACATTCTTATTTAACGCAATCACACGGTTCTCTGATTTCAAATATGGTTCCGAAAAGTCAACCGATTGCTTTCTTTCTTCGGTAATACTCATACCGGCGATTGCCAAGTCAACCGAACCTTGCGTCAACGAACCTAGAATCGAGCCAAAGGTCATATCCTGCACGACTAATTTTACCCCCAACTCCTCCGCAACTTTTTCTGCAAAAGCCATATCGACACCGACAACTTCTGTAGAAGAAGCATTCAAATCAATGAATTCATACGGTGCATAACCTGAGGCTGTCGCTACGCGTAACTCCTTTTTGTCCATAATTTTATCAAAATCAGCATTGCCTGTTCCTTCACTGTTAGAACTCGATGTTCCTCCAGAACTACATCCTGCCAAAATCCCTACACTCAAAATAATCAAAAACCCTTTTATCATATTCTTTTTCATACAGTTGTTCCTCCTCTGTTTGTTCGTTTTAATTTAATTTCCATGAAGACAATCAATCGCGTAATAATCACGGAAAGAACTAAATAAATAAGCGCAATCGCTAAAATTGGTGCGAAAGGTTGATAACTAATGCCTCGAATCACATTCGCCTGATACATCAAGTCGGCAATCCCAATCACGGATGCTTGAGAAGACGCCTTAATCGTACTAGCGAATTCATTTCCCAACGCAGGCAAAATGTTGCGTAAGGCTTGCGGAAATACAATGTAATACATGGTTTGCAACCGAGAAAACCCAATCGAACGTCCCCCCTCTGTTTGCCCTGGATCAATCGATTGAATCCCTGATCGAAAAATTTCCGCAATGTAGACAGAACTACCGACAGACAAGGCAATCACAGCGGCGATAAACCGACTCATTTCTACTCCGAAAACAATGGCGTCTGGAAATCGCACACCAGTCAACGGGAGACCGTAAAAGAAAATAGACAGTAACACTAAGATGGGCAGGGCGCGAATAACCTCAATGTACAACACAGCGATTCGTTTTATTATCTTCTTTTTACTCATCCGCATGGTCGCAATTAACATACCCAGAAAAATCGCTAAAATCATTGTCAAAATGCTTAACGTCAACGTCATCAAGGTTCCTTGAACTAAGTAATTGCTAAATCTTTCTAAAAACGTTAGTACTCGTTCCATATTTTCACCCCTAAAGAATTTTTTGTAAAAAGTTGGCGATTCGCTGATTTTCATGCGCTGAATTTAATTCTTCAGGCGTCATTTCTGCTAAAATCTTCCCTTGATCCATAAAAACGATTCGATCTGCCACTTCTTTGGCAAAGTTCATTTCATGTGTCACAATGACTGCGGTCATCCCGCCTTTCACTGTTTCTTTCATGACACTAAGGACTTCACCGACCATTTCTGGATCTAACGCACTTGTCGGTTCATCAAACAAAATAACTTTTGGCTTCATCGCCAGTGCTCTCGCGATGGCAATCCGTTGTTTTTGTCCGCCAGATAGACTTTCTGGATAAAAATCTTTTTTCTCGTACAGACCGACACGATGGAGCAAAGTATCACTCAATTCATCTAATTCTTTTTGCGAAAGTTTTTGTAATTTTTCTGGCCCGATAGTGATATTCTTTTTGACCGTCAAATTGGAAAATAAATTGAAATGCTGAAATACCATGACTACTTTTTCTCTAATTTGATTGTTATTAATCGATTTTTGATAGACATCTTCGTATTCAATAAAAATTTTTCCTTGATCGATTTTTTCTAATTTATTCATACATCGCAACAAAGTCGATTTTCCTGAACCGGAAGGGCCAATGATTACCACAACTTCATTTTCCCAAATAGTCAATGATACATCATCTAACACGATATTCTCATCGAATTTTTTTTGGATATGATGAATTTGAATTACTTCTTTTTTTCTTAGCTTCCCCATACAACATCACCCTTCATTCTTGGATTTAGTCTAAGTATATTGGCAAAAAACGGAAACGTCTAACCCGCGTCACCCACGATAAAGCGCTATCACTCTTTTGGATTATAAGAAAATCTTGAGTAAAAAATATTTCTTCTCTCTCAGTTTTATGTTACATTTTATGACTTCATTTATCGTCTATCTTTATAAATTGATTTTATTATAACTTGAAGTTATAGTATAACTATCATTTACTACAAGGAGCTAACAATATGGACATGATTAATTTGAGAACTTTTCATTATTGTGCAACACATCTTAGTTTCTCAAAAGCAGCGCAGTATCTAAACATTAGTCAACCAGCTGTTACCAATCAGATTAAAAAAATTGAGCAGTCGTTAGGACACGAACTATTTATTCGTGCCGGTAGAAAATTATTTTTGACAGACTCAGGCGAAATTTTATTTCAATGTTCCAGTAAAATATTCAATTTATTAGATGACGCGATTCGGAAAATTGACAATCAATCCAAGGACATTTTGCAGTTGCGTATCGCAGGAGACTTAAATTATTTATCGATGCATTTGTCTAATTTCATTCCCAAGTTGTATGAAAATTTTCCTCACGTTCAAATTGAAGTCATCACTGTTGAACATTCCAAAAAAATTTTTGAAGGCGTGCGTGATCATAAATACGATATTGGGATCATGAGCGGGAATTACTCAACCTTTGGCATTCGTCAACGCGTTTTGAGTGAAGACAAGGTGTCCTTAGTTACTTCCAAAGAATTGGCCGCTGCCCTCAAAAAAAATCCAGAATTGGAGTTACCGCTACTTGAATATCGCTCCCAATCCTCCTATAGTAGCTTTTTAATGGATTTTATGATTCAAAACAAATTGACACAGAGAAAACGAATTACGTTCAACAATTTGGAGCTCATCCGAAAAGCTCTCCTAAGACATACAGGGATCGCTGTGTTATCTGAAGAAGTATTACAAAAAGATATTCACGAAGGACGAATCAAAGTATTGTCCACACCCGATTTTAAAGAAGTGAAAATCAAAACACGCTTAATTTTCCGTACAAGTAACCCCATGCACACACAAATTGAAAAATGTTCCGACTTAATTATGTCCGAAATTCATCCGCTATAAGCAATTTGTACGAAAAACCATTACTCGCTAAACACCCCTTTCTTAAAAAATTGCACAAAAAATCCCCTCTGATGAAAGCATTGTTTAAAGACAACTTTCATCAGGGGATTATTGCTTCATTTTAAACTAATTGTTGATATACGTTTCTAACAATTCTACATACTCTTTAAAATATTTTAATCCTTTATTATAGTTATGCTTTTTACACGTTAGTGGTTCAGTTATTTATTTTATTAGCGAATTCATCCATTTATTTGATGATTGCGTTTGGGAGTCGTCATATCGGGATTTCTATGATTTATTGTCTGTCCTATACTGTCATCATGGGATTTTTACCAGGACTATTTTATAAAATTCCGCAATTAACCTTCTTAGTTGATTGGGTGGTACAAACGCATTTATTATATAAAGACTTTACACAATTAACGACAATCGACCAATATCCAATGATTCTGCTTGTAGCAATTTCAACAATTGTGCTATCGTTTTTAGTAGGTGTCTTATTATTTCATAAAACAGATATCAAGTAGGTAAACAAATGACAAAAATTTTAGTCGTGGAAGACGATCCAGCGATTCAAGAAATGTTAAAAGAATGCCTTGAAAAAGCCAATTACCAAATTCTAGCTGCTTTTTCTGGAACAGAAGGCCAACTCTTATTACAACAAACAGCTGTTGATTTAATTTTATTGGATTTAATGCTACCAGGTATGACTGGCGAAGCATTGTTAAGAAACATTCGTCAATTGTCTTTTGTACCAGTAATTGTAATTTCAGCCAAAAAAGATGTTCAAGAACGCGTCCAATTATTGCAAAATGGCGCAGATGATTATCTGATCAAACCGTTTGATTTAGCCGAGTTACTCGCTAGGATTCAAATCCAGTTGCGTCACCAAAGACACACTCAAAATACACAAAAAATCGTCTATCAAGACATTGAGCTAGACCTGGAAACCCATGAAGTGAGTGTCGCAAATCAGCCCGTCAATTTAACAATGAAGGAGTTTCAATTACTCACACTCTTTTTAACTTATCCGCAAAAAGTTTTTAGTAGACAAACTATTTACGAAACAATCTGGGAGGAACCCTATTATGATAGCGACAAAACGAGCAATGTACACATCAGTAATTTAAGAGCAAAAATTAATTTATCCAATCAGCAGTATATTAAAACCGTTTGGGGAATTGGATTCAAATTTGACTAGTCTGGAGGCAATTATGGTTGTGATTTTAAGTTTGTTATTGATTGGACTAGTGCTGTATCTTTTTTTCTTAAAAAGAGAGATACGTTTATTAACTACATCTGTTCGTAATATCCCAACAACATCAAAATATGGCAGTCGTCTTTTTAATACTTTTTATAAACCTGATTTAGTGAAGTTAGTTGATGAAATAAACACGATGATTGATGCTTATGAAGCAGAAAGAGAACAGCTAAATCTGACTGAACAATCGGTTCAACATGCGATTACCAGCATTTCCCATGATTTACGAACCCCTTTAACTGCGATGAAAGGATACCTACAGTTACTACAAAATGAGCAAGAGTTAAATCCAACACATCTCATGCAAATTGAGGCATCAGTTGAACGATTGGTTGTACTGACGAATGAATTCTATGAATTAGCCAAATTCACCATTGATTCAACGCAAACAAACTGGCAAAAAATCGAAGTCATTCAAACAATTGAAACCATCTTTTTAAACTATTATGAAAATTTTGAAAAACAAGGTATTCAAGTTGATTTCCCAACAGATTGCTCTACTTATTGGCTCATTACTGATGAACAAAAGTTGCAACGAATCATCGAAAATCTTATCCAAAATATTTTGCGCTACGGAAAAACCTAGGCCTTTCTTTACTATGAAGAAGAGGACAACCATTTGAAAATCACTTTTTGCAACGATACCGACCATTCTATCTTAGCAATTAATCGCATCTTTGAGCCTTTTTGTACGGATAACATTAGTCGAACAAATCAAAATGGCTCAGGATTAGGGTTGTTTTATACCAAAAAAATGGTCAATGAATTAAATGGCACGATTACCGCATCTTCAAAGGAAAACCTATTTTGTCTCACACTAAGCTTTGAAAGTACTTTTGATTAAACAATCAGAAGTACTTTTTTGCTTTTAATCGCAATTTTATGACGAAATTTCACCCATTATAAATTCACTAAAAAAAAGAAAATGCGCGGTATCTTCGTATTTATAAGACAAACAAGAAAAAACTTACTGCTAACTAAACATGCCTTAATACATCAAAATCATGCTTATTGAGGGTAAATTGTTCTTTTTTTAGCCTAAAACAGGTGTCTTAAGAGCAAAATAGCCAATTAAGCAAGATTTTGATGCATTAAGAGGGGTCTTCAGCATATTGGGAATTTTTGTGTAACAAGATTCTTATGGTATTTTTGCAACGAGGTGAGAATATGTTTAACTTATTATTGGAAAAACCAGATCGATTAATGTATCAAATTTTTTGTTGTTTACAAGAAACCAATCCTTATCCATTAGCGAAATTGGCAATAAAATTAGAAAAAAGCCCAGCTGTCTTACGCCGTACAATTCGGCAGTGGCAAAAAAATTCGTATAATCGCTCAACAGGAATTGGATTTTATGTCACCAAAGAAGACATACGAGGAATCTATGCAAACGAACATGCGTCTCTCTTTTTTAGTACCTTATTGCATCGTAGCGAAGCATTTCAATTGCTCTTAAAAGTCCTAGATAATCCATACGCTTCAGGTGTGCAATTACAACGGGAAATGCATCTAAGTCCTGCAAGCTTTCAACGGCGAGTCCGCCAATTAGAACCACTTTTACAGCATTATCACTTGCAACTCTCATTTAAGAAAATGCCTGCTCTAAAAGGCACAGAAATGCAAATTCGTTGGTTCACGCTACTGGTTTCTTTACTTGCCGATCCACCTTTTCACCTGTCGCCGATTAATTGGTGGCATCGCTATGAAGAAATTTGCTTGCATCGACCGCTCTGGTTAGACACTTGGCAACCGGCAATCACCCATTATTACCAACCTCCGTTTCAGCTAAACGAACGTGGTAGTACCTTTTTATGGCGCCAACTTATCGGTTTAGAACCGCTTTGGATGAACCAAGAAATGGCTGAAACCCTTTCTTTTGCGTTACATGCCCATACATCACTAGCTACGAGCTATTTATTAGAAGTCCAACAACACATTCACCGGATTCATTGTTGCTGTTCATTCTTTAGTGGTACGTTATTTTTTGAACCAACGAGCATTTCAAAAGAAGTGCACCGTCTTACACAAAGTTTTCGTTTGTTGCTTCCTCATTACGATACACTATTAGCACAACATCCAGAATTGCCTATGTTGTATCAACGTATTTTGAAAAGATACCAGTCGTTTGCTAACGAATTAATGGTCTCAGAAGACTAAAAAAGACACGAAACCTATACTCAAGGTTTCGTGCCTTTTACAAATTATTCTTATGTGAAACGCACAATCAGAATACATCCTCTTATTAGCTGGTTACGACTAACTTTATATTTACCTGAATACTATTTTTAATAAGCAAAATTAATATAAAACCTGATTTTCATCAGTTAAGACCACCTATCCCCCACCGAAGTAATTACCTGGTAAATACCTTCCAAAAACAACAAAACAACCCAAAACACTTATATATAAGTATTTACATCAAGGTAAACACCAAGGTTACACCCTGAAAACCTCTAGGTAACGTTTTTCATCCCTCTTTAAGTAACTCTTTGACTCTTGGTACGACTTTTTCACCATATAACTGAATCGTACGGAAGCGATCCTTCTGTAATTGACCACCCGCTCCGTAAACAAAGTCAAATCGTTTTACCCCGAGTGTTTGAATGACATGCGCAATTTTTTGTGCCACGGTTTCTGGACTACCCACATAATAAGAACCTTCTGAAATTTCAAATGCAAATCGTTCACGTGTCATGGGTGCCCAGCCACGTTCAGAACCGATTTTATCCATCGATTTTTTCAAGTATTGCCAAGCAATTTCTTGGGCTTCTTCGTCCGTATCAGCAATCACTCCATGTGAATGCATGCCCACTGGATGCGTTGGTTGACCAAATTGTTTCGTTGCTCGTTGATACAAATCAATATAGGGTAGAAAACGAGCTGGTTCGCCACCAATAATTGCCAACATCACTGGAAAGCCATATTTTGCTGCTCGAATAATAGAGTCGGGTGATCCACCGACACCGACTTGAACGTCTAAGCGTTTTTCTGTTTTCGGGTATAATTGTACGTTATTTAATGATTGAGTGAAATGTCCTTCCCAGGTAACAGGTTCTCCTGTTAATAGTTCATTAAATAAAGCAATTTTTTCTTCAAACAGTTCATTGTAATCATTTAAATCATAACCGAATAATGGAAAAGATTCCGTGAATGAGCCACGACCAAGCATGACTTGTGCACGTCCATTCGATAAAGCATCGACTGTCGCAAAACGCTCATACACACGCACAGGGTCATCTGAACTTAAAACTGTCACACCGGTACCCAAAATAATCTTTTCCGTAACAGTCGCTAAAGCAGCAAGTACTGTATCTGGACTAGAAATTGAATACTCTTTCCGGTGATGTTCCCCTAAAGCAATCACATCTATCCCCAATTGATCCGCCAATTTGCCTTCTTCTACAATCATTCGTAATGACTCAGCATAGCTTAATGGTTCTTTGGTCTCATCATGATAGGCAACATCACCAAACGTATCTAAACCAAATAAAATTTTTTTTTCATTCGTTGTCATAAACTGATCTCCTTTATCTTTGTCTTACTCTAACTATAACTCATTTTTAGCGAAAGCCAACAAATATGCTTACTAATTGTAAGTTTATTATTCCATAAAAAAACTCTCTCATCCTATACGAATGAGAGAGTACTATTTTTATACTTGTTGTAAAACTTTATCGGTTTTTGGTTCTTTCACATTCAGTGTGATCTGTCCTTTAGACGCGCCAATTGTTACTTGGTTGCCTAAATGGATTTGTCCAGAAAGCAATGCTTCACTCAAGCGATCTTCCACTTCTTTTTGTAATGCACGACGGATTGGACGTGCACCATATTCTGGATCAAAACCAGCTTTACCAATGACATCCAATGCCGCTGGTGTAATCTTCAACTGAATATCTTGTTCCGCCAAACGTTTGATAATCGAGCGACTCATGATTTTGACAATTTCATGAATTTCTTCTTTATCTAATGAACGGAAAACTACAGTTTCATCAATACGGTTCAAGAATTCTGGACGATACGCTTTCTTCAATGCTTCTAAGATACGCTTTTGCATCGCTGAATGGTCTTTAGACGCATCTACAACATTAAAGCCGACATTTTTTTCTTCGCGTAATTCGGTTGCACCAATATTTGATGTCATAATTAAAATCGTATTTCTAAAATCAACACGACGACCTTTTGAATCTGTCAAATGACCATCATCTAAGACTTGTAGCAAGATATTAAAGACATCTTGATGGGCTTTTTCTACCTCATCTAGCAAAATAACAGAATACGGTTTTGAACGAACTTTTTCTGTTAATTGTCCCCCTTCATCATAACCGACGTATCCTGGAGGAGAACCAATCAAACGACTGGTACTGTATTTTTCCATAAATTCAGACATATCCACACGAATCAACGCATCTTCACTGCCAAACATTGCTTCAGCTAAGGCTTTTGCTAATTCGGTTTTCCCAACACCTGTTGGGCCTAAGAACATGAATGAACCAATCGGACGGTTGGGATCTTTTAGACCACTACGTGCACGACGAATGGAACGAGAAACAGCTTGAACAGCTTCATCTTGGCCAACTACACGCTGATGTAAGATTTTTTCGAGGTCTAACAAACGTTCGCTCTCTTTTTTCTCCATTTGTTGCAATGGCACACCTGTCCATTGGGAAACAACGGCTGCTACATCTTCTGCTGTCACGCTATTTTCATAGCCAGTGGCTTCTTTGACTTCCACAAAAGTCACTTCGGCTAATTGTTGACTGACTTCTTTTTCGCGTTGGCGTAAACGTGCGGCTGTTTCAAAGTCTTGTTGACGAATAGCTGCTTCTTTTTCTTCTGCTAACTTCATTAATTCTTCTTGTAATAACGCCGCTTCTGACACTTCGTCCGCTTTATCCAAACGAACTTTGGCTGCCGACTCATCCATTAAATCAATGGCTTTGTCTGGTAGCTGACGTGAATTAATGTAACGAACTGAGAGTTGAACAGCTGCATGTAACGCATCATCGGTAATTTCTACGCCGTGATGTTCTTCATAACGTGGACGTAATCCTTTTAAGATTTCTTCTGCTTCTTCCGGCGTCGGCTCATCAACTTGAACACGCGCGAAACGGCGTTCTAAAGCAGAATCTTTTTCAATATATTTTTGATATTCATTTAGTGTAGTAGCACCAATCGTTTGTAATTCACCACGAGCTAAGGCTGGTTTTAAAATATTCGATGCATCAATCGCACCTTCTGCTCCACCCGCACCAATTAATGTATGCAACTCATCGATAAAGAGGATAATTTGACCGTCTTGATAAATTTCATCAATAATTTTTTTCATACGATCTTCAAATTCACCACGATATTTTGTTCCGGCCACTAAAGCTCCCATGTCTAACATCATCAGACGTTTTTGTTGCATATCTTTTGGTACTTCCCCGTTGACAATTTTTTGGGCTAAGCCTTCCGCAATCGCTGTCTTACCAACACCCGGTTCGCCAACTAAAACAGGATTATTTTTCGTACGACGGCTTAAAATTTGAATCAGACGTTTCACTTCTTTGCTACGTCCAACAACTGGATCTAAGCGTTGTTCACGGGCTAATTTGGTTAAGTCACGCGCTAATGAATCTAATGTTGGTGTTCCTTCTTGTTGCGGTTGTTGGCGTTGTTGTGGACGACGACGACTTGAATTGCTTTTTGATTGTACGCCCATTTTTTTCTTCAATAATTGACGCATTTTCGCTAAACTCATTCCTAAGTTCAACATGATACGTGAAGCTAAAATTTCTTCATCACGTAATAATCCTAATAGTAAGTGCTCAGTCCCAATTTGTTGGGCACCTAAACGTTTGGCTTCATCGCCAGCATAGGCAAAAATTTGTCTCGCACGTGGAGAATAAGGTAAAAAACCACCTGTTGGATAATCTTTCATTGAACCATAGCCGGTCAAATGCTCGATTTCTTCACGAATATCATTTTCATTTACTCGCATTTCACGTAGGGTTTTTCCTGCAATCCCATCTTGCTCGATAATCAATGCTAATAAAATATGTTCTGAACCTACAGACTGGTGTTTAAAGTATTTTGCTTCTTCTTGAGCAATGGCAAGCACCGCTTTTGCTCGTTGTGTAAATAGTTCATCCATCGCACTCACTCCTTATCTTCGTAGCTTAATCGTTCTAAAATTCCGTGCATAATTGACGCACGAATTGTATTTTCTTCTTCAGATTTACCTAAAATCGCTTTGCTAATTGTTGTTAACAATAAGTTACCTTCTCGTTTTGACAAAATACCTTCTTCGTATAACTTCTGAATAATTGAGACGGCATCTTTTTCAGAGATTGTTTGGTCAAACAATTGATTCACTTGCTCTAAAAAATGGTGATAGTTCGCAATTTGAATTTTTTCAATTCGAATATAGCCTCCACCACCACGCTTACTTTCAACTGCGTAACCACGTTGAATCGTAAAGCGAGTATTGATGACATAATTAATTTGCGAAGGTACACAGTTAAATAAATCTGCCATCTCTGCGCGACGAATTTCTATCATTTCACTTTCTTCAAGAATCTTCTTCAAATATGCTTCAATCAAATCAGAAGTATTTTGATGACCCATTTAAACGCGACCTCCCTTGACTAATATTGACCTTAATTATAGCGAATTTTCAGAAGTTTGAAAAGAAGAAGGACTTTAAAGAAAAAGATCAAGCAAAAGTTTAAACTTTTGCTTGATCTTTTTTTATTCGTCTTAAGAGGTAGACGTTTCTGTCATTGGTTCTGAGCTATCAGGAGTCGTAGTTTCACTTTCTTCTGGAGGAAAACTCGACGATTCAGTCTCTTCTTTTCCTTGAGAGATAATCAAACGAACCGTGCTCTCTTTTTCGACAGAGGTTCCTGAAGATGGACTCATAGAAATAACCAAACCTTTATCTACTGAATCACTGTATTCTTCACTCGTTTCAACTGAAAGACCTTGGCTTTTTAAGAGAGAAGTTGCGGCAGACTCTTTCATTCCTTCTACATTTGGTAAATCGACTTTTTCTGGTGGTTCAGGGCCTTTACTAATTTCTAACGTAATGGTGGTGTCTCCCGGAGAAATATCCGAACCAGCAGATGGTGATTGTTTCACGATTGTACCACTTTCATTACTGCTAAAGACCTCTGTAATATGCACAGAATTATTTCCTAGACCATTGGCATTTAATTCATCACGCGCATTGGATTCAGTGTAACCAATCAGATTGGGCATCTTCACTTTTTCGGGTCCTTTACTAATCGTTAAAGTAATTTCGGTATCTCCCGGTACAATGTCTGAATTCCCTTCTGGTGTTTGATGGATAACTAATCCCGCACTGACATCGCTAAATTCTTCCGCAATCACGACAGCGTTGTTCCCTAAACCATAATTCGTTAACTCGGCACGCGCATCACGTTCACTATACCCATAGAGATTAGGCATCATCACAGGTTCTGGGCCTTTGCTGACAGTCAATTCTACTTCGGTGTCTTTCGGAACGACTTCTTCTCCAGCTGATGGTGTTTGATCGATGACTTCCTCCACCGGCGTATCTTCATCAAAGACTTCTTCAATTTTAATTTTCTTTTCGTCAAAATCTAGTGACTTCAATTCAGCAAGAACTTTATCCTTCTCTTGACCGACATAGTCTTTCATTTCAACTTTTTTGCTCCCTGTACTAATGTACAACAAGACTTCTTTGGTGCGTTTAATCACTGCGCCTTCTTCTGGATCAGTTTTCACCACATGATTCTCAGGAACTTGATCGCTTGGAAATTCTTTGGTTTCAGTGGCGACTTCAACACCAGCATCATGTAACGTTTCACGGGCTGCTGCTTCGGTTAAACCAGCAACTTCGGGAATCGTCACTTGGTTTCTACCACCACCAAAGACTAAATAATACACCAATCCCGCAACCGCACAAAAAAGCAAGATGGGTAAAATTAACCATAATTTTCGTTTCTTCTTTTTCTTTTCGGGTTTCTGTGGTGCGGATTCTGTTGTTTCTTCTTTGGGCAATGGCATCTCTTTAAATGAATCTGGCATTGGCGTATCTTCTGAAATTGGGGTTAAAATTTTTGTTTCATCAATCATCGCATGTGGTTCCCAAAGTGGCTCATTTAAACGTTCTGGAGAAAGCGCGCTAGAAATATCTTGACGCATTTCATCTGCTTCTTTGTAACGATCACTTTGCTCTTTCGCAGTTGCTTTTAACACAATATTTTCAAGTGATTGCGGAACCTCTTTATCATAAATACGAATCGATGGAATATCATCCTGAAAATGTTTTAAAGCAATCGTCACGGCTGATTCTCCATCAAATGGCACGCGACCAGTCAACATTTCATATAAAATAATCCCAATCGCATAAATGTCAGATTGATTTGTTGCCATGCTTCCACGTGCTTGTTCGGGTGATAAATAATGAACCGATCCAAGCATTGTGTTTGTTTGGGTGATGGACGTCTCCGATAACGCAATCGCAATCCCAAAATCAGCAATTTTTACGACACCCTCTTCATTAATCAAAATGTTTTGTGGTTTTAAATCGCGATGAATAATGCGATGTTGGTGCGCTAAAGCGACAGCTGATAGAATTTGTTGCATAATATCAACAATTTCTGGATACGGAATCGGATAGTGCGTTTGGATATAACGTTTTAAATCCATGCCTTTCACGTATTCCATCACCAAATATTGCATATTGTCTTCTTCACCCACATCATAAACAGACACGATATTAGGATGAACCAGTTCCGTAGCAGCTAAAGCTTCGCGTTG
The DNA here is from genome assembly GCF_029023825.1 of Enterococcus saccharolyticus subsp. saccharolyticus. Lineage (NCBI taxonomy): Bacteria > Bacillati > Bacillota > Bacilli > Lactobacillales > Enterococcaceae > Enterococcus > Enterococcus saccharolyticus. Next base: position 98,579 of record NZ_CP118957.1, on the reverse strand, counting down.
AAAACGACGAATAGCATCTGTATCATCACGGAAATCGTAACGTAAAACCTTAATCGCTACTTCTCTATCTAAAATTAAGTCGCGTGCTAAATAAACATTTGCCATACCGCCACTACCGATACTACCCAAAATTAAATAACGTCCGCTTAATTTTTTTCCTGTTTCAATCATTGACTGACACCTCCAAGGTCCATCAATAATACAGTGATGTTATCGACCCCACCCTGTTCATTCGCTGCATCAATTAAACGCTCCATGGCTTCTTCTAATGAAGAACTGGTCATGATATATTCATAAATTAACTCTTCGCTAACCATATTGGTTAACCCATCTGAACAAAGCATCAGATAGTCATTGTCTGCAATAAAATGTGTCGCTACATCCACTTCCACTACACCAGGCATTCCTACTGAGCGAGTCACCACATTTCTGCGTGGATGATTGGTTGCCATCTCCAAGGTGATTTCCCCTGATTTTACCAAGGCATTCACTAGGGAATGATCTTCTGTTAGTTGAATTAGCTCGTTTTCTCGCAATAAGTACGTACGGCTATCCCCTACGTGTGCCAAGGTAAATTGATCATCCAAAATAACAACTGCTTCTAACGTAGTTCCCATGCCACTTAACTCAGGGGTCGCTTGACCACGCTGATAAATGGTTTCATTTTCAGCTTGTATATGCTGGATTAACCACTGGGCTGCTTTTTCGCTATCTGAAATATCAGAAGCTTGCCATTTACTGCCAATTTCTTCAACAGTATCATGACTGGCAACGTCACCTGCTTGATGTCCGCCCATTCCATCTGCTAATAATGCTAACGTATATCCTTTTTGATTGGTAAATACGGCAGCGTAATCTTGGTTGGTATTACGCCTTTTTCCTACATCACTTTTATAACGAATCTCCATATTTTTCACCTCATCATTTTTTGCGTAAACAGCTGATAAAAAATCCATCTGTCATATATTGGTGCGGATAAATTGTCAGCATCTTGTTCTCGATACTTGGTTGTAACACATCACTAACTGGAATATCAACTAAAGTGAATTCTGGATGTGCTTGTAAGAAACGGGCAACGACTGCTTGATTTTCTTCGGGTGCAAATGTACACGTGCTGTAAACTAAAAGACCATCCGTTTTCAGAGTAGGGGCAACACTCTCTAAAATTGCTAATTGGATTTCAGGTAATTTGTCAAAATCCGCTTGTTTTTTGTTGTATTTAATGTCTGGTTTACGGCGCATCAAGCCTAAACCTGAACACGGTGCATCAACCAAAATACGGTCAAACGTATTCGTTGAAAATTCATCGGCTGCTTGACGGGCATCTAATTCCAACGCACAAACAACATCAGATACGTGTAGACGTTCTGCATTCTCTTCAATTAAAGCAACCTTGTGGCGATGGATATCTAACGATGTCACTTGTCCGCCAGCTTTTTTATCTAAAAATGTCGCAATATGAGTGGTTTTTCCTCCAGGAGCTGCACAAGCATCTAATACTTGATGATGTGGCTCAATTTGTAATGCTGGAGCAACCAACATCGAGCTTTCATCTTGAACCGTTAAAATGCCTTCTTTAAATAGACGGCTACCAGCAATAAAGCCTTTTTCTGCAATAATGCCTTCAGGTGACACACTGCTTTCTCTGGCCTCAATTCCTTCGTCAATTAATACTTGGATTGCTTCTTGACGCGTCATTTTACGAGAATCGACTCGACAACTTACATGACTAGTTTCAAATAAAGACAAGCCTAATTGGCGCGTCTCTTCTACTCCAATTTCTTTGACTAATTTTTCGACAAGCCACTGAGGCATACTAATTTCAGTTGCCAAACGTTTCATTGGATCTTTGATAGTCGTTAGTTCAGGGACATCTTGACGTTGCACATTGCGCAACACGCCATTGACAAATTTGCCAATTCCCACATTGCCACGAACTTTCGCAATCTCAACCGCTTCATTTAAAACGGCATGACTCGGTACTTTGTCTAAATACAATAACTGATACAACGAAAGCTGTAACAATAATTTGACCCAATCATCGACTTTTTTGGCTTTCGCAATAAACGGTTGTAAGTAAAAAGATAATAATAACTGATGGCTAATGGTTCCATACACTAATTCTGTTAATAAGCGACTATCTTTTTCGTTTAATTGTCCTTTGTTAATGGCATCACGTAATAACAAATTGGAATACGCGCCACCTTTTTGTACACGTTCTAACGCATCAAGTGCGACAAAACGCACAGTTTTCTTGGTTTTGTTTTTCATTCTAGTTCACCTGTTGTCCAACTGCGACTTGTTGCCCACTACCATTTAAAAAGGCGGCAATCGTTTGTTTTCCTTTACCAGCTGGTTGTAATTCATCAATTGCTACTACTGTCTGATTGCCACAAGCAATCCATAGCGCTTTTTTATCCCGATGAATAATCGTCCCTGGTTGTGCGTCAGTGGTTTCTTCTAAGGGAGTTACTGCCCATAATTTCCAACGTTGGTCATTATACATCGCAAAAGCAATCGGCCATGGACGCATGCCGCGTACTTGACAATCGATTTCTTCCGCCGTTTTATGCCAATCAATCGCTTCTTGTTCACGCGTAATATTCGGTGAGAAAGTCACTTTCTCTTCATCTTGTGGAACTGGTTGCAAGGAACCATCTAAAATTTTAGGTAAAGTTTCTAATAATAACTCTTTGCCTAATAGACTAAGTTTATCAAACATCATACCTACATCATCTTGACGAGTAATTGGTAAACTGGCTTGTGAATAAATACCGCCTGCATCCATTTTTTTAATCATTTCCATAATTGTGACACCTGTTTCTTTTTCACCATTCATAATAGAATAATGTACGGGTGCACCACCTCGGTATTTTGGTAATAAAGAGGCATGCACGTTAATCGCGCCATGTGTTGGTATTTGTAATAAACGCTCTGGTAAAAACTGACCAAATGCTGCTGTCACAATCAAATCTGGTTGTAATTCACCAATCTTTTCCATCTCTGGTGAACCAGAAATTTTCTCTGGTTGTAAAACGGGGATGTCTAAACGCAAAGCGGCTTCTTTGACAGGTGTTGGGGTGATAATTTTTTTACGGCCCACAGGACGGTCTGGTTGTGTCACTGCCGCTACAACCTCGTAACCATTTGCTACCAATCCTTCTAAGATTGGAACCGAAAATTGGGGGGTGCCCATAAATACAATTTTAGTCATGGTCATGCTCCTCTACATAAGCTTCTAGTTCTTCTTCTGGAATACGATCAATCATCGTATCAATAAATAATTTACCATTTAAATGATCGATTTCATGTTGAAATGCCCGTGCCAAGTAACCAAATGCTTGGACTTCCATTTCAACTCCTTCACGATCATAATAACGTACCGTCACTTCATCAGCACGTTCGACTGTTCCATACACATGCGGAATGCTTAGGCAGCCTTCTACATCAATATCGCTCCCTTTTGCTTCAATAATTTCTGGATTAATCAGTTCAAATAGTTCGCCTTCTTCAACTTCAACAACAGCAACTTGGATATTTTTTCCAATTTGCGGTGCTGCAATTCCGATACCATCATGGGCTAGCATCGTTTCATACATATCTTCTAATAACTGGACTAACTCATCGGTCACCACAGTAATCGGTTCACAGGGTTTACGAAGTTGTTCCTCAGGGTGGATAATAATTGGATATCGCATAATTTCTCCTTTAGTTTAAATAAAATTAAGTGGTTCATTGTCAATTGATACATACAGATTTTTGCGCTGTTCTTTTTGGCTATCTTCCAAAATATCACGTAATAATCCTTGTAGTAATGGTTCTTTTTTATATTTGATAATCAATTGGTAGTGGTAACGATTTTTTACACGTGCCACACCACTTGGAATTGGACCTAATAAGATACTTTGCGGACTTAATGTTTGTTTGACTTGTTGGGCAATTTGAAACATTTTTTTCGCTACGACTTGTTCTTCCGGATGACTACAAGAAATTTTCACCGTAAAGTAATAAGGTGGATACCCACTTTGATGACGCATCAGCATTTCTTTTTGATAGAAATGCTCGTAATCTTGCATTTGGGCTAACACAATAGCATGGTGCTCAGGATTAAATGTTTGAATAATCACTTCACCGGATTTTTCTGCTCGACCTGCTCGTCCACTCACTTGCGTTAGCAGTTGGAACGTCCGCTCACTTGAACGAAAATCAGGTAAATTCAAGGCGGTGTCTGCATTCAAGACCCCAACTAAGGTGATATTCGGAAAATCAAGTCCTTTAGCAATCATTTGCGTACCTAACAAAATATCGGCCTTCTGTTCACCAAAGGTTTGGAGAATCTTTTCATGTGCACCTTTGCGTCGTGTGGTATCTACATCCATCCGCAAAATACGGGCTTCTGGAAAAAGCGCTTGGAGTTCTTCTTCGACTTTTTGAGTTCCTGTACCATAATAACGAATTTTCTTGCCCCCACAATCAGGACAACGGTACGGAATGGCTTCTTCATGTCCACAATAATGACAACGCATCGTTTTCGTATCCATATGCAACGTTAGCGAAATGTCACAGTTTGGGCAAGGTAAAACATAGCCACAATCCCGGCACATCACAAACGAAGAATAACCACGACGATTAAGTAACAAAACAATTTGCTCGTTTTTAGCCAAACGATCCGTAATCTTTTCTTGCAAAACACGTGAAAACGTACTGGTGTTTTTTTGTACAAATTCTTCTTTTAAATCAACAATTTGCACACTAGGCAATGTCGCATGTGGATTTGCGCGATGACTTAAAGGCAATAAACGATACACGTTTTTTTGAGCTCGGGCACGTGATTCTAAAGAAGGGGTTGCACTACCTAGCACGACTGGACATTGGTGGTAATTTCCTCGCCAAATGGCTAAATCACGGGCATGGTAACGTGGCGCTTCGTCTTGTTTATAAGATGCTTCATGTTCTTCATCGATAATAATCACCCCAATATTTTCCAAAGGAGCAAATACCGCCGAACGCGCACCGACCACCACTTGTGCTTCTTTACGTTCAATTTTACGCCATTCATCGTATTTTTCACCATATGATAAGCCACTGTGTAAGACAGCCACTGCTTCGCCAAAACGACTCTTAAAACGCTCAACCATTTGTGGTGTCAACGCAATTTCTGGAACGAGCATCATCGCCGTTTTCCCTTGTGCTAATAGAGAAGCAATCGTTTGTAAATACACTTCCGTCTTTCCACTACCTGTAATGCCTTCCAATAAAAAGACATCCGCTTGCCCTTCTGAAGACAAAATCGCATCAACGGCTTGTTGTTGTTCTGGATTTAATGCCAATGATTGTGTTTTTTCAAATGTTCGATGTTGGTAAGGATCGCGATATGCTTCCACTTCTTCAAAAGCTAACCATCCATTGTCAACGCCTTGGTTTAAAATGGCTGTTGTAATTCCATGTTCTTTATAAAAAGATAACGGTTGCGTCGGATTTGCTGCTAATAAGGAAACAAGTTGTTGCTGACGTTTGGCAGTTTTTTTCAGTGTTTCTTCAATCTGCGAACGGTTGTCGGATGTAACGAAACTTTTCACATAACGAATGGTTTTGACTTTATTTTTATTTTTAACCACGTACTGCACGTCAACGACATTCTCAGCCCGTAATTTTTTGAATTGGTTTAACAGCCCTAATGACTCGACCTCTTGCCAATCCAGCGTCTCTTTTTCAGAAAAATACGTATGAACTGGATGACTAGGGTCTTTTAACACGAAGTTTTTTTGATATTCTGCTTTCATCACACTCGGTAACATCGTTTGAAAACAGGTAATTTTAAAGGCAAACGTTTTCTCTTTCATAAAATCTGCTAGTTGTAGCAGTTCCGTATTTAACACTGGAGCTAAATCTAATACGCGAATAATTGATTTTAATTGTGCCGTTTCTATTCCGTCAACTAATCCCGTCACAAATCCCTGGATGTGACGATCCGCACCACCAAATGGCACCTCGACGCGCATACCGACTTCAATCACTTCTTGCAATTCTGCTGGTACAAAATAAGTAAAGGGTTGATCTGTCTGCATTGTTGGTACATCTACAATAACTTCTGCTAACAATGACCGTTTCCTCCCTTCATGGTTTCCTACATTTTACTAAACTTGGCAAGTTTTGTCTGTAAAGCAAAAAAAATTTAACTTTTACAACCAAAAGGAGTCTGGAATATTTTTCCAGACCCCACAATAATTATAATTTTTGTTCTTGACGAATACGTTCTTCTAATTCTTTTTGTTCTTGTTCTTTTTGTGCGCGGCGCTCTTCTGCTTCCATTTTCAAGCGTGCACGTTTCACTTCTGGATGTGGGTCACTGATAACTGTCTCAGCTTCGATTTCTTCGAGTGCTTGACCAACACTTTTAACTGAATCAAATTTATCTAAGGTTGCTTGAGCACCACCATCTAGTTCGTGGGCACGTTTACTAGCTAAAATAACTAATGAATATTTTGAATTAACACGATCCAACAATGAATCGATTGACGGTTTTAACATCATAGTTTCTACAACTCCTCTAACATTTTTCTATATTTTCCAATTACGCGTTCGACGCGGAAATGTTCGCTTGAAATGATATCTTTAATTCGTTGGACGGCTAAAGGAACTTCATCGTTGACAACTGCATAGTCATACAATGCCATCATTTCAATTTCTTCGCGAGCAACACGCATTCGTTCATCAATAACTTCGATTGAGTCGGTACCACGTCCAGTGATTCGTGAACGTAATTCCGTTAAATCTGGTGGTGTTAAGAAAATAAACACACCATCTGGCACTTTCTCTTTTACTTGTAAGGCACCTTGTACTTCGATTTCTAAGAAAACGTCTTTTCCTTCATCTAATGTTTGTTGTACATAAGACAATGGCGTACCATAATAATTTCCTACATATTCTGCATATTCTAACATTTGACCAGCAGCAATTAGCTCTTCAAATTCCTCATGACTGCGGAAATAATAATCCACACCCTCTACTTCTCCGATACGCTTTTTACGTGTTGTCATTGAAATAGAATATTGAAAATCGTTATCTTCACTATCAAATATCGCTTTACGTACTGTTCCCTTACCAACGCCGGAAGGTCCAGATAATACGATTAATAATCCTCGCTCTGTCATATTGACGTCCTTTCACTGTTCGATTTGCTTAACGTCTATTTTGCACTTTTTTTCAAAAACTTTCAAGAATTACTTTATTATAACGAGAATTTTATTAAAAAACTATTTAAATGCCCGTATAATCCAGTCTTTTATCCGATGTATTATTCCACATTTTGGACTTGTTCACGGATTTTTTCAATGATTGTTTTCATTTGAACAACGGCATTTTTAATAACAATCGGGCTTGATTTTGAACCAATAGTGTTCACTTCTCGATTCATTTCTTGAATCAGAAAATCGAGTTCACGTCCGACCGGTTTTGCCGATTGCAGCATCGTTGCCATTGATGACAGATGAATTGTCATGCGGTCAAGCTCTTCATGAATATCGCCACGTTCCAATAAAATCGCCATTTCAGTTAACAAACGGTCTTGTTCCACTGTCGCGCCTAACCAGTCCGTTAATTTCTTTTCAAAACGTTCTTTGTAGTCTGCTTCGTATGTGTCAACAAATGTTGCTAATTCAGTGATTTTTTGTGCTAATGCGTGTCGATTGTCTTCTAAAATTTGCAGAATGCCAGCACCTTCTACTTCACGACTAGCATTGTTGGCTTCGGCAGCTTGTTTAACAGCTGCTAAAACAGACAATTCTAACTCTTGATCTTCGGTTTGTTTTTCTTGAATGTCGATAAATGCTTCATTATTAATCAAACGTTTCAAGATAGTTTTTGCTGGTAAATCAGTCTGAAATCGTGCTTTCGCTTCACTTTGCATCGTGGTAACTAATTCTTCCATCAAATCCCAATGAACCACAACTTCTTTGTTGCTATCTCCTTTTTCTTTTAACGTGATATACACTTCAATGCGTCCACGTTGTAACGTATCTTTAATTGTTTGGCGAATCGCTTGCTCATAGACATTTAATTGGCGCGGGTTACGCAACTGAATGTCTAAAAACCGATGATTCACACTTTTCATTTCCACTTCAATCTGATAGTGCGCTGACTCACACAATGCTTTGCCAAAACCAGTCATACTTTTCATTATCGAAAACTCCTTTTACATTGATGTTAGCGTCTGTTTCAAAGCTGCAAATTCTTCGTTAGACAACGTGACGCCTTTCCCCATTTTTTCATGACCGGGACTCCAATCACGCAAATCAAATTTTGGTGGTCGTCCATTCCAACTGACTAAGTTTAACTCTTTACGCCAGCCTTTCGGGTTTTCTGATAATACGGCAATCTCTTCAACAATTTCATAGGAAAATTCATTTGCCATTTCACATGCCTCTTTTCTTGATTCATTTCTTTTATTGTAACGTATTTTCGGAAGGGTGTACAAATTCCGTCTCTGTTAATAAATAGACTAAAAATTTCGCGGCGACAACAAGCACTGGTGCGAATGAAATGATTTGTATCGGTAGCTCCTTTTTCTCGATGATAATTTGGTAGAGATGAGCCAATTGATTTTTTTCAGATAACACAAAACGTTGATTACGATAAGTTGCTAACCATTCAGAAATGGACAGTGTCCCAATTGCTAGCTGTTCTTGACGAAAGGCTTGTTGGATACCTGTTAAAAAGCTTTCTTTCGTATAGACATGCGTAGCTTCTAAACCAAAAAATCGGCCAATTAACTCTAACAAAATCAAACCACCTTGTTCCACTGGTGCTTTGTGTTGATACAATTTTCCAACTTTTTTCCAAAACTCAGTCCGTTGGAGTAGCGCTAAAGACTGCTGGTCCTTTTGTAAATAACGCAAAAAGGCGTGCCATTCTTTTTGCCAAGTCGTCTCTAAAGTAAAGGTATACCAATAGCCATTGAATTGGTCAAAAGATTTCATCGTTTCTAAATATCCTAAACGATAGTTGGTTTCTGAACGATTACTATCAAAAACTAATAAATTTCCTAATGACCATGGGGAGCAGTAATTGACGACTGCAACTTCTTCTGGAATAGTTGTTTTTTTAGCAATTCCGGGGCCTTTAATATCGACACAAATACACTCCGTTGCGCCATGTGCTAAAGCAACGTCAATCGGTAAATTATTGCGATACCCACCATCGACATAGAATTCTTGCTCAATTTCCATGGGAACCATTCCCGGATAAAACGACGCCGACGCGACTAACCATTTCAATTCATCCAAACCATTGGTCACATCATAATGATGAACCACTTCTTGTAAAGCTGGAAAACGTGTCGTACAAACAAATAATGGCACTTGCCTTTTTTGCATTTTTTCGGCATCAAACGTTTGGATGAGTAATTCTTGCAATGGTTTAGAACTGGCTCCATTTTCTTTAAGTGCTGTCGTGGCTAGCGATCCGACTTGTTGCACTAATTCTTTCAATGTTTGATTGGTCGCACACGCCTCTGGAAAGGCCAACACTTTGTCGGTACTAATTGTTAACCATAAGTCGCGGGCAACATCTACGTCATCCATTAAAATCAATGCGCCATTCAATGCGCCCACCGATGTACCAGTCATCAAATCAAATGAAATACCCAAGCTTTTTAATGCTTGCCACACACCAATTTGATACGATCCTCGGGCACCACCACCGCCTAAAACCAACGCTGTATGATACGTAAATACTTTTTTAAAGCCCGCAGCCGTTTGCTCATATCCCTTGGCAATCAGCCATTGCGTCATCATCTCTCCTAATGAAATGGGAATAAAAAATTCTTTGACGAAATGTTGACGCAAAAAGGTTTCAATTAATGCTAAACTTTTCTTCCAAGAAAAATTTTCCATTGGGATATACAATAAATTACGCAAAGTTGCTCGCTGTTCATCAAATGCCACCGCTAAAAACAAGTGGTGCGAACCCATCAATTGCCACGCTTGCTTTTTTCTTACTTGCTGAATAAACGCTGCTCGTGCTTCAGAATGTGACGAATAAAATGGGACTGCTAATTGACTTGTTGAAAAAATAGGCGATTGTTTGAGGTCGGACAAAAATAGTTTTTCACTTTTCATGTGAGGTACCTCCTAAGAAATTAATACGTTTTTTGTGCCATTTGAAAGGCAGCCAACATCGCTTCTGTCGCTTGATCCATTGCTGTCACTTGCACCAACTCCCCTTGAACCATCCAACGCGTCACTGCACTAGCTTCCCCACAAGTAATCAACGTCACCATTTTTTTCCCTGGAACGTCTTCAACAACTTCAACCTGTGTCGGGTCAATTCGTGTTGAAACCGTTACTTTATAAGTATAGACATGTTCAAGGTCTGTTAAATAAACCACATCACCAATCGCGACTTGATCCAAATGAGAGAATAATAAATCCGATTCTTCCAAGCGATGACTCGCTAGCGCATAATTCCCCTCACCCATTACTTGGTCTGGACGAAAAGTTCCAGCACCATACCATAAACCTTCATTACCTAGACCTTTAAAAATCGGCAAATTGATTGCCACACTAGGAATCGCTACGCCTGCAATAACAGGCAACTCTGTCTGTTTCATTTGTGCTTGTAACACTTTCTCTGCACTGACCGATTCGACTGCCTCAAAATCAAAACTCGCTTCTTTGTTGGCATTTTCGACAATGTTTTCACGTGAAACATGTGAAATCGTATATTTGTCGCTTTGTTTTTCTATAATAAAGTTTTTTATTTTGTTATTGAAAATCAACGCCAAACCTAACAAAATTAATAGAACAATCAGTAAATTAATGACCAAATTTTTTATTTTTGATTTCTTTTTCATTCTAATTCTCATTCTCTCCATTCAGTTTCTCTTTTCATCATATCATAGAACAATTGTTGTAGAAAAACGCGTGAAATATTTCTTGTAAAACTCTCCATTTTGTAATCAATTTTTAAAGGAAAAGAAACAAGCTTTTTTAAAATCTTTATTGTAAAATGTACCTATGACTGAACAACATGATGGGGGAGGTTGGACATGAAAGAATTGGTTTATGTACATATTGATACAATTAGCAACGCTGTGTTAACGCAAGGAATTACCATACAAGATTTTCATCAAGGGATTGTTCACCAACCCAAGAATTTATTGCTCTTAAATCCTTCAAGTGATTTAGGCGATTATGAAGCACATACCGCTATGAAAGTTGTTCGTGGCAATGAAGCCGTAGAAAATTATTTTCGTACAATCGAAAAAATTCGACCCGTAGAAGAAAACAAATGGATTGATTTTACTGATTTAGCAATGTTAAAAGAATTAACACCGCTAGAAATTTCTGAATTACTTTATTTTGGGCATATGAAAACACATCTGCATTCGCCCTTTTTTTATAAATTACAAAACAACTTTGTTTACTTCGATTTAAAAGACAATATCGCGCGTACCTATTATCGTTATTTGGATGAGTTCTATCGCATTTTAGCAAGTAAATTAACGCGCATTGTTTTTGAAATTATCAATCAAAAACGTGGCTTCCTTCGAAAACCACGCCCTGTTGAAAAATTAAATGTCGATTTAGTCAAATCATTGCGAGAATTGATGCGTGAAGGTCTCGTTTTTTCTTTCGATCAAGCGATAAAAACAGAAGACGCTTTTCAAATTCCTATCTTTGTTGTGGAAGACACTCGTTTTCGGGTTGCTACCCCACCTTTTAAAGAAGATGCTTTAATCGGCCAATTATCTTATGATTTGATCAAAAATATTTGGCAATTAGATATCGACGAAGACCATTTAGCTTTCGCCTCATTATCAAGCACTCATTTTTAATAATCTATCCATACTGTTGCGTGTCGCAACACAAAAGAAACAAACGATTGATTCTAAAAATAGAAATCGTCAGTTGTTTCTTTTTTATATTTCCATAATGTCAATAAAGAGGCCTTATTTCATGGTAACAGCTCGCTACTATAAAGAAACACGCACATCAGATTGTTCTCTCGTCTGATGTGCGTGTTTCTTATTCTTCTACCCGAACGTCTTCACTCAAATTTGCCCAATGATTGGTCGGTCCATGCCCATGACCAACGAAAATTCCTTCTTGAATGGCACCTTGAATAAATTTTTTCGCCGTAATGATGGCTTCTTTCACAGGAACGCCTTTCGCTAATTCGGCAACAATACAAGACGAAAAAGTATCACCCGTTCCATGCGTATTTTTCGTTGCAATCCGTGGCGTACGTAACCAAAAGTCTGTTTGATCGGCTAGCAAAACATAATCCGCAGATTCATCCCCTGCTTTATGTCCGCCTTTCATGACAACATGTTGCACACCAAGATGTTGTAAATCACGAGCTGCTCTTTGCATATCTGCTTCTGTTTCAATCTCATAGCCTACTAAAACTTCGGCTTCTGGTAAATTAGGCGTCACAATGGTTGCTAAAGGCAGCAATTCTTCTTTAATTAACTGAATGGCATCTTCTGTTAACAAAGGATGTCCACCTTTGGCAATCATCACTGGATCTACTACTAATGGACCAAAATCGTATGTTTGCAAATTTTTAACCACAGCGGCGACATGTTCGCTATCGGCTAACATCCCCGTTTTTGACGCTTTAATGGCAAAATCAGCAGCTAATGACGCAAATTGCGCATCAATAAAGGAACAAGGTATGGGATAACTTGCTTGCACGCCCAAAGTATTTTGTGCAGTCAAGGCAATGACAATACTCATTCCAAAAACATGGCGTGCTTGAAACGTTTTTAAATCGGCTTGAATCCCAGCACCTCCACCAGAATCAGAACCGGCAATTGTTACCACTTGCGGTGTACTGTTTTCCATCTATTTCTCCTCCCATGCTTGGATTTTTTGACGCATATTTTTTACCTTTTCAGAAACAGAAGTTGCTCGCATAATCTCACTAACTACTGCAACACCAGCAATCGGAACTCCTGAAAAAGCCGCAAGTCGTTCCTCGGTAATCCCCCCAATCGCAACCACAGGAATGCTAATTGCTTCGGTAATTTCTTGCAGGGTTTCCATCGAAGTTAATGCCGTATTTTTTGTTTTTGTTGGGAAAATAGCACCTACACCTAGGTAATCCGCCCCTTCTTTTTGGGCTTCTTTAGCACGTGTGACAGTTTTTGCCGACACACCTAACCACTTCTCACCAATCAATTGGCGTGTAATCGCTACTGGCAATTCATCATCACCAATATGCACACCAGCTGCATCTACTGCTAAACAAATATCTACACGGTCATTAATAATCAATGGCACTGCATACTGGTCGGTAATTGTTTTTACTTGCTGCGCCAATTCATAAAAGTCCCGTGTTGATAAGTTTTTTTCACGTAGTTGTACTAGAGTCACACCACTTTGACAGGCCTCTTCAATTGTTTGCAAAAAATCTTCTGTTGTCCCATAACGTTGGGTTACTAAATATAAAGCGAGTTCTTTCATCGTTTTCCTCCTTTCACCGCTTGACTCCAAGTCGTATCTTGCGACAATAGCGATAATTGATTTAAAGTTTCATGACGAAAATCAGCCAAGCCCACAGTCGGTAAAAGCTGCTTTTTGGCTTGCTCCCCACAACAGTTCAAATAACTAACACCTAAAAGAGTTGCTTCCACAGCTTCATAACCAGCGCCTAAAAAAGCGGTAATCAACGCGCCTACTAAATCACCTGTTCCTGTAAAACAATCTAATTCCGGAACGCCATTTGCCAATAACCAAACTTGATCCCCTTTCACCACAACGTCTTTTTTCCCTGTTGCAAGATAAGTAATCGCAGGATCTTGTTTTTGTAATGCTGCGATTAATTCGTCGATTGCCGCATCTTCTTGATCTGAAGCACTACCATCTACACCACGTCCGCCTGACGTTAACCCACAAAATGCGCGGAGTTCAGAAATATTGCCTTTGATCACACTTGGTTGATTTTTCGCTAAACGATGCGCTAAATCTAACCGCAAAGGAGTCGCTGCCGCCCCGACAATATCCACGACTACCGGTTTGTCCTGAGCTAATTTGCTTGCTGCTACTAATGCCTCTTCACGAGCAATCGACATGCGCCCCATATTGAGTAATAAGCCATCGGTACTTTTAAATAAATCTGGAAACTCACGAACATCTTCTGCCATAATCGGTTTTGCCCCAACGAATAATAAACCATTTGCCAATAATTCATTGGTAATTTCATTGGTAATGCAATGAACCAACGGCGCTTTTTTTAAAGGGAACGCTTCTGCTAGTTTTGTTTGCCAATTTGTCATAGTGACGCTCCTTGATAGAATGATTGAATTTTTTGAATAGCTGGAATTGTTTTTGCTTTTTGCCAGATGAAAAAGGCAATTGCTGAACCGATACAGGCCGCACCAATGAACCGCGGCGTATACATTAACCAATAAAACTCATTACTACTTCCTGTAAACCAGACCATTACTGGATACGAAACTAGCGAACCAATAATGCCAGTACCAATAACTTCCCCTACCATAGAAGAAATCACTGATGGATATAGACGATAACCCAAACCTGCTAAAAAGGCACCGAAAACAGCACCTGTTAACGCCAATGGAGGAATGCCTAATAAGGTCATTCGAATAATGCCACAAACCAAAGCCATGATAGTTCCATACATCGGTCCTAATAAAACACCCGCCAACACATTCATGACACTCGACATCGGTGCCATACCTTCAATACGAAACAAAGGGGATAATACCACATCTAACGCAATCATCATCGCAAGATAGGTTACTTTCTGTAATTTTTGATTTCCCATAACGGACTCCTTTATTTGTCGAAACCATACGCCATGTCCCAAAAAGCCACTTCCATTTGGGTACTCGTCACAAAGGCATTGACCATTTGTTGACGTTCTAACATGGAGGCTTCTTGATATAAGTGGTTCAATAATTCTTGTTCTTCATGGACAATACGCATACTTTCTGGTGTGATACAAGTATCAATCCAACGTTGATACACCGGATGCGGTAATCCTGAACGCAATGCTAAACCAATTTCTTGATACAACCACGCACACGGTAAGAGACTGGCAAACGCCACGGAAACAGAATCTATGGGCAACGTATGCTTGTGGAACCGTAGCAATCGGTGTTTGTTGCACTTCTTCTGCAGTAATTTGTAGCGTATCAAAAAAAGTATCTCGAATCCCAATCTCTCCTGCGATTAAACGTTTGGCACCGTCTTGCATCATTGTTTTATCGTGGGCTGCTCCGTTTGTTTCTCAATTGCTAAATAGACCAATTGCAGTGCTGCTAAATAATAGCGATTTTGCAATAAATAATAACGAAAACAGGCTTTAGATAATGGCCCTTGCTGTAATTCTTGAATAAAAGGATGTTCCAAACTATACACCCAGCTCTCTGTTGCTGCCTCACGTGCAATTGTCACAAAATTCATCAAATATTATCCTCTATCAAACGGTGTCTTTAGGAACAAAAATCGTAGGATTCATACGATACAATACTAATAACACGATGGTTGTGACAATCGCTGTTGCTAAACCACTAATCCCGTTCATGATGAATGAGAATACTATCGGACTCATGCCCCATAAAGCATAGGTGCCCCAGAAAACCCAACCAGCAACAAAATGCCAGAAGTAACGAGCAAACGCCCCAATCAGTACACCGGAAACAATTTGTTTGCGTGCTACTATCGCATTTCCCTCGGCGATAGCTTGTTGTAACTGTTTCGCGACGACTCCTGTTAATCCAACAAAAGTAAATGCCAGCGGATATTCAATTAAGACTTGAATGACACTCAGAAAGTACACTTTTCCTGTCGGGAAATGTAACATTCCCCAAATGAAAGCTGCTAATAATCCAGCTTTGGGCCCACGGCGTAAGGCATAAACTGCCATTGGGATTTGCCCCAGTGAAATGGAAAAACTCGAACCAATATCGACTGGAATAAACGATAGCACCATTGCTAAAGCTGCTAGAATCGTTCCTTCCACCCAAATTTTTGTTGTTGATGAACGCATAAAAAAACTCCTCCTTTAGAATCTTCACAATTCACAAAGGAGAAGTGGATGACATTTATAATGTACACTTCAACTCGTCACAATTCCTACGTTCGAATGATCGAAACAGGTACGAAGGGTTTAGAGTAAACTCAATCTCAGCCCAGATGGACTCCCCTTTGTGATTAGATTCTATTTAATTTTAAATACAGCAAAAGCATAGCACAGTTTTTAGGTAATGAAAACCTAAATGCAATATTTTTTCTGGCTGTTGCGATTTCCCCCTTTGAAAGATTGACTTTGTAACGTTTTCAAGTAATATTAGGTGTAACAAAAAGGAGAGGAGAGTTGCTATGATTATTAAACCGACTCTGGCAGAAAAGATGAATATCTTTTTTGATAAAGAGAATCAACCGAACGATCGAGTCACTATGGGATTAATTACGTTACAACCTGGTGAAAAAAATCCGGCAGAAGGGTTTGCTCGCCACGACCAAGATGAATATTCGTACATCATTTCTGGAACTGCACATACAATTTTAGAAGATGGACAAGACTTACTTGGAAAACCAGGCGATGCACAATTGATTGAAAAAGGAGAAGGTCACATCAATTACAATGACGGCGACGAACCAGCAGTAGTTGTCTGGATGTTAGTCGACCGCGACTAGGAGGAATAAAATGAATAAAAAGGGAATATGGTTAGGTGCCCTAGCAACTTTAGCATTAGTCGGTTGTTCAACAGGGAAACCAAAAGAAGAAGAAGCAACACCAATTAATTTAATGTCTGCATCAGAATTAACAACTTTAGATACGTCAAATATGTTAGATTTTCCCGATGCAATCACACATACTGCAGCTTTTGAAGGGTTGTATGCCTTAGATGAAAATGATGAAGTGATTCCCGCAGTGGCGAAAGAATTGCCTGAAATTTCTGAAGATGGAAAAACGTACACGATTACCTTGCGAGACGATGCGATTTGGAGTAATGATGATCCCGTAACAGCGCATGATTTTGAAGCTGCTTGGAAAAAAATGATTGATCCAAAAAATGCGTTGATTTACAGTTTCTTATTAATTGATACTGTCGAAAATGCCGAAGCAATTTCAGCAGGAGAAAAAGCCGTCGATGAGTTGGGTGTAACAGCAATTGACGATCATACACTAGAAGTTCATTTAAGTGAAGCGAAACCTTACTTCACCTCATTATTAACATTCCCTACGTTCTTCCCACAAAATCAAAAAGCGTTGGAAGAATTTGGTGATAACTATGGGAAAGATAGTGACAGTGTCGTGTATAACGGACCTTTCATCGTTGAAAATTGGAAACAATCTGAAACGAGTTGGGATTTAGTGAAAAACGACAAGTACTGGGATAAAGCCAATGTCAAAGCTGAAACGATTCATTATGATGTAATCAAAGAAGCATCGACAGCGTTGAATTTATTCAATGACGGCCAATTGGATGTTGCCACACTAACTGGTGAATTAGCAAAACAAAATCTGAACAACGAAAACTTCCATTCGTATCCAACAGCAACAATGAATTACATTCGTATGAATCAAATTCGTGGTGGTAAGGACACACCGTTGAAAAATATTAATTTGCGTAAAGCACTCGCTTTAGGCATTGACAAAGAAACCTTAGTAAACAATATTATGGCAGATGGTTCGAAACCTCTTTACGGTGCAGTGACAGAAGGGTTTGTCAGCAACCCAACAACCAGTGTCGATTTCCGTGAAGAAGCCGGCAATTTAATGGAATATAACAAAACTGAAGCCTTAAAATATTGGGAAGAAGCCAAAGCCGAATTAGGAGATAACATCACTCTAGAACTAATGGTCACTGATGATGGTGGTTATAAGAAAATGGGTGAGAGTATCCAATATAGTTTGCAAGAAACATTCCCTGGTTTAACCGTTGAATTAAAAGCTTTACCAACTGAAACAGCATTAAACTTAGGACGTGATAGTGATTACGATCTCTTCTTAATTTATTGGACACCAGACTATAAAGATCCAATTTCAACATTAAAGACACTTTATTCTGGCAACGACCGTAACTACTCAAACCCAACTTATGATCAATTACTTGATGATGCTTCTATCAAATACGCAAATGATTTAGAAAAACGTTGGGAAACTTTGATTGCGGCAGAAAAAGAAGTCATTGAAAATAATCCAGGTATGATTATTATCAGCCAAAACCAACAATCTGTCTTACAAAATGAAGCAATTGAAGGCTTAAATTACCATACATTTGCAGCACCATTAACGTTGAAAAATATTTATAAGAAATAGAAAGCAGTGAGATACTATACACTGCTTGGAAATCAACATCTTTCAAACCAACACCTGCTGCCGTCACAACTTCTTCACCGGCTGGCGTTAATACCGCAACTGACCAACCTTGGACATGGTCAGTTGTATTTAACATCGTTTTTCCATGACGAACGACATATAACGTTAACTCATCAGCAACTTCCCCTTTGGCAACCGATGACGATGGGGAAGTTGTTTCATTTGTTGAACTTGCACTGGTCCCACCGCTTTGACACCCTGTTAAAACTAAACCAAATGAGAACAAAACACCTGCTGCAACCAATAATTTCTTCATACTTTTCTTCCTCCTCTTTTTTTCTGATTAAAAATGTTTTCCAAGACAACAAAAAAAGCCCATAACTGTCCCATGTTGCTTGGATGCAGTTATAGGTTATGCTCTTTTCAGATAACATTCCTAATCAATTGGTGTAGGAATTTTCGACACGCGAAAACCCACATGAAAAGGCTCTCATTTTTCAAACTCACTATCAAACATCTTTTTGTAAACGTTTTTATTTTATTGTAAATTTGATATATAATTTGTGTAAAAATAAAAAAGAGGCTCTCATCCAAGCCTCTTTAGCAGTAAATTATCCGAACTATTGAAAGATTGTCCCTATAGTCGCATTCGCACGACTCAATCTCAATAGCTCGGATAGTTTTGTCTTGTTTTGAGTGATGTTTCAGTCGCTACAAGGTTATTTAATGAAAGCCTCTTTTGATTCAAACAATGGGCTAACTGGTTTGTTCTCATGGATACGTTTGATTGCTTCTGCCATTAAATTACCTACACTAATTTCATCGATTTTAGCGATTTTGCGTTCTTCTGGTAAGTTAATTGAATCAGTGACAACTAAGCGTTCAATTGCTGATGCTTCAATGCGTTCTAATGCTGGTCCTGATAATACTGGATGCGTACAAGATGCGTAAACACTTTTCGCACCTGCTTGTTTTAAAGCATTGGCTGCTAAAGTAATGGTACCTGCTGTATCAATGATATCATCGATTAAGACACAAATTTTTCCTTCGACATGACCAATAATGTTCATCACTTCTGCCACATTTGCACGTGGACGACGTTTATCAATGATGGCAATTGGCGCTTTTAAGAACTCAGCTAATTTACGGGCACGAGTCACACCACCATGGTCTGGAGATACGACAACTACATCGTCTCCTTTGATGTTATTTTCTAAGAAGTAATTTGCGATTAATGGTGCGCCCATCAAGTGATCGACTGGAATATCAAAGAATCCTTGGATTTGTGATGCATGCAAGTCTAGTGTTACCATACGGTTTGCACCAGCTTTTTCGATCATATTTGCCACTAATTTTGCTGTAATTGGTTCACGAGAGCGTGCTTTACGGTCTTGACGTGCATACCCATAATAAGGCATTACCACGTTAATTGTTTTGGCACTGGCACGTTTTAAGGCATCAATCATGATTAATAACTCCATTAAATTATCATTTACTGGGTTACTTGTTGATTGAATGATATATACGTGTGCACCACGGATACTTTCTTCAATGTTGACTTGAATTTCACCATCACTGAATTGTTTTACCGAACATTTACCTAGTTCTAAACCTACTGCAGCAGCGATTTTTTCAGCTAACGGACGATTAGAGTTTAGCGCAAAAATCTTTAATTTTGGATCAGAATATTGATTCGACATGAGAACCTCCACTTTCTATACATTACGACTAGTAAAAAGACTACAATCTACTAGAATCATCTTCCTAGTAAATAGTAGTCATTTTTGACAAATAAATCAAGACTTTCGTCTGACTTATTGCATATAAGGGAAATTTTTTGCGTAATCTTCTTTAATCACTTGGCGTGCACGTGCAATCGCTAAGGCATGTTCTGGGACATCTTCGGTAATCGTTGAACCTGCCGCAATACAACTATTCGCTGCGACATTGACCGGCGCAATAATATTGGCACTTGAGCCAATGAAGCTATGATCCCCAATGACTGTTTGATGTTTATTTTTGCCATCATAGTTCACAAAAACAACCCCACAACCAACATTGATCTCTTTGCCTAATGTGGCATCACCTACATACGTCAAGTGCCCCACTTTTGTGCCTTCACCGACCGTCGCATTTTTGACTTCGACAAAGTTCCCAATATGCGCATCGGCCATAATTTCAGCTTTTGGACGTAAATGGGCATACGGACCGACATCGGCACCTGAATGCACAATGCTTTCTTCCACAACGGATGATTTGACCACCACATTGTCCCCAATGATACTGTCCACGATTTGTGATTGTGCCGTAATCACACAGTTTTCACCAATCACGGTCTCACCTTTTAAATATACGCCTGGTTCAATGACCGTTTCGGCACCAATTTTGACCCCTGCATCGATATATGTCGCTGCTGGATCAACAAAAGTCACGCCATTCACCATATGTTGGTGGTTGATACGTGCCCGCATAATGCGGTTGGCTTCCGCTAATGCCACTCGGTCATTAACCCCTAAAGATTCGTTAAAGTCTTGCGTTTGATACGCGGCGACGTTTTTGCCTTCGTCTTTTAAAATTTCAATAATATCAGTTAAATAATATTCACCTTGCGCATTGTCGGTAGTTAATTTAGTTAACGCATCGAATAACAATTCATTGTCAAAACAATACGTCCCTGTATTGATTTCTTTGACTTGCGCTTCTTCACGTGTCGCATCTTTTTGTTCGACAATACGATCCACAATCCCGACACGGTCACGTAAAATACGGCCATAACCAGTTGGGTCTTCTGCATGGGCGGTTAAAATCGTTGCCGAAGCGCCTTTTCCTTGGTGGTATTCAAATAATTCATCCAACGTTTCAGAAGTTAACAACGGTGTATCCCCACTAATAACTAACGTCGTGCCTTTTTTCCCATTTAAAAATTCAGCAGCTTGCATCACCGCATGACCTGTACCTAATTGTTCTGCTTGTAGCGCATATTGACTGCGTTCCCCTAATTGTGATTGCACTTTATCAGCGCCATGACCAACGATAGTCACAATTTCTGCAGGTTTGGTTTCTTCTACTCGGTTAATAATGTGTTCCACCATTGGTTTGCCACAAACCGGGTGTAATACTTTGTATAGTTTTGATTTCATACGTGTGCCTTTGCCGGCAGCTAAAATAATTGCGTAACGTGTATCCACGTAACTCACTCCATTCGATTTTTGCTTTTTTAAGTGTAGCCCAATTACTTGAACTTTTCAACTATATCGGAACGTTTCTAGGTAGACCAATTTATTTTCCAAAAAAACGTGCAATTTCAATTTGAACATTTGCGGATGAATCCGAAGCATGCACCAAATTGCGGGTCTGATTGATTCCATAATCACCACGAATGGTTCCCATGTCTGCAGTTAATGGATTTGTCGCCCCTACTATTTTCCGAACGCGTGCTACTGCCTGCTCACCTTCTAAAATCAATAATACTACTGGTCCTTCTGTCATATATGCCAATAATTTCGGAAAAAAAGGCTGTCCGATTAAATGTTGGTAATGTGCTTTCAGCAGCTCTGTAGTTAGAAGCGTCATATTGACTGCCTTCATCTTTAAATTAGCTGCTTCAAAGCGTTGAATAATTTGTCCAACTAATTGGCGTTCTACTCCATCTGGTTTGATAATCACAAGTGTCTGTTCCATCGTACCACGCTCACTTTCCTTCACTATCGTAGCTTTAGTTTACAAAAAGTCCCGACAGATGTAAACGCCTTCCCTACTTCTATTTCATGGTATGCGGCTCATCCAGATAATTCCTAAAAAATAGCAAAAAACTGGCTTCCAACAAAATAGTCAGAAACCAGTCAATAAGTTACTCTTCGTCAAAATAATTTCCAGGTACCACAGAAATTGTTTTGGTTTGTGTATTTACATCTTCAACAAATAACAATGAATTGTATTTTTTGACGGCACGTTCCCCACGGAATTTCGCTTCAGCAAAAACAGTTACCCCAACTAGTTCTGCTTCAAATTCTTCAATCAAGCCTTGCATACCGTTAATGGTTCCGCCGCCTTTCATGAAATCGTCAACGACTAAAACACGTGATCCTCGTTTTAGACTACGTTTTGATAATTCCATTTTTTCGATACGTTCAGACGAACCAGATACATAGTTCACACTCACAGTTGAACCTTCTGTAATTTTTGAATCGCGACGTACAATGACAAATGGGACATTTAGATAATAGGAAACAGCTTGGGCAATCGGCACACCTTTTGTGGCTACTGTCATCACCGCATCAATTTTTTCACCTAAATATTTCGACGCAATAATGCGACCGACTTGGCGTAATAATTCGGGTTCTCCTAATAAATCAGATAAATACACATAACCACCTGGAAGCAGACGATCTTGTTCAGATAAACGTTCAGACAACGCCACAACATATTCTTTTGCTTCTTCTTTAGAAATCATCGGTACAAAAATTACGCCTCCTGCTGCACCAGGAATGGTATCTAGTAGACCCGTACCTCTTTCTCTAAATGTTTTTTTAATGATGGCTAAATCTTCACTAATCGATGATTTTGCTGACTCATAACGTTTGGCAAAAAATGTCAACGAAATCAATTCATGTGGATGATCCAATAAATAGTGGGTCATATCAATCAATCGTTCACTACGACGAACCTTCACAAACTTCAACTCCTTTTCCTAAATTCTTTCTCCTTATTATAAAGCTTTTCACAGATTTTATCGAGTATTTTCTTAATTATTTGAAAAATTGTTCGTACTTTATTAAGAATAATTAAAAAAAGCACGAGAAATTTTCGTTTCTCGTGCTTTTTTCTAATTTTTTGCTTGTTTTTTTCGTTGCAATAAGATGATCACTCGACGAATCAGATTCACAAGTAAGAAGACAGCAATAAAAACTAGCGTAATCGTTGCTCCAGGTGGGGTTGATAAGTAATACGAACTAGTTAAACCCGTCATCATTCCAGCTAACCCAATCACAATACTAATCAAAATCACCATGTTAAAACTTTTACCTAAGCGCATACTAATCGCTGCCGGTAAAACCATAATTGCGGAAATTAATAATGCGCCCGCAATCGGAATCATCACCGCAATCGCTACCCCCGTTAAAACATTAAACATCATCGACATCCAATGAACGGGTAACCCATCTACATGGGCAGTATCTTCGTCAAAAGTTAAGACATACATCGGCTTTTTAAACAATAAAAATAGCACAGCGGTAACAGCAAACAGTATCCCTAAAAAGACGACTTGATCTGACGTAATCGTGACAATCGAACCAAAAAGATACGACTGAATACTCGTCGAAGAATTGCCCCCGCTCAAGTTCATCAAGACTAACGCTAATGCTAATCCTCCCGACATCAAAATAGCAATCGAAATTTCTGAGTAACTACGGTACATCATTCGTAAATATTCCAAAACAATCGCCGCCAAAATAACGACGAACATGGTCGTTAACGTCGGATTTAGATTTAAAAAGAAACCCAATGCGACCCCTGCTAACGAAACATGCGACAGTGTGTCTGCCATTAATGATTGACGACGAATGACTAAAAATACACCCAACATCGGCGCAATTCCTGCAATAAAAATAGCCGCTAAAAAGGCCCGTCTCATGAATTCATATGAAAGCATCTCCATTGAGAATCCTCCTTTCGTACTAAACGAATTTGACGATCCGCATAGTTTTTAATATCTTCATGGTCATGAGTAATCATTAAAATGGCTTTTCCATGTTGATGCGCGCTATGACGCAACAAACGATAAAAATTATTGCGTGACTCTTCATCCATTCCTGTTGTCGGTTCATCTAAAATGAACAAATCTGGATCGGTAGCAAAAATACGCGCTAAACTAATGCGCTGTTTTTGTCCGCCCGATAGCTCACCAATGCGTTTGTGACGCATCTCCCACATTCCAACTGCTTCTAAAGCTTTTTGCACATGGTCATGGTCGCGTTGTGTTAATTTTTTGAACCAACGATTTTTAGGATAACGTCCGGAACGCACCAATTCTAAAACGGTACTTGGAAAGCCCACATTAAACGAGGCAATTTGTTGGGGAATATAGCCCACACTAAGGCGTTTGCCTGCTGTATTTTTTTTCGCAACAGTGACTTCGCCTTTGGCTGGTTTTAATAACCCTAACGTCGAACGAACAAGGGTCGATTTTGCCGCCCCATTTTCACCTGTTAAAATGACAAATTCTCCTGCGTCCACATGATAATTCACGCCTTCTAAAACAGGTTCATCATCGTAGTAAAACGTCAAATCTTTGACTTCTATATAATGCACAAGTGCGCCTCCTTATTGAATACTTGCTTTTAATGCGTCCAAATTGTCACGCATCACACTGACATAATTTTCACCGGCTTTGAGTTGTTCATTCGTTAAACTTTCCAAAGGATTTAAAACTTCTAGCGAAACACCTGTTTCTTGTGCTAACGTTTCAGCCACTTTCGAAGATGCATTTTCTTCAAAATAAATCACTTTGACGTGATGGTCTTCTACATAATGTTTTAATTCTGCTAAACGACTAGGACTTGGTTCCTCATCGGGTGAAATACCCGCGATGGATTCTTGGATCAAACCATATTGTTTTGCTAGGTAAGCAAATGCCGCATGTTGCGTCACGAATGTTTTATTTTTCGCATCTTTAAACGCCGCTTGAAATTCTTGATCTAATGTTTGTAACTCTTCTAAATAGGCCGCTGCATTTTTTTCAAAATTAGCTTTTTTTTCTGGATATTTTTCACTTAACACATCCCGAATCGTTTCGACTTCTTTCATCGCTAAGACTGGGTCCACCCATACATGTGGATCATGGGCATGATGATGCTCTTCTTCCTGTTCATCATGCTCGTGGTCATGGTCTTCGGCGCCAGCCATTAAATCAATCTGACCAGCTGCTTCGATAAACGTTGTTTGTTTGGTATCGATACTTTCACCTAGACGATCCACCCATGTTTCTAATTCTGCACTGTTGTAGACTAACGCATCAGCTTCGGAAATTTTCGCAATATCCTTAGCACTTGGTTCATAATCATGCGCTTCAGTTCCTGCTGGAATCAATAATTCGACATCGCCTTCATCACCGACAACTTGCTTACTAAATTCATACATTGGATAAAAAGTTGTCATAATTTTTAACTCATCATTGGTTTCTTTACTTTGACCACACGCACCTAAAAGAACACTACCAATTAATAGAGCGCTTGTTAAAAGGATTTTTTTCATTTTTTACGATCCTCACTTTTTCTTCGAATAAAACAAATCGTAAGGCTTACGATTTGATAACAGAGAATAATGTATCAAACAGTCGCCGTTTCGTCAAGGAAAAGAGAGCAAACAAAAAGCGAAGACTTCTTATAGAAGAAGAATTCGCTTTTTTCGCTAACATCACTTTAAGGTGCGCACTAGATACACTTCGTCACAAAAGCCTTTTAAGCCATTGACAATGCGTTGTGCGCGAGAATATTTCTTACATAAAGCAAAGACAGTCGGGCCACTACCACTCATCAGTGCTGCATCAGCGCCATATTTTAACATACGATCTTTAATTTGTTGCACGACTGGATGTTTCGGTATGGTCACATCTTCTAGACTATTTCCCATATGGGCCAACATCATCTCATAATCTTGTTTTAAAATTGCTTCGGATAATTTGTGCATATCCGGATGAGACAATTGGTCCATTTCGACTTGTTGGAAAATTTTACGCGTAGATACACTGATACGTGGTTTGACTAAAACAACCCAACATTGAGGCATTGGAATCAATGGTCGGACAATTTCTCCTTTACCAGCAATAAACGAAGTCGTTCCATAGACACAATAAGGAACATCGGTACCGACTTCTACGCCCATCGAAACGAGCTCATCCATCGATAAACCAAGCTGCCATAGACGGTTCATTCCACGTAATGCTGCCGCACAGTCGGTACTTCCACCGCCCAAACCAGCAGCTACTGGAATATGTTTATCAATAGAAATTTTTATGCCATCTTGAATACCATAGCGTTCTTTTAAAATCGTCGCTGCTTGATAAACATTGTTGCGTTTATCAATTGGCAAAAATGCTTTATTCGTCTCCACAATGATTTTATTTTCAGGGAGCGTTTCAAACGTTAAACGATCCGCTAAATCTACACTAGACATGACCATCTCAAGTTCGTGATATCCGTCTTCTCTTTTACGCAGAATATCTAAGCCCAAATTGATTTTTGCGGGTGCTTTCTCTATAATTTCCATATTTCCACCTACTCGAAAATAGTCGTGTTGTATTCTATCATAGCAAATTTCACTTGTATAGGCACTGAGAATCTTCTATTTCTACAAATATTTTTCATAGCTTATGGTAAAACCTAGCTATATCAAGCAATCTTAACTAAAAAGAATCTGTCACACAAAAAAATAACCGAACTATATAGAGTGACTGACGCTCATTCTAATGAATTTGCGACTAGGATTTTCTGCCAAGCTCTACTATCATTCGGATATCTCTCAGTTAAATAGGCGGATACAATCACGTGCCCTATCGAATTTTCACACCCATCATCGCCATCATCTGTACGGCTTGATACGGAGAAATCACAGCACCTTTCATTAATTGGGGTGAAAAATAGAGTGTCTCAAACGCACTCGTTGAAAAATCCACTTGCGCTAACTTTGTCTCAGAAAAATCTGCTTGATTCATTTCACATTGATCAAAAACTAATTTTTTCTTGATGGTGACTTGTTGAAAAAAAGCTTCATTTAAAGAAACTTGCACAAATACATTTTTCTCCATCAGAGATTCACTAAAATTAAGATAATCCCCACGTGAGTCAATCACTCGTGTTTCTTTCCAACGATTACGTGAGAAATTTGTTCCTAGAAGCTGGCAATGGTCAAATGAACAACGATAAAAGACACTGTCAGAAAAATCCTGATTTGAAAATACACTATTGTTAAACGTGCAGTCTAACCATTCACTATGGGTAAAACGTTGCTTTTCAAATTCACAGTGATCAAATACGATGTCAGAAAATGAACTACCTTTTCCAGATGGCGCCAAACGACAATTTTTGTACGTCTCTCCTGCTTCTAGTTGGTCAATCGTTAACGTTTGATTTTCAATCATCTGATTCTCCTATTGTGACAAAAATTCTTCAATAACTTGTAAAACACCACTTTTATCATTCGAAGGGGCTGTAAATTTAGCTGTTTGCAAAACAGCAGGCGCACCATTTTCCATCGCGTAACTGTGTCCAACGTAAGCTAACATTTCTAAATCATTGTGTCCATCGCCAAACGCCATCATCTCTTGTGGATCAATTTGCCAATAATCAGCTAAAAATTGCAAGCCGTTCGCTTTATGATAGTCTGGCAAAATAATATCCACACTCCCATGCCCACTTGAAACTGCTCGTGCTTGTTGGGGAAAAGCTTCAGAGATTGCACGCGCAATTTCCTCGGTACGCTCTACAGGAACACCTAATGCAAATTTCACGTACTTTTCTTGTTCAAAATCTACCGCCAATAAATCATCCACAATTTCTAACGCATGGCAATAAAAAGTGACAAAATGTTGAAATTCTGCTGGCATATGTCGTTCCATATACGCACTCTGAATCCCATTTAACACCATGTTGACTTCAGGATATCGTTCTCGTAAAAAATGAATCATCGCAGTCACAGTCTCTTTGTCAAAATGACTTTCACGAATCAATTTACCTTGGTCATATACTAACACACCATTTTCAGCAACAAACGACAAGTCATTTTTTTCAGGAAAAAAGGATGTCAACTGAGCATATTGATTCCCACTAGCGACCACAAATTTAATCTGACGTTGCTGCAACTCTGCCAAAATCGTTTCAAAACGTGCGCGGTCATACGTTTTGTCCGTTGTTAAAAACGTGCCATCCATATCTACTGCAATTAATTGAACCATAAGCGCCTCCTCAAAGTTGTTACTCAAACGATAGCATAGGTTGGTGTCAGAGGACAAGTTTCATTTTTGGATAAGATTGTTAAAAGACCCATAGTTTTCGACTGCCATCGTCATTCCAAAAAGTTTATTGAACTGGGCAATCATTTCGATAAAACCTGTATCGTATGGGTAATTAAAGGTTATTTCATGCTCAATGGGGACTGCTCGGTCATAAATGACCAGAGCTTCTGGGAACAGAGCATACTTGTTTTGTAAACAGATTTCTTTTACTTAACAGCGGTTTCTCTTATTAACCAAGGCAAACCATCTTTTTAGATAGACTGTCCCATACCTAAGCCTTTCAACGTTAGGCGAACGCTTTGTTTAAAATGTTAATTCCAGCATTTACATCTCGGTCATGGTGGACACCACAGTGTGGACAAGTAAACTCACGAATATGGAGTGGTTTCTTACCAGTGTTTTTTCCACAAGATGAACAGTTTTGGCTTGTGTATTGAGGTGCGACAAGAATTAATTCTTTTCCATACCAATCACACTTGTATTGAAGCATGGTTTTAATTTTTGCCCACGAAGAGTCAGCTATTGAACGTGATAATCGTTTGTTTTTCATAAGATTTTTGGTTTTCAAATCTTCCATAACAATTAAATCAAATTCTTTAACTAATTGTGTGGTATATTTTTGAAGATAATCTTCTCGTTGATTTGCAATTTTGCGATTGATTTTCGCAACCATTTTACGGGCTTTTTCAACGTTTTTAAAAGAAGACCATTCTAATTCAACGCCAGATTTTTTAGCAGCTTCTATTTTTTTCTTAGCTTGCAATCGACGTCTAGCTAGTTTTCGTTCCCAGGCATGACGTTTTTTGGCTAACGAACGTTCAAACTTTTTGTTTTTAAGTTTGAAACCATCAGATTGGATAACTAAATCAGCTAAACCTAAGTCTAATCCAACTTGTTTATTAGTTTTAGGTAACTCAACTGGTTCATGCTCTACTTGGATTGTAGCTGTATAGATTCCTGCTGAATCTTTATGGACAACAACGCTTTTAATTCTTCCGTTAATTCGATTTAAGCCGTAAGCCTTAACTGTTCCTAGCTTTGGGAGTTTAATTGCATGATTATCAACAACTTGAATATTGTTATTGATACATTTTGATTTGTAACTATTATGTGGTCTTTTTCTACTTTCAAATTTAGGACTATCATTTTGGTTTTTAAAAAAGCGTTGGTATGACTGGTCTAAATCGGCGCAGGCATATTCTAAACAAGTACTTTCCGCTTGTCGCAAAAATGGAAACTCTATTTTCAATGCCTTTAAGCAATAAATCATACCAAATTTAGATGTATAATTCCCACCGTTACGGTAACGAGTTTGTTGCATGTTTAATAATTGATTTTTGACAAAACGCCGAAGGTTGATATTTGTGTCAATCTGATTCTTTTGGCTTTCATTGGGTTTTAATTTTATTTTAACGCCTTTAAGTTTCATTATGATTCGTCTCCTTTTTACGTTGGTCATCAATGTATTTAGCAACAGCTTGTTCGTTTGTAGTCCCTATGCTTTCAACAAAGTAGCTTGGTGCCCAAAGATGTCTGTTTCCTTCAGATAACCAATAAGATGTTTTAAGTTCAGGATATAGTTGAAACAATTTTCTAGCACTAACACCTTTTAACCATCGAACAATATTTGTTACAGACAATTTTGGCGGAGCAGACACTAGAAGGTGAATATGGTCATCTAATCCTATTTCCATGTGGGAGATAGTAAATCCATATTCATCGGCTACTTCATAGAGTATTTTTTTAAGGTCAGATTCAATTTGACCTTGCAATACTTTTTTACGATATTTTGTTCTCCAGATTAAATGGTAGTTTAAATTGTAGACAGACGTCCTACCATATGTAAAGCGATTATTATCTTTCATATCAACACCTCTGTCTATATCATACCACACCATGTGTAAGACAGGAATACCTTAATGCTTTGTAAAAAAAAAATAAATAAAGAGGGCTTTCATCTCGGCACTGAAGAGCCGAGTTTTTCGCCCAAATAATTAGAAAAAAATCGACGCAATAATCAATGGATGGTTTAAAACTAAGCATGCTTTCACAAAATGAAAGAATTTCTTCTCGATCCTTCTCTGTAAAATCTGCCAACGTTGCACAGCGAACAACAATTTGATTGTTATTTGCTTCAAAATCTTGATCATAAATGGCATCACCAAACGCTTGTCCAGCCTTAGAAAAAGTATCTTCAAAAACTAAATACGTAATGACTTCTATTTCTCTTGAAAATCGATAAATTTCGTATTTATTGGTCAGTAATAGTCTCTCAAAATACATCTATCTTCTCCTTCACTATAACAAAAGTGCTAGGAAATCTTCTATCAAAAATTTCCTAGCACTTTTTATAATTGTACTGTCTTATCCTAACATTTCTGCTTTCCCAATCGGGGTCTTCGCAGTTATTTCACCTAATGTGACTGTCAAACCAGCTACTCGATCAGCATTGGTAATTACTGTCACAATATCTGTTGCTTTACCAGCAGCAATCACTGCTTCTAAATCCATTTCAGCTAATTCTGTTTCCGGTGTCACTTGGTCGCCGGCTTTTACTTTTACAGTAAATGGCGCACCTTTTAACTCCACAGTATCTAAGCCCATATGAACCAGAACTTCTGCTCCAGCTGGTGTTAAAATACCAATCGCATGTTGCGTATCAAAGACACTCGTCACTTTTCCTGTTACAGGAGAAAAAACATGTTTGTCTGTTGGTTGTACCGCAAAGCCATCGCCCATCATTTTTTGAGCAAATACTGGATCATTGACTTCACCAATTCCGATAACAGTACCATTGACAGTAGCAAATAATTCTTCTGTCACCACAGTATTTGAAGTAGTTGTTTCCGCTGCTGTTTCAACAGGAACATCCACAGCCACACCTGCTGCGACAGCTTGTTCACCCACACGATCAATTTTATTGAACCAACCACGTTGACGGAAGACAATAGTTAAAATAAATGGCACGACAATCGCAATTAACATCGCAATTGCAAAGGCTGTCCAACCACCGCCAATGTTACCGTTAATTGCTAAGATACCTGGTAAACCACCAACACCAATTGCATTGGCACGAACACCCATGACATTACTGAACATTCCGGCAATCCCTGAACCAATCATTGCTGCGACAAATGGATACACATATTTCAAGTTAATCCCAAACATCGCTGGTTCTGTAACACCTAACCAAGAAGAAATTCCTGATGGTAATGAAATTTCTTTTTCTTTTTTATCTGTACGGTGTAAGAATAATACTGCAAATACCGCTGCACCTTGAGCAATATTTGATAAAGCAATCATTGGCCATAAGTTTGTTGTACCAAAATCGGCAATCAATTGCGCATCAATTGCTAACGTTGTATGGTGCAAACCAGTGATAACTAATGGCGCATATACTGCACCAAAAATTGCACTAAATAACCATGAAATTGGTGATTCTAGTCCAGCATTTACCACATAAGAAATGCCGGTACCAATCTTCCAACCAATTGGCCCTAAAATCGTATGTGCAAAGAAAATTGCTGGCAATAATGAAAACAGTGGGACGAAAATCATCGAAACCGCTTCCGGAATTCTCGGTCTAAAGAATTTTTCTAAATAAACTAACGTAAATCCAGCTAACATCGCTGGAATAACTTGCGCTTGGTAACCAATCATGTTGACATGTGCAAAGCCAAAATCCCAATACGGAATATCCGCTGCCGCCGTGCCATTTACAGCATACGCATTAAGTAATTGTGGTGAGACTAACGTAATCCCTAAAACAATCCCTAAAATTTGTGTCGTACCCATTTTACGAGTAATACTCCAAGTGATTCCTACTGGTAAGAAGTGGAAAATCGCTTCCCCTGGCAACCATAAGAAATGGTTAACGCCTGCCCAGAATGGTGATACATCAACAATTGTTTGATAAATTGGTGAGCCGTCTGCATTGGCTTGAGCGATGCCATCAATAATTTTTTGACCTAACGATTCAATTTGTACACCTTCTAATAAGTTACGAAAACCTAAAATCAAACCTCCGACAATAATAGCTGGTAATAATGGCGTGAAAATTTCGGCTAAAACACCAATCACTCGTTGAATAATATTTTGATTTTGTTTTGCCAAGGCCTTTCCTTGTTCTTTTGAAACGCCTTCAATTCCTGAAACCGCTGTAAAATCGTTGTAAAAAGTAGAGACATCATTTCCAATAATTACTTGAAATTGCCCCGCATTCGTAAACATCCCCTTTACACTCGGTATCTCTTCGATTGCTTTTTCATCTGCTTTTGATGGATCATTTAAAACAAAACGCATACGTGTCGCACAATGCGTGACTGCGGCAATGTTTTCTTTCCCTCCAACAAACTCAAGCAGTTTCTCAGCATCAGCTTGATATTTTCCCATTGTTTCATCCTCCTAACATTAATTTGTATATACATGTGTACTTACAAGGTAATCATAACTTGCGCTTTCTAATAATGCAAGCGTTTTATTATTTTTTTTGTAAAAAAAATTTTATCAATCTATAAAAACATTGATATATGACTATTTATAAATACTGTTTTTATTTACAAACAGCAATTTTTAAAACCCTTTTTTAATTTTTACAAATAAAAAACGAGAATATTCGTTGTAAAAGCTTTCATTTTCCGTTATACTTTGGTTGCATGTATAGACAAGTAGAAAGGAGAAATAAAATGAAAATAGATGTACAAGCGACAAACTGGACAGTCACTTTAGCAAATGACACTACCATTACTTTAGACGGAGATGCTGCGGAGAGACTCACACAACTCCAAGAACTGATTGCCACCCATGAAGTTGCACAAGGTACGGTAAACGCAGAAGAATTTGTGGAGGTGAATGGACAACTAGTTGAACTCGCACAATATTTAACTGAAACAACGAATCGTCCATTTGTAGTCGGAGAAATTGAAACTATCGCTACAATTCCATGGGAAGTTGTTTATCATGGATACACACCAGGAAAAGATGAATATTCAGTAGAATCCTTATTAACAGTCGGCAATGGTTTTTTAGGCTTACGAGGAACGACACCAGAAATGGAAATTGCTGAAGAAAATTATCCTGCACTTTATCTAGCGAGCTTATACAACACGGCAGCTTCACAAGTCGCTGATCGAACAATTTACAATGAAGACTTTGTAAATGCACCTAACTTACAAAAAATGTTTGTAATTGTAAATGGCGAACGTGTAGACATTGCGAATAATACCATTCTTTCGATGAAACGTCGCTTAGATTTAAAAACCGGATTATTTGAATCTTGGACAACTGTTCAATTAACTGATGGCAAAGAATTAGCCATTCATACGAAAAAAATTGCTAGTATGGCAAATGTGCATCAATTTAACCTTTCTTACAGTGTAACCCCACTAAATTTCTCTGGGGAAATGACCTTTGTCTCAGAAGCTGATGGGGACGTGTACAACTACAATGTTGCTCGTTACCGTAGTTTATCCCGTGAACATTTAGACGTAACTGAAATAAAAGTAGCTAAAAACAACGTTGCGTTGACTGCAAAAACCAAGACATCCCACATTACTGTCGCACAACAAGCACAGCTACATTACGATGAAACCTTAGCTGAAGCTAAAACCGAACAAACAGCAACAAAAGCTCGCCAAACCGTTCTGTTCCAAGCAACAGAAGGCCAAACATATACGTTTGAAAAAACCGTATTTGTGCATCAATATCGTGCAAATGAAGCCGTACCAACTATTGATTTTTCAATGGACTTCCCAACTTTTGAAGAAAGTTATCAAGCTTCGGCTGCCGCTTGGGAAACATTGTGGGCAACTGCTGGTATCCAAATCGATGGCGATTTAATGTCACAAAAAATGTTGAACTTGCATACCTTCCACTTGTTAGCTTCTGCTTCACCAAACGGCAACAAAGACTTAGATGCGAGTGTGACGGCACGTGGGTTACACGGAGAAGCTTATCGTGGCCATATTTTCTGGGATGAATTGTTTATCCTACCGTTTTACATTATTCACTTCCCTGAAACAGCGAAGGAATTATTATTGTACCGTTATCGTCGTTTAGAAATGGCGAAAAAAGACGCAGCAAAAGCCGGCTACGCAGGGGCAATGTTCCCATGGCAATCTGGTTTAGATGGGACGGAACAATCTCAAGAGCTACACTTAAATCCAATCAGCGGTGAATGGAAAGAAGACCATAGTCGTTTGCAACGTCACGTGTCTTTAGCGATTGCTTACAATGTATGGCAATATTGGCACAATACCAAAGATACTGAATTCATGGAACAATACGGGTTAGAATTAATGTTGGAAATCGCTCAATTCTGGCAAAGTGCAGCTACTTTTGACGAAACCACACAACGTTACTTCATTGATCGTGTGATGGGACCAGATGAATTCCATGAAAGCTATCCAAATGCGGAAAAAGGCGGCTTGAAAAACAACGCCTACACAAACATGATGGTCGTTTGGTTATTTGAAGAAATTGAGCGTCTCAGTCAACAATTACCAACCGAAATCGTCCAAACGATTCAAGCAAAAACTGGTGTAACAGCGCAACAATTAGAAAAAATGGCTGCAATGAAACACCACTTAGGATTAGAAATCAACGAAGACGGCATTATTGCTCAATTTGAAGGCTATTTCGACTTAAAAGATTTAGATTGGGCTCATTACAAAGAAAAATATGGCAACATTTACCGAATGGACCGCATCTTAAATGCAGAAGGTGAGTCAGCGGATGCGTATAAAGTTGCTAAACAAGCGGACAGTTTAATGATTTTCTATAATTTTTCAAAAGAGCAAGTTCGTTTGATTTTAGAAGACTTAAATTATGAATTACCAACAGACTACGTGGAACGTAATTTGAATTATTACCTAGAACGTACCTCACATGGTTCTACACTTTCTCGCGTGGTTCATGCCCAATTAGCAGCTATGGTGGACGATCAAGATTTAGCTTGGAAACTCTATCAAGAAGCGTTATACTCAGATTATCGTGATATTCAAGGTGGAACAACTGCGGAAGGTATTCACGCTGGCGTCATGGCAGCAACATTGTTTATTCCATTAACTACCTTTGCTGGTTTGGATATTCGTAAAGCAACGATTAGTTTCACACCAAACTTACCAAAAGCGTGGAATGCGATTGCCTTTAACTTAACCATTCGCGGCATTCATTTACACGTAGAAGTAACAAAAACAGCCTTGCAAGTAACCGCTGACCAAGCAACAACGATTGAAGTAAATGGTCAAGCAATTGATTTATCAGCCAACGAACAAACCACTATCAACTACTAAGGAGCGGACAACAAGATGAAAAAAGGATTTGTATTTGATTTAGACGGCGTAATTACGGACACTGCCAAATTTCACTATCTAGCATGGAAAGATTTAGCGGATGAAATTGGCATTGAAATTGACTTAAAATTTAACGAACAACTAAAAGGCATTAGTCGGATGGATTCATTGGAACGTATTTTAGCCTATGGCAATAAATCTGATGCGTTTACGACAGAACAAAAAGAAGCCTTAGCAGAAAAGAAAAATACCCACTATGTCGAGTTATTACAAGATTTAACCCCAGATGACTTATTACCTGGGGTTCAAGAATTTTTAAATGATGCAAAAGCTCAAAATGTCCCATGTGCCATTGCCTCTGCATCGAAAAATGCCCCATTTATCTTAGAAAAATTAGGCGTGCAAGATGCGTTTGATGCCATTGTTGATCCTGCAACTTTAACAAAAGGAAAGCCCGACCCAGAAATCTTTGTTCGTGCGGCCGAAGCAATCAACATTACACCAGCCGAAGCAGTTGGCTTTGAAGATGCACAAGCTGGTTTAGACGGAATTAAAGCTGCTGGTATGTATGCAGTCGGCGTTTATTCCGGAGAAGAACTACACGGTGCTGATTTAATCGTCCATCACTTAACAGACATTTCTGTTGCTGAATTATTACAAAAATAGTCGTTTGCTTTCCTAACTTCCTGTCGCTATAATGGATTGGAGGAGGGTGAGTGATGAATAAATTCAAAGAAATCTTTCTAGATTTGGAACAAAAAATATTAGCCAAAGAATATCCGCCCCACACGCTATTACCAAGTGAAAATCAATTGATTAAAATGTATAGCGTTTCTAGAGAAACCGTGCGTAAAGCCTTAAATTTATTACGCGACGCCGGTTATATCCAAAAGAAACAAGGGAAAGGTTCAATTGTCTTAGACTTAAATCGTTTTGATTTTCCAATTTCAGGATTAACTAGTTTTAAAGAGTTGCAAACAGCCCAACGCATTCCTAGTGAAACAAGTGTTGTCGAGATTCGCAAAATTGCCGTCTCCCCTTCGTTACACGAGATTACCGATTGGCCTGTTGCAGCAGAAGCATGGCGTTTGATTCGTCAACGTCGAATTGATGGCGAAGTCGTTATTTTAGATAAAGACTATTTAATCGCAGATATCATTCCAGAACTACCTGAAAATAAAGCCCAAAAATCTATTTACGATTACTTCGAGAACGATTTAGGTTTAGAAATTGCGTATGCACAAAAAGAAATTTCTGTCGATCCAGTCAATAAAGAATTACGTGATTTGATGGATCTACACCCTGAAGACCAACACGTCGTAACGGTGCGCAGTTTAGTGTATTTAGAAGATACCCGTTGTTTTGAATACACTGAATCCATTCACCGCTTAGACAAATTCCGCTTCGTCGATTTTGCACGACGTCGAAAAGCCTAAAAAAGTTCTAACGTTCATTTGAGCGTTAGAACTTTTTTCGTTAGATACCACCCAAACTTGCTAAATAAAAATCTAACATGTAATAACGATGGTCACTTTTTGAATAGGTTGATTTTCGGTCTTTGAATTGTTGAATTAACTGCGTTCGTTGTTCAGGAGTGACTTCTTCCCAATCATTTTTTTGCATACTACAGTAAAAACGAAAAGGTAAAGCTTGTTCTACTTTGACTTCTAAAAAATCTTTCGGATACCCCGACGCGATATAATCCACATCCGTCATCAATTCACCAACATAATTTAAATACTTTTCATTCATTGTAAGAACCTCCTTGAATTTTTGTTATAATACAATAAATATTGTATTATAACAAAAGCGTTTTCACAAGTAGTATCCAGAAAAAAAGCCGTGCGTATTATTGAAAAATACGTACGGCTTTTCGTTAAATTGCGTCTGTCCCACGTTCTTTGGTACGAATACGAATCACTTCTTCTACATTGTAAAGGAAAATCTTCCCATCGCCCACTTCACCAGTGTGACAAATCTCGATAATTTTATCGGTAATTGACTCTACTTGTGCATCATCAACGACTAACCAAAACACAATTTTAGGTAATAACGTTGGAATAACTTTTTGTCCACGGACAAACTCCGCAACCCCTTTTTGATTCCCATGACCTAAAACTTGAGTGACCGTCATTCCGCTAATTTGAAAGTCATTATCCAAAGCAAGTTTTAATTCTTCCAATTTTTCTTGGCGAATAATCGCTTCAATTTTTTTCATACGCTCACTCCTCCTAAGAATCTAAGCCCATAAATGTTGGGTAGGCTGTTTCATCATGTTCTGTGTTATCCATCCCTAAAGCTTCTTCTTGTTCTGTTACACGGATTGGCATTACTAACTTGATAACAAAGATAATAATGTAACTGATAATCCCTACATAAACAAGTGTGAATACGATACTTAAGACTTGTGCAATGAATAATGATGTTTCGCCATAAACTAAACCACTGTAGCCACCGATTGCTGGATCAGCGAAGATTCCTGTTAAAATTCCTCCCATGATACCACCAACACCATGACAACCAAATGCATCAAGTGAATCGTCTAATCCTAAACGATGTTTTAATTTTGAAATAAAGTAATAACAAACCGGACTCGTAATTGCACCAATAATAAATGAAGACCATAGAGAAACAAAACCAGCACCTGGTGTAATTGCAACTAAACCGACAATCGCACCAGTACACGCACCAACAATTGTTGGTTTACCAATCATTAATTTTTCAACTAACATCCATGATAACATCGCACTTGCTGCCGCTGTATTCGTTGTTAATAACGCATGAACTGCTAAACCATCTGCTGCTAAAGCAGAACCTGCATTGAAACCAAACCAACCAAACCATAATAAACCAGCACCTAATACGATGAATGGAATATTGTGTGGACGATATTCCGATTGGTGGAACTCGCGACGACGACCAACAACGATTGCTAAAATTAATCCCGCAAATCCTGAACTAATATGCACCACGTTCCCACCGGCAAAGTCAATCGAACCAATTTGATGTAAAAATCCGCCGCCCCATACCATATGAGCCATTGGATAATAAATTAAGATTAACCAAAATGCAATAAATGTAAAAATTGCTGAAAAACGCATACGACCTACTACTGAACCTGTAATGATCGCTGCAGCAATAATTGAAAACATCATTTGAAATGCTGCAAATAATGATTCTGGAATCCCCCCTGCATCTTCTGCAGTGACCCCATTAAAGAACATTTTATCAAAGTTTCCAACAAATGAATTTTCACCACTAAATGATAACGAATACCCAATAATAATCCATAAGACGGATGCTAGTCCAATGGTTGCGATAACCATCATCATTGTGTTTAAAATATTTTTTCTTCGTTCTAACCCCCCGTAGAAGAATGCTAATGCTGGCGTCATAAGAAAAACTAGTGCCGCACATAGCAAGATAAATGCAATATTTCCTGTATCCATAGTACCGCCTCCTTTTATGTTAGAAATCATAACATCACTTTTTCAGTAAATCTAGTGTTTTTACATAAAAAGTGAAAATAATCTGAAAATTATAACTTTTGATGTTACATTTTATAACATGGATAAGCAATTTTTATTTGGAATAAGTCTTCATCATTTATTCCAATACGTTATCTCTTAAAATGACACGTCCATCTCCTAATCCGGAAGAAAAAACTTCTCCGTTTTCATTAAATTCTAATTCCAACACATATTTCGTTTCCATTGAATCAATATAGGGAAAACCTTGTAAACGATGCGTTTCTCCAGAGAATTTATAATCTATAATCACAGACATATCTTGATCATTAGGCAAAATATTTTGGTTGGTTACACTGTGAATAGTGTGTGGTGATACGTTCATTGAAAACAAAATTTGTTCCGCTTCTGATTGTAAGACATTAATCTGCAAGGGTTGGTTTGATTTTGAATGATTATACTTAATCCATCTTGGTAGTATTTGAAGCGACCTTCTTTATTACCAAATACAATAAAACCTAACGCCCCACTAATTATCATTCCCCAGGTTAAGATTAAGCCGATTTTACTTTTCATGTGATACCTCCTGCCTATTGCCTATTACACTGAAAAAGCATGGCAAGTCTTAAAAACAAAGCCACGCTCCTACTTCTGTTTATCTAATTTGTGATGTGTCTCTTTTTTTCGTATTCGTAACATTTCAATCAGTAATAAAATGAGACTTGTAAAAAAACCCGAACCAATAAAATCTTGATTGATGACATATTCAATCGTTATGCCAATAAGACTAGCCACAATCATCACCAAAATAAGATGGAGATACGGATGAGTTTTAATGAATTGTTGGTCGTTTTTACGCATAAAATCACCTCTTCTTGTAGTATAACATGAAAAAAGACACCCTCTTTTTAGAGGATGCCTTTTTGATTATTTAGCGTAATCAGTTGCTCGTGTCTCACGAATGACGATTACTTTAATATTTCCTGGATAATCCAGTTCATCTTCAATTTTCTTACGGATGTCTCGTACTAAACGAACAGCATCCATATCTGAGATTTCTTCTGGTTTAACCATCACACGCACTTCACGACCGGCTTGAACAGCGAAACTGTAGGCAACACCGGCAAAGCTGTTTGAAATATTTTCTAAGTTTTCTAAACGACGAATATAGTTTTCAAGTGATTCACTACGTGCTCCCGGACGAGCCGCAGACAAGGCATCAGCTGCTGCTACCAAGACAGAGATGACAGAAGTTGCTTCTGTATCGCCATGGTGAGAAGCGATGGCATTGATTACCACTGGATTTTCTTTGTATTTCGCAGCTAGTTCTGCACCAATTTGTACGTGAGAACCTTCAATTTCATGATCGAGTGCTTTTCCGATATCATGTAATAAACCTGCACGTTTTGCTAATTGAATATCTTCACCCAACTCAGCAGCTAACACGCCTGTTAACTTCGCCACTTCGATTGAGTGATTCAAGACGTTTTGACCATAACTTGTTCTAAAGCGTAAACGTCCTAAAATCTTGATTAAATCTGGATGTAAAGTATGCGCACCAACTTCAAAGGCTGCTTGTTCACCATATTCGCGAATGCGTTCATCCATTTCTTTCCGTGATTTTTCAACCATTTCTTCGATTCTCGCTGGATGAATACGTCCATCTTGAATCAGTTTCTCTAA
The DNA here is from genome assembly GCF_029023825.1 of Enterococcus saccharolyticus subsp. saccharolyticus. Lineage (NCBI taxonomy): Bacteria > Bacillati > Bacillota > Bacilli > Lactobacillales > Enterococcaceae > Enterococcus > Enterococcus saccharolyticus. The sequence goes on along the minus strand of NZ_CP118957.1, from coordinate 57,825 downwards.
TGTCATACGAGCAATCTCGCGTCGAATTGGATCAAAACCAGATAACACAACTGCTTCTGGTGTGTCATCAATAATTAAATCGATGCCTGTTAATGTTTCTAACGTACGAATATTTCTTCCTTCACGACCGATGATTCGGCCTTTCATTTCATCATTTGGTAAGGTTACAACAGAGACGGTTGTTTCTGATACTTGGTCTGCTGCACAACGTTGAATCGCTAATGAAAGCAAGTTTTTCGCTTTGCGGTCAGCTTCTTCTTTGGCACGTTGTTCGGATTCTTTTACCATAACCGTTAATTCATGATTCAACTCTTCTTCGGTTGCTTTCATAATGATGTCTTTTGCATCTTCTCTAGACAATGCAGCAATTCGTTCTAATTCTGCTTGTTGTTCGCCAATTAGTTTTTCAACTTCTTTTTCTCGCTCGTCTATTAATTGTTGTTTTTCACTGACTTTATGTTCCTTATTAGCCAACGAATGTTCACGTTTTTCCAAAGAATCATCTTTGCGATCAAGTAATTGTTCTCTTTGTAGTAAGCGGTTTTCTTGTGATTTTAGCTCAAGTCTGCTTTCTTTCAACTCACTTTCAATTTCTGATCGGTACTTTTGATTTTCTTCCTTAGCTTCTAACAACGCTTCTTTTCGTAAAGTCTCTGCTTCTTTTTTGGCAGTAGTTAAAATACCTTCTGCAGTATTTTTCGCGCCGTTCACAGCTTTTTCATGGCGAGAATTTGTGACAAAAATACCAGCGAATAGACCGACAATTAATCCGATGATAGCGAGGAGAATGTTAAGTCCCATTGATGAATCACCTCCATACTATCTTTCTTATTTTCAATTTGTAGTTTTTTGATAAACAAACATTAGAATAAAATTATCAATATGCCTACTTGCATATGTGTGTTATACACACAATTTTATTCTAATGTTTGTAAGGAAGAGTGTCAACTTAAAAAAGGCGATGTTCAACGAAAACGCATGCGCTACCATTGTTTAATTTTCGCTTTTTTTTCGTATAAAAAATACGATAAGAACCTCTAACAGGCTCTTACCGTATCATAACTGCTTATTTTTCTACCGGAAGTTCTTCCTGTTCTTCTTCCACTAACGTTTCGCCTGTACCAATACCGTACGCATCACGAACACGTGCAGAAACTTCAGCAACCATTTCTGGATGATCTTTCATATAATTTTTGACATTTTCACGACCTTGTCCAATTCTGTCACCTTTATATGAATACCATGCACCACTTTTATCAATGATGTCTTTTTCAGCTGCCATATCTAATAATTCCCCAACTTGAGAAATTCCTTCGCCATACATAATATCAACTTCGGCTACTTTAAATGGTGGCGCTACTTTGTTTTTTACCACTTTAATTTTTGTGCGGTTCCCAATAATATCTGTTCCAGATTTTAATTGTTCAGCACGACGTACTTCTAAACGGACTGTCGCATAGAATTTTAAGGCACGTCCACCAGGTGTTGTTTCTGGATTCCCAAACATTACCCCAACTTTTTCACGAATTTGGTTAATGAATAAGGCAATTGTTTTTGTTTTGTTGATTGTTCCTGAAAGTTTACGTAATGCTTGAGACATCAAACGTGCTTGTAAACCAACGTGAGCATCACCCATCTCACCATCAATTTCAGCGCGTGGTACTAAGGCTGCTACTGAGTCAATAACAACAATATCAACAGCACCACTTGATACTAATGCATCGGCAATTTCTAGACCTTGTTCACCAGTATCTGGTTGAGAAAGTAATAGTTCATCAATATTTACACCTAATTTTTCTGCATATTGAGGATCTAAAGCGTGCTCTGCATCAATAAATGCGGCAGTTCCACCTTGTTTTTGAACTTCTGCAACAGCATGTAAAGCAACCGTTGTTTTACCAGAACTTTCTGGTCCATAGACTTCTACGATACGCCCTCGTGGGAATCCACCTACACCTAATGCGACATCCAGTGCTAATGAACCACTTGGAATAGTTGAGATACGTTGATCTGCTTTTTCACCAAGTTTCATTACTGCGCCTTTACCGAAATTCTTTTCAATCTTTTTCAATGCAGCATCTAAGGCTGCTTTACGATCATCTGCCACTCGGATAATCCTCCTTATATTCAAATCATGTCAATTACATGTTTTTCTTCATGTATCTATCATACCCTTTATTCTTATAAAAAGCAACAAACATGCGAACAAACATTCGCCTATTTATTTAAAAGTTCTCGACGAAGCAAATCAAGTCCTGCCATTACTGCACTATGACGAATGTAACTGCGATCTCTACTAAAATGGTATTTTTGACTATGGACACCTTGCTCACTTGCTAAAGCAATCCACACAGTTCCCGCTGGTTGCCCTTCTAATTCATTTGGTCCAGCTACCCCACTAAAAGCTACTGAATAATCTGTCTGTGCCAATTTGCGTGCATGCAGAGCCATTTGTTCAACACATGCTTGACTCACTGTGCCAACTTGTTCTAAAAAGTCGCGATCAATTCCTAGAAAATTCGCTTTTGTTTGTGCAGAATATGTGACAAATCCACCCAAAAACACTTCAGAAACACCAGAAATATCTCCTAATGCTGACTGAAAAGCGCCTGCTGTGAGACTTTCTGCGGCTGTTAAAGTTTGCTGTTTTTCTTTTAATAAATCAACCACGACATTGGCCAATGAATTTTCCTCGCCATAACCATAGAAAAATTCGCCGACTCGTTCTTGAATGACTGCTTCTAATACATCCAGTTGAGTGATTGCTTCGGTTTCATCGGTTGTTTTGACCGTTAAACGCAACGTTACTTCATTTGGTTTTGCATAAGGCGCAATCGTAGGATTCGTTTGGCCTTGAATCAAATCTGCTAAGTCCGTAACTAATTGTGATTCACCAATCCCATAAAAACGTAACACACGAGAAATTAATTGTTCTTCTTTTTGGAATTGTTTTTGAAGCAAAGGTACGACTTCGTGATAGAACATCGGTTTTAGCTCGCTAGGGGGGCCTGGAAGTAGTAAGTAATGATTTCCCTTAATAGAAGTATAAAAGATACCTACCGCTAAACCAGCGCTATTTTGCAATGAAATACCTTCTTTAAAAACTAACGTTTGCAAAAGATTATTTTCCGTCATAGGGCGTTGGCGTTTTTCAAAAAATGATAGTAAATTTTGATACCCTACTTCATCGCGCACTAATTCTTGCCCTACATGCGCTGCTGTGACTTGTTTGGTTAAATCGTCTTCGGTGGGTCCTAAGCCCCCACACAAAACAATCAATTCACTACGTTGATCTGCTAACTCTAGCAATGATTCCAAACGTTCTGCATTATCACCTACCACGCTATGATAATAAACATCAATGCCTAATCCTGCTAATTCTTCTGATAAAAAAGTCGCATTTGTATTGACTACTTGCCCCAATAACAACTCGGTTCCTACTGCAATAATTTCTGCCTTCATGTGTCACACTCCTACTCTAATATACGTCGTTTTACCCTTTTTATTTTAAAGCATTGAAGAAATTTCGCAAAGAAAGTCGTTTACACTAAAAAAGCCAAACACCGCAAAGATGTTTGACTTTCTTTTTACATTGAACCTTTGAATACCGCTGTATTTTTCGCAAAATAATCTACACCTGAATAAATGGTTGCGATTAAGCAAATATACAACATGATTTGATCTACGGGTACACCGATTAAATTAAATGGGACATTATCCACTAATAAGAAAATAATTGCCAACATTTGTGTGGCTGTTTTGATTTTCCCTGGCCAGGCAGCTGCCATTACTTCGCCACCTTCAACCAACAATAGTCGTAAGCCAGTCACAGCTAATTCACGGCAAACGATAATCGCCACGATCCATGCAGGTGATTTTCCTAATTCGACTAACATAATAAATGCTGTCATCACCAACATTTTATCTGCTAATGGATCAGCAAATTTCCCAAAGTTAGTGACTAAGCCACGCGCACGAGCAATGTAACCATCCAACCAATCAGTAAAACTTGCTATCGCAAAAATAATTGCAGCCACTAAATGGGTCACTTCTAATTCCACAGATCCCACTGTCAGCGTTCCCCAGTCTAGGGATGGTATCGCTAAAATCACGATAAAAATTGGTATCATAAAAATTCTTAAAACAGTTAACTTATTTGGTAAATTCACTTACGTTCCCCTTTTCTTTCGTCTCGGTTACAAAAAACAACTACTCTTGATAAGAAATCGTGAAATGAAGATTTTTTTGCAGCATAGCAAATTTTGAATCATTAAAATCCACCACTTCTCCATCGGCTTTCACCTCAACATTTGCACTTTCTCCTAAAGTAACCATTGCTTCGGTGACACCTTCTGGTAAAGTCATTGTTGCTTCTTCATCTTGTGTTAATGTTTGTTGAAACACGTAGTCATTATTTACCAATACACCTATCCAACAACGATCCTTTTTCCCTACAAACGTCAACTCAAGAGGATTCTTTGCTCCGGAAATGGTAAAAATTGCATCTGATTGTGTCGATTCTTCACGTTTGATTGACAACTTTTTTTCAAGTTCAGACTCACTTGATTGTTTCTCGCTTGAAACATGAGTCGATGTTTCGGTATTGGAAACAAGAGATGGGTCTACAGTGACAGCCGGTTGACTCTGATTGCCAATAATTGGTGTCGCATGGCGATCTTGCCAGGTCATATAGCCGACAATTGTAATAATCGTCAAAGCAACCAACCCTAATAAAACTATTGGCGTATATTCAGTTAGTGTCTTTCTACGTCGCACAGTCTCTTCGTGTTGCGCTTTGCGTGAACCACTTACTTTTTCTAGTTCCGAGCGTTTAGGTGGCTCTTTTTCAAAGCTGTCTTTCCCATCAAAAACTGCGACTAAATAATCGCCATCCTCGCCTACTGCTGCTGCATATTCACGAATAAAAGAACGTACATAATACTCTCCCGGCAATACATCAAATGCACCTCGTTCAATGGCTTCTAAATAGCGTTTTTGAATTTTGGTTTGCTTTTGCAATTCATTGATGCTGATATTTTGTTTTCTTCGGGCTTGCCGTAAACGATCTCCAATAATTAGTTCATTGCCCACTCGTCCATCTTCTCCAGTCTTTAAAATCATTATATCCTAGAATACCATAAATAAAACGTGTTGAGGATAGCTAATTGTGCAGTCTCAAACAAATTTTAAAACTTATTTTTCTAATGGTGACAAATAAAAACGACTAAATGCTTCTTTTTGAATAAATTGATGCCCGGCATTTAAAACATCGGTTAATTGAATCGATTGAATCACTTCTGGGACATCAAATAATGTCACGTCACCAAACAAATCTTGTGTAAATTGATTGGCAATAAATTCTAATGAATTCAGCGATTGGAAATATTTTCCTAGCATTTTTTTCTTCAAAAGTACTAAATTCGCTTCATTTACTTCCGGATCTTTTGCAAAGCCCAACAGTAGTTCTTCAATTGCTGCTGAAAAAGCATCTGGGTTATCCGAATCTCCAGAAAAATCGGCAAAATGGAAACTACGATCTAACGAAAATTCAAAGCCAAACGTATCGTCAATCACACCTTCATTATACAAACGTAAATAATTTTTGCTGGTGTTGCCAATTAACAATTGGAACAATAAATTAAGTGCTGTTCTAAAACGCAATAATTCATAAGATTCTTGTGGTAAGTCTGCTTGGAATCCTTTAATGCCGATCACGACTTTGGTTCGATTCACTGGCATTTGCGCGGTACTAAATGGGACAATATCTGCAGCAGTTTCTTCTGGAAAATGACGCTTAATTTCACGAATTTCCGCAAAGGTTTTACTTGCTTGATTGTCACGAACCATTGCTAAAATTTCTTCTGGATCAACATTTCCTACCACAAATAAAGTCATATTGCTTGGATGATAGAACGTGTGATAGCAGTGATACAAGTCTTCTGCTGTAATTTCGGCAATACTTTCAATCGTACCTGCAATGTCAATGTGCAACGGATGTTTTGGGTATAGGTTTTTCAAAATACCAAAAAATTGACGCCATGTTGGGTCATCATCGTACATTTGAATTTCTTGGCCAATAATCCCTTTTTCTTTTTCAACGGTTTCTTTTGTAAAATATGGGTCTTGGACAAAATCAATCAACGTTAACAAATTTTCTTTGACATGATCGGTCGCCGAAAACAAATAACTCGTTTTTGTAAAACTTGTAAATGCATTGGAAGATGCTCCTTGTTTGCCAAATAGCTGAAAGACATCGCCATCTTCTTTTTCAAATAATTTATGCTCTAAAAAATGCGCAATCCCATCAGGAACACGGGTCATTTCTTCACCAGCATAACCAAATTCATTGTCAATTGAACCATAATTAGTGCTGAATAGCCCATAGGTTTTATGAAACCCTGGTTTTGGTAAAACAAAGACACGCAAACCATTCGGTAAGACTTCTTTATAAAGTGTTTCATTGAGTTGTTCGTAAACTTTTTTCTCCATGCTATTCCTCTCCATCCAAAACAAAGATTGCTTGTAGTGTGATATCTTGTGCAACTGCTTGGATTTCCTCTTTTGTTACAGCCATTAAGGAAGATAGAAATTCCTCTTCTGATAGTTTTGTTTCTGGTAACCATTGATTCAAATACGCAGTTTCAATCAATGCTTGTGGATTATCTAAGGATAATAAAAATTGATTGCGTAACATCGCTTTGGTTTGGTCAATTTCTGCCTCGGTAAATTCACCGGCACACAAACTTGCCAACTGTTCTTCAACTAAAGCCAAGACTCGTGCACGATTTTTACCATCAATTCCTGTTTGCACAGTCACTAACCCACGGAAAGTATCCACACTACTTGAGGCATAATAAGCTAAACTTTCTTTTTCTCGCACATTTAAAAAGAGTTTTGAATGTGGAAATCCACCAAATAATCCATTAAAAATCATCAACGCAAATCGACGAGAGTCTCCATAATAAACCGATGTTTGATACCCTAGATTAAGCTTTGCTTGAGTAACTGGTTCATGGATCACTTCTTCTTTAATAGTAGCACTAGCAGGTTGTTGGTAGAAAATTTCCGGACGCTGACGTTTGGTTTGTGGGAATTCCCAAGTAGCAAAAGCTGCTTTGACTTGGGCTTCGGTAATATCGCCAACCACAAAAATATCAATTTGGTCATGGTGCAACATCGCTTGATATGTTTCCACTAATTCTTGCGCAGTAACTTGTTCTAGGTGTTGATACGTACCAAAACTTGGTACTTTTTGATTGGCATCTTCACTAAAATACAGTTCTTGTAAACGTAGTGATGCCATCGTTTGTTTATCTTCATATAAGCTTTTGATATACGCAATAAGATTGTCTTTTTCTAAACGAAATGTTTCTTGATCAAAGGTATTCTCTTTAATATTAGGATAAAAAAGAATTTCTTTTAAGAAATTCATTCCCTCGGTAAACACCTCATCATTACCGATGTATTTACCATTCACCAAAGATAGCGCCACATTAATTTGATGAAGATTTCCTTTTTTACCAACGTTTAAACCAAAACTTGCACCATATAAATCTGCTAGTTTCGCACTGAGGTCTGTTTGGTCTGGGTAATGTAAACTGTTGGTTTCCAGTAAACTAGTTAATAAGGTACGCTTCGCCGCTGTTTGCTTGCTATGAGGTGCTGAAAAGCGAAGAAAGGTACGAATTGTTTTATATTTTTCAGTTGGAATTACCGTTAATTGAATACCTGGTTGTAATTGTATCGCCATCTTTTTGCTCCTTTTTCTATGTCATTCTTATCGATTATAACATAGGGCATGGATTACAGAAAATTAACAGAATTGTGGCGTTTATTGTTTTTCAATTACCTACAATTCCGTTATACTACATTTACCAAAGTAGAAAGGAGAATTCCAATGAAAAAAATATTGGCAGAATTTAAAGAGTTTATCGTTACAGGCAATGTCATTGACCTTGCAGTCGGGGTTGTTATTGGTAGTGCATTTACAGCAATTGTTACCAAAGTCGTTGATGGTTTAATTACTCCATTGATCGCTTTAGTTATTAGTCTATTCACTAACTCAACAAGCATGGATGATTCCCTAGGTGCATTAATTTGGTCCCCAAGAAAAGGCGTAATATTCGATTTCGGTAGTGTGATTAGCGCAATTATTACCTTCCTAATTACCGGTTTCGTGTTATTCTTAGTCGTTAAAGGTATCAACAAGCTACAAAACTTCCACAAAGCTCCTGAAGAAGAAGAGGAAGAAGAAGTAACAGCTGAAGATTACTTAGCTGAAATTCGCGATTTATTACGTTTACAATCTGGTTTACCAATCGACGTTGAAATCGTTGAGGAAGAGAAACAAGAAAGCGAAGAAACGAAATAATAAAAAAATAACGCACATTGATTCTACTCAATGTGCGTTATTTTTTCACCATATCTATATGTGGAATGCTATCTTCTAAATATTCTTCAGAAATCGGTTGAAAGCCAAATGCACCATAAAATTTTTGTAAATGGGCTTGTGCACCGATTTCAATCGGTTGCTGTGGATAGTTTTCTTCAATAAAGCTCATCACTTCGGTTAACAATTTTTTGCCTAATTGTTGCTGACGCATGGTTTTTGCCACTAAGACACGACCAAAATGTACCGTTTCAGCCTCTTGATAAATCCGGGCATAGGCTAAAATATGTTCTGCTTCATCTGCAAACCAAAGATGTGTTGCTTCTAAATCAATGGTATCGATTTCTTGATAAGGACAGTTTTGTTCTACGACAAAAACTGCTACGCGCGTCTCTAGTAAGCGATGGTACTCAACCGTTGTTAATTCTGAAAAAGATTTTATCTGAATATTCATTCATTTCCTCCACTAAAAAAGAGCTTGCGCATTCGCTAAGCCCTTTTAATTTCTTATTAGACTGCCTCTGATAGAAATTCAATTTCGACTGTTTTTGTCAAAATATCTGAGTAACTATAGGAAACACGTTCAAACGAATTTTCGTCTGGATCAAGGTCCACCACAAATACAGATGGATATGTTTCTGTCAAGATTCCGCGGCGTTCTGTTTGACGTTTACGTCCAGTCTGAGCAACCAGCATAATCTCGCTGCCGATACGACCTTCCAAGTCTTTTTTAATTGTAGCTAAAGTTGTTGGCATCACGTTCACCTCGAAATCTATTCTAACATAATTGTCTGAAAATTTCAAGTTTACCACAATACAAATAAAATTTCAACTTCTATCTACCGGTTCATCAGAAAAATAATGCACAAAATTTTATTCATGCCGCGTATTTGCTCATAGCTAACAAAAGCAAGTTGTTACTTTTCAGCTTGTCGTAATTGCTGCGTAATTTTTCGTTTAGAACGATCATAGGCACTGCGCAAGGTGCGTTCGGAATAGTTGCTGACCTGATTTCCTAAAACGTAAACAGCAAATGCTTCTTTTTCTAAGGCTGATAATAAGTCTTGGCATTCTGCTAACGTTTCTTGTATCACAATATGATCTAAAGGATTGTCAGTCATTGTATATTCAGCTATTCCTTCACTACCTTCTTGTAAAAATTTTTGTTCATATGAGACGGTTTGTTGATTGCTTTTCCGTTTATATGCACATTCTTTTCGCACAAAACTGCGAATCCGATTTTCAAATGCACGCTTGAAAAAAGCTCCTAAAGTGGTACCAAATCCCGGTTCAAAACTTTGGAGACAATCATGGAACGTAATCAGGCCTTCTTGAAGCCAATCTTGATCGTCAAAATCACGCAAAAAATACTTATTACGAATACTATAAATTAACGGGCGATAATGTGAAAACAATTCACGCAAGGCGTCATCATCACCGTTTTTTGCTTGGCGAATTAAATGCTGCATAAAAACAAAAGCTCCTTCCATCAGTTGATGAAAAGAGCATAGCATGTTTATGTTGAAGATTCTCTCATTGATTGTTTCAAGTTTGGTCATTTTTTTGGTTTCTTCTGACTCAATTCTTTTAATTTCTGTTCTAATGCACTTAACTGGTTTTCGTCCCATGGCGAGTTGCGACGATAATTAGTAAAATGGATATCTTGTTGGTGTTGATGAATCGTTTTTTCCGTTTTTTGAACGGTCTTATATAATTCTCGAGCGGAAGTACGCAAGGCGCCTTGTGAAAATACCACCCATTGTTCTGCTAAATCGCTTGTTGCTACAGTTACTTGGGTTAAGCGATTATTTAATTCACCGGCTGTCCGCTCAATGTAACTATCTGCTGTTTCGCCTTCTTCGGTAAAGACAACTTCCAACTGATATTTGTTATAATTTTGCGTAATGCCCGGCACTAATTGGGCATCAAAAACCACAATCACGCGAATGTTTTCGTATTTCGCATAGTTTGATAGACGTTGCAACAAGGCTTCACGTGCATCTTCCAAACGATCTTGATTTTTTAATGTCGCTAATTCCGGCCAAGCACCAATCATGTTGTATCCATCGACTAGCAACAGTTGTGTTTTCATAGGCTATCGCCTCGTTGTCTAAAGGCTTCATACATTAACAGGCCGGCAGCAACCGATGCGTTCAAACTTTGCACATGACCTACCATTGGAATCGTCAGCATTTCATCGACGTCTTTTTTCAAGCCTTCACTCATACCACGACCTTCATTCCCAATAATTAAAGCAATTGAACCTTGGGCATTCCATTTAGAATACGGTGTGCCTTTCATATCGGTACCAAAAATCCAAAAACCCTTTTCTTTTAGTTCTTTGATGGCTTGATGAATATTTGTCACTCGAGCAACGGGAACATGTTCCACAGCTCCTGTAGATGTTTTGACTACAACTGGAGTAATACCCACTGCGCGATGTTTAGGAATAATAATACCATCTACTCCACTGGCATCGGCTGTACGTAAAATTGAACCAAAATTATGCGGGTCTTCCAAATTATCTAAAATCAAATAAAACGGATTTTCTTTGCTTTGCTCCATTAATTCAGGTAATGATAAGTACTCATACGGTGTGATTGCTAAAATTAGCCCTTGATGTACTCCTTGATTACTCATTTGATCTAATTTTTGTTTTGGTACCCATTTAATCGGAACGGATTGTTCGCGAGCCACTTCTTTTAATTCATCAATTTTATCACCGCGAGCATCCTCTGAAACGAATAATTTATTGCCACGACCTTGTTTTAAGGCTTCCACGACTGCATGGTGACCAAAAACAAAGTTCTCATCGATTTCTTCATCAGTTCGGACAGTCGGCTTATCTTCACGCGCATTTGGTCGACGTTTGTCGTTGTGCTTATCATTACGACGACGATCATTTTTAAAATTTTTCTTCATTATTCTTCATCCTTTGTATAAAAAGCCCACCCCAGAAGACTGAGGCGGCGTTTCATTAATTTGTTGCTAATTGTTTTAAAATTTCTGCTAATTGTGGATCATCATTAAATGGTGGGAGATAATAAAATTCTTCGCCACCGTTTTCCATGAAATATCCTTTATTTTCTTCTTCCAATTCTTCAATTGTTTCTAAGCAATCTGCGACAAATCCAGGAGCAATCACTAAGATTTTTTTGACCCCTTTTTTCGGCAAATCGGTTAAGGTCGCGTCAGTTGCAGGAGTTAACCATTCTGCTGGACCAAATTTAGACTGATACGTTTGGTAAAAAGGCACATCACTCAGTTGTTGCATAATTAATTCCGTTGTTTTCGTGCATTCGCTTGGGTAATCATCGCCATCGGTTACATAAGAAACGGGAATCCCATGATACGTAAACAATAACGCGTCCACTGGTTGTTTGGCAAGTTGGGCTTTAATTTTATCCGCAAAATATTGAATATACAACGGATGATCATAAAACGAGCGGACAAAATGCAAGTTAATAATTTTATCGCTTTTCACAAAATACTTCATGACATCATCAAAAACTGAACCAACTGTTGTACCAGAGTATTGCGGATACAAAGGTAAAATTGTTAAATCATCAATGCCTTCTGCTAGCAATTGATCAATCGCTTCTGGAATGAATGGATGACTATAAGACATGGCTAATGCGACTTTAGTATCCGGCAATAATGCTTGCAAATATGCTTGTTGTTGCTTGGCATAAATCAACAGTGGCGAACCTTCTTTGCGCCAAATGCTTTCATATAGTTTTGCCGATTTTTGCGGACGTGTCCGCAAAATAATGCCATTTAAAATAGGTTTCCAAATAGCAGGCGGCGTTTTTATCACACGTGGGTCAGACAAAAATACTTTTAAATACTCTCTTACATGTGCCGTAGTGGGACTTTTAGGCGTTCCCAGATTCACAATTAGAATCCCTTTTTTCGTCATGCCACTTTTCCTTCTGCTTCTATTTTTGTTCAGCGACTGCTTCAATGCACCATTGAATGAGTTCTTCTAAACGTGCTTTTTGTTCAGTCAAATGCAAATAACCCATCAGTGCCTCAAAACCAGTCGAAATACGATACGTTGTAATATCAGCATTTTTGGCACTTGTATGACTTTTACTATTTCGTCCACGACGATAAAAATCTTGCTCTTCTTCCGTTAAAATGTCTTCTTCTAACATTTTTTGGACCAAAGCTGCTTGGGCTTTTGCAGAAACATAGTGAGTGGCCAGGCGATGCAACTGATTAGGGCGAGTCTGTCCTTGCGACACGAGGTAATCACGAATATACACTTCGTAAATTGCATCCCCTACGTACGCTAAGGCTAAACCATTTAATTGTCGGTAATCTCTCATTATTCTTTTCTCCATCGGGTTCCTTGAGGGGTATCTTCTAAAATAATCCCTTGTTCTTTCAATAAATCACGGATTTCATCACTGCGACTAAAATTACGATCTTTACGTGCTTGATTACGTTCTTCAATGAATGCCTCAATGTCTGCATCCACTAATTCTTCTTGGAAAACAATTCCGAAAACGTCTAGTAATTGCGTAAAGGTTGCGCGGGCTTTTTCCAAAACAACTTGTGAGACTGCCGCTTGTTCACTATACATATTCAACCATTTTGCTAATTCATAAACAACTGTAATACCGTTAGCTGTGTTGAAATCATCATCCATTTCTTCGGTAAAACGAATCACTAACGCTTCGATTTCTGTCACTTTTTCAGTGTCTTCAGCTAGTGATTCTTGGGCATCAGCTAAACGGAAACCAGCATTTTCATACGCTGTGCGTAGTCGTTGCAAGTTGGTTGCCGCTTCTTTTAACGTTGTTTCACTGTAACGAATTGGACGACGGTATTGTGTTGTCGCCATAAAGAAACGTAAAACTTGTGGGTCAATTTGTTGTACCATGTCATGAACTGTCACGAAATTACCTAGGGATTTACTCATCTTTTCATCGTCATCACCAATTGTTACATAACCATTATGCATCCAGTAGTTCGCGAAAGTTTTACCAGTTTTGGCTTCACTTTGGGCAATTTCATTTTCATGATGTGGGAACTCTAAATCTTGCCCACCACCGTGAATGTCAATGGTATCCCCTAGTAATTTCGTCGCCATTACCGAGCATTCGATGTGCCAACCTGGACGCCCATGTCCCCATGGTGACTCCCAAGAAATTTCCTCAGGTTTGGCGGATTTCCATAATGCAAAGTCCAATGGATCCTCTTTAATTTGTTGTTCCTCACCAGTTCGTTGACTAGCACCAACTTCTAATTCATCAATCGATTGGTCACTTAATTTCCCATAAGTTTCAAACTTACGTGTACGATAATACACATCGCCTTTTGCTTCATAAGCATACCCTTTATCCATCAGAACTTGAATGAAATCAATAATATCATCAATATGATCCATAACACGTGGATGGGCGCAGGCAGGTTTGACATTCAAGGCTTGCGTATCTTCGGTAAATGCCTCGATAAAACGATCTGCTACTTCTGGCGCAGTGATTTTTAATTCTTTTGCTGCTCGAATAATTTTATCGTCAACATCTGTAAAATTAGAAACATAATTAACCTCATACCCTCGAAATTCTAAATAACGACGAACTGTATCGAAAGAAACCGTACTACGACCATTCCCAATATGGATATAATTATAAACGGTTGGTCCGCAAACGTACATTTTCACTTTTCCCTCTTTTAGAGGATGAAATTCTTCTTTTGTTCTACTTAATGTGTTGTAAATCTTGATCATTCGTAATTTTCTCTCCTTTCATTCGGACAACTTTCGCTGGTACACCAACGGCAGTTGCATCGGCTGGAATATCATGTAATACGACCGCTCCGGCACCGACTTTTGCTCGTTCACCAATGGTCACAGGCCCCAAAATCTGAACATGAGCAGAAATCAGTGCGCCCTTTTTAACAGTCGGATGACGTTTTGTCTTATGCTTTCCTGTTCCACCTAATGTGACATTATGATGCAAAATCACATCATCTTCGACTTCTGCTGTTTCACCAATCACCAAACCCATTCCATGATCAATAAAAACGCCTTGACCAATTTTTGCTCCAGGATGAATTTCAATACCGGTCATAAACCGCCAGAATTGTGCATTCATTTTTGCTAATAAATACCATTGATGTTGATATAAAAAATGAGAAATACGATGCCAAAATAGCGCATGAATTCCGGGGTAAGTCAAGATAACTTCAGCAGTTGAACGCGCGGCAGGATCATTATTTTTAACTGCTTGGACGGCCTTTTTTAACCAACTCATGTTCATTCACCTTCTTTTTTTCATTGTTGTGTGTATCTTTAGGGATCTGTCTAACCTTGCTTTGTTTTGTGATTCGGGGGAGGGGAACTACCCTCGCTTCGCTCTGCTAGTGCTGTTCATCATCAGCTCTCGTTCTCCCTACGGTCGACGAATCGCTGTGATTTGGGGGAAGGGAACTACCCTCGCTCCGCTCTGCTAGTGCTGTTCATCATCAACTCTCGTTCTCCCTACGGTCGACGAATCGCTGTGATTCGGGGGAGGGGAACTACCCTCGCTTCGCTCTGCTAGTGCTGTTCATCATCAGCTCTCGTTCTCCCTACGGTCGACGAATCGCTGTGATTCACAGCAAAAAGCGTCTTTTAAATAGGTTTCCCTATTTAAAAGACGCTTTGGGCGTGGTTCCACTTTTATTTGCAGAATCTCTCTGCCTCATCTAAGCGTAACGGGCTTTGCCGTCTTTGGTTTTTACCAAAGCCACTCCCAGGTGCATTTCCAAGTCCTTAATGATTGCTTTCACCACCCGCAATCTCTCTTTAAAAAAGGGCACTTGTACTTCGTCTGTTCACTGTGTTTATTATAAAACTTGATTTAAATGTGCTAAAGCTTTTTCTTTTCCTAGTAATTCAACTGTATCTGGCAATTCTGGTCCATGTGTTTGTCCTGAAACAGCAACACGGATTGGCATAAACAGGTTTTTACCTTTGACGCCAGTTTCTTTTTGAACTGCTTTAATGGCTGCTTTGACAGTTGGTGCATCAACAACATCCATCGCTTCTAATTGTGCTTTAAAGGCTTGTAAAACAGTTGGAACGGTTTCACCTGCTAACACTTCTTTAGCTGCCTCATCTAATACTGGATGCTCTGTAAAGAACAAGTTAGAGACATCAACGATTTCAGCAGCATAACTCATTTGTGGTTGATACAAGCTAACAACTTTTTTCAACCATTCCAAACGTTCTGGTGTTGGATTTTCTTCCATACGACCATCTGCAATTAAATAAGGTAAACACATATCTGTTAATACGTCTAAGTCTAATTGTTTCATGTAGTGGTTGTTAATCCACTCCAATTTTTTACCGTCAAAAGCAGCTGGTGATTTGCTTAAGCGAGTTGGATCAAATATTTTAACGATTTCTTCTGGAGAGAATAATTCGTCTTCACCCACTGGCGACCAACCTAATAACGCAATAAAGTTAAACATTGCTTCTGGTAAGTACCCTAGTTCACGGTATTGTTCGATAAATTGTAAAATTGATTCGTCACGTTTACTTAATTTTTTCCCTGTTTCAGAATTAATAATCAATGTCATGTGACCAAAACGTGGTGTTTCCCAACCAAATGCTTCATAAATCATCATTTGTTTTGGCGTATTGGCAATATGGTCATCGCCACGTAAAATATGGGTGATTTTCATTTCATGGTCATCAACGGCTACCGCAAAGTTGTAAGTTGGCATACCATCACGTTTTTGAATAACAAAATCGCCACCAACATTATCTGATTCAAAAACAATTTCACCTTTTACGATGTCATCAAATTTGTATTCCGCATTTTTTGGTACGCGGAAACGAATCACTGGTTGAATTCCCGCTGCTTCTTTTGCTTGTTGTTCTGCCACAGAAAGGTTCGCACATTTGCCACTGTAACGAGGAATTTCGCCACGCGCACGTTGCGCTTCACGTTCTTCTTCTAGTTCTTCTTCTGTACAATAACATTTGTACGCACGATTGCTTGCTAATAATTGGTCAATTAATGGTTGGTAAATTTCTTTACGTTCTGATTGACGGTACGGACCATATGCTCCTGGATTTTCTGGAGATTCATCCCATTCAACGCCTAACCATTTTAAGTTTTCTAATTGGCTTTTTTCGCCATCTTCAATATTACGTTTTTGGTCAGTATCTTCAATACGAATAATAAATTCGCCATCGTTGTGACGCGCATATAAATAGTTAAATAATGCTGTTCGAGCATTTCCGATGTGTAAATGCCCAGTTGGACTTGGTGCATAACGCACACGTACTTTTGTCATTGTCATCTTCCTCTTCTTTTGAATGCGAATGCTAACAATTAGCTTCGATAATAGATTCCTGCTTATCTAAAAAATAAGCCTTCAGCTAGAATTGTACATTTAATAAGCAGATTAGTAAAGTCAACCGACCAACTAATCCACTTTTCGAACAATTTTTTCTCTTTCTTTAGGCTTTTACTAAAGGTTTCCTCCATGATTAATAAACTTTTGAAAGACTAACTATATAAAATCAAGTGAAAACAACGAATAAGTGTATAACAAAAATAAAAAAAGGTGAAAAATCATCCTGATAGTAGTCAAAAATTCAAAAAAACACCCTTTAAAATAAAATTCAACCAGTTATTTCATCACAACTGGTTGAATGAATATTTAAAATATAGTAATATTAAATACTAGATAAGGAGGGGTAAAAATGATTAAAAAGAAAAAGTGGAATATTAGAAAAGTTGTTATTCTTTCGTTAATGAGTGTAGTTTTATTTACCTCAGGAACAACTGTTTTTGGAGCAATACATTTCTCTAACAGTACTCATACTTGGGATACAGTTGTTAGTGGTTTAGGTTCTCAGTCACGATATTGGCATAGAACTAAAGCACATTCAGCAACTGTAACAAAAGGGGACAAAATTGCTTCTCAATCAAAAAGTGCTAATTTAACGGCTACTGCTAGATTATTTGAATTTTCTGGTTGTAATTTTTATTACAATAACTGGTAAAAAATAAGTAACACGTGGATAATTAATCCACGTGTTACTTATTATATTTTATGCTATTGGGGGAATAGCTTTGAAAAAAACAATTACAGTAATTATGTCTCTAATACTAGTAGTTTCTAGCCTTGTTTTTACTTTATATTACAAAGAAAAAGATATCAATAATATTGAAAATATAGGCAGATTAAATAATTCATTTGAAATTTATATTAAAAATTCTAAAATGAATGCTAATCAAGGATTAACTACACTGGAATCTATAGCTAGAAAGTATGACGCTTCAATTATTAGGACAGATGAAATATATCGAAACAACATCTTAACAATATATAAATCTGGAATTTTTGCAGAAAATTACTTTGAGACATTGGACATCAACTTACGTTCGGGTAGATTACCAAATGACAAAGATGAAATTATTGCTACATATAAAACTGAAAATAGCAATCAAGTAGGTCTAATTAATGACATGTTTAATGATACTCCACTTGTTTTTGGACCACTGCAAGCCTTTTTTAAAGACAATAACACTTCGATAAATGGTAAGTATACTATTGTAGTGGAAGATAAAGAGTCCTTCTTAAATTCCATATCTACAGAATTCGATTTAGATAAAGCGGATTTATTAAATATCCCTTATTTCAAAGAATATAAGCAAGGGGTTATTTTTTACATCTTAATAGGTATAGTAGCTATTTTAGTATTACTATTGATGATGGTAATCTTTTTTGAACCATTATCCAATCTAAAACTGATTGGTGTTTTAAAATTACAAGGGTTTACTAATTTACATGCGTTGAGAATACTCACCAAAAACCAATTAATTATTCCAATCATCCTTCTCATTATGTCTATTCCAATACACTTTTTTCTTATACCAAATGTTACTATTGAATATTTAGTATATCTTATTTTCCTTCAAATATTAATTCTTATTTTTTATAATGCGTGTCTTTTGTTTTCATTAATTATAATAGACACATATAAGTTATCAAATATGATAAAGAATTACTTTAACACTAAATTAACATTATACTTTAATTATCTTTGTAAATTTATAATATTTACAATTTTGATATTAATCATTCCTAGTGTTTCATCTGGGATAAACATGTTAATTGAAAACCTTAATGTTCAAAGTATATATGAAGAACAAAAAAAATATGTAACTTTATCAAATTATGAATATACAGGTAACGAATTTCAAGAAAGCTTGGATAATAATCGTATATTGAGTAATAAAGTATTGAATTTTTTTAAAACATTAGAAAAAAATTCTGATGCAGAATACATGTTTAGTGAAAAATTATTACCTATTGATTTAGATCCAATAAATACGAAAGAATATAAAGATATTCATTTTAAGTCAAACGATTTTTATCATGTTGTTCAGGCTAATTGGAATTATATAAATAAATTTAATTTAATTAACAAAAATAATATAATATCAAACTCTTTTAATTTGTTAGTGCCTATTAATCAAAAAAGCGAAACAAAAAAAATCGAAGCTTTTATCAAACCTCACATAAATAGCTATATAGAAGAAAGTAAACGATATACAAGTATTGATGAAATTCCTGTTACGATTTTATATTATTACGAAGATATTGAACTTTTTTCTAATAACATTGAATTGATTGATGATAATAAAGGCTTATTAAATAACCCTATAATTTTATTAATGGACGAATATTCTTTAACAGCAAATAACAGTAGATTGTTAGATAGTGCAATATCCAATCCTTTAAAAATTATAAACACAGAAAATCATTTAGATAATATACAAAAAGCTATTACTCAGCATAATTTAGAGGATAACAACTTGAAATTAACAGACGCATTTAGTGCAGGTTATAAGACCCAACTAGATCAAATAAAAATAAGCACGTCTGTAATGATAATAGTGTTATTACTATTTCTCTGTATAAGTTCCTTGAGTTCCTTCTATATTTCTTTAATAACAATAATCACGCAAAGAAAAGAGCTTTTAGTTTCACGATTCCTAGGTTATTCTTTTCTTGATAGATACAAAAGACAAATAGTAAATGTTTTAATCATATATATTTTTGGTACTATTGAATCCATTGTTTTAGGAGTCAGTATTTTATCCTTAATTATTTATCTTACTATGCTAGTTTTGGATTTTTCTATCTTATCCTTTATGTTAAAAAAACAAGACAGTTTATTATTGAGTACTTCTTTAAAAGGAGGAAGTTTATGAATGCTATAAAAATTACTAACTATTCAAAAAAATTTAATGAAAAAATTCTTTTTTCTGATTTTAATTGTTCGATTAAAGTAGGAGAAATGATTGCTTTAGTAGGGCCTAGTGGATGTGGTAAGTCTATTTTATTAAATACTATTGGTCTAATAGAAAAATTGGAATTTGGAGAATTATATATACATGACAAACGGGCTCCTAAAATTAATTCAAAAAAGGCAAATATTATTATCAGACAAGAGATATCGTATTTATTTCAAAATTTTGCACTAATTGACAATTTTACCGTTGAAGAAAACTTAATTATGGCACTAAAGTATACTAATAATTCAAAAGAAAAAAAAGTACAAATCGTTAGTAATGCTTTAAAAGAAGTAAATCTGATAGGGTATGAAAAGATGAAAGTATATGAACTTTCTGGTGGAGAACAACAAAGAGTGTCGTTGGCGCGAAGCATAATAAAACCTAGTAGTATAATTTTAGCTGATGAACCTACTGGGTCACTCGATTCTAAAAATAGAGACTTGGTACTAAATATATTAAAAAAGATTAATAGTATGGGCAAAACTATTTTAATAGTAACGCATGATGAACATGTAGCTAATGAATGCGATCGAATAATTGAATTATAGATAAATAATTATGAGGTGACTGAACAATGAAAAAAATTTTTATATTTTTCCTACTTGCTGTCTTTATTATTCTTGGATCTTTTAGTATTTATGCTAATAAGATAGTATATGAAAATGACGTGATAGATAGATTAAATCCATTGCTAAAAAAAACTACAGGCTATGCCTCTTTGCCAAAACAAGTGACTTATAATAATGGCCAAGATTATGATGTAGATAAAGCCAAAAATAGAGAATTTCAAATTCCTGATGATTATGATACTTTGGTAGTCGATTCACCTGAAGATATTAACAGACTAACATTTTCAGGTGGGCAATCACCAGAGGGGAAAAATTATGCAGAAGTAGTCCATAAAGGCGCATACGTATATAAAATAAATTTTATTTCTTGGAATCAGATACCTGATGAAATAAAACCATATTTACAAAAATAATATCAATATAAAAGATGAGAATGACAATGAAAATTTTAGATAGAGCATTACTAAGTATTTATAGGCAAAAAAAAATGACACTTATTCTATTTATGATTATATTTATATTAGGAACTGTGATAATAAGCTCTTTTATGATTTACACAAGTAGCCAAAAAGTAGAGAAAGAGATTAAAAGTAGGTTGGGTGCTTCTGGTACTATATCATTAAACTATGAGTTGATAGAAAAAGATAAGGAAAATAATAGTTATTCTCCTGATAAAGAAATATTAACTGTCGATATGATAGAAGATATTTCTAAAAGCCCATATATCAAAAAATTTGAATATAATATATATGGAATTGCTGAAACGAAGAATCTTAATGCTGTAAAATTAGATACTAACAATGATACTGAAAAACAGAATATAGTAACATTCAAGGGTGTAAACAATCATGAGTTAATAGACATTGACAATGGTATAATCGAACTAGAAAATGGTGTTCTGTTTGAAAAGAACGATATAAAAGACGATTCTGGTAAAGCCATAATATCAAAAAATTTAGCAGATAGTAATAATTTGAATATCAATGATAAGATTACTTTAGATATATTAATCAAATCAGTGCTGCAAACAAATGAAAGTTTCAATATCAAAACTTACAGTGTTCCTATTGAAATTATTGGTATTTTCGATATAACAAAATCTAATATCAAAAATAAAAATATTGATGAAAACCAAGCTGCTCTATTGGAAGAACAAGTTAACACTATGTATTTTTCTAATGAGTTTGTGAAGAATTACAATAAAAAGACCATAGCAATTTTTAATGAGTTGAATCCTGATTTTTATATCAATTCAGATGGAACCCCTATGACTGAAAAACAAATAAATGAACTTGTTACTTTGGGAACCCCATATTATAAGTTGAAAAATATTGACAGTGTAAGTTATTTTACTGAAGAAGCGAATGCTATTTTACAAAATAGTTATTTCAAAGTCATAACCACAGATAATCAATATTCCTTGATAAGTGGAAATATAGAAAATCTTAATAAAATTTCTATAAATATTTTGTTGGGTACTGTATTGTCTAGCATTATAATCATAAATTTAGTAGTCATTTTATTTATGAAACAAAGAAAAAATGAAATAGCTGTGTTATTAGCATTAGGTGCGCAAAAGAAAAAAATAATGGAACAAATAATAATAGAGGTATTAATAATATCATGTATATCAGTCAGTTTATCTCTAGTGTCGAGCATAATTCTAGAAAAGCATATTTCTAACTCTTTTGTTTATTCTACTGATAGTTTATTACTAGAAGATAATGTTAGTAATTCAGAAGAAGAGTATTTAATGAGCAAAATTTCCGATGAATCAATTTCCCAAGATGATGTTCAAGAATTATACAAGGAAAGCTACAAAAGTATATATTATATTTTTATAGTATTGGTAATAATTTTACTTATTCTACTGTCTTTAATTGGATCTTTATTATATATTTTGCACCTAAATCCTAAAAAGATACTGTTAATTTAATCAATAGTATAATATAAAAAGAGTTTTTTTTAATAAAGCATCTACGTAGTATCATATGTTACGTGGATGTTTTATTTTATTATAATTTTTACTGTAAACATCGGTAGTAAAATGTCCTAAAACACCGGTTTGAAAAATGTCGGAAATCATACAATTTTGAATATATACTTAACTCATCCCATTACAAGGAGGTAACTGAGTGAGGAAAGATATTCAAGAAGGAGTGAAATTCTACATTATGAACAATATCAAACCAAATTACGCCGAATTGGCCAGACAATACGACTGTGACCCACGAACAGTACGTAATCATTTTAGAGAAGGTACAGGTGAGAAAACCAAAATCATCAAGAGGTCTTCTTCTAAAAAAATTAGTAAATTGGATCCATTTAAACCGCTGATTGAAGAGAAAGTTGCGGACGGCTGTTCTGCCACAGCTATTTATTCATTAATCAAGCGCTTAGGCTATGAGGGTAAAATTACGATCCTGCGCGATTATTGCCGCACGATCAAGGTAGAGAAAGTCAAAAAAGCAACGATACGAATTGAAACGTCCCCAGGACTTTCCGCCCAAGTCGATTGGAAAGAGAATATGACGCTTTATACCAGAGAGGGCCGAGCAATTACTTTTAACATTTTTCTGTATGTCTTGGGTTATTCACGATACAAGTATCTAGATCTAACCTTTGATCGCAAACAAGATACGTTATTTAACTGCTTGATTGAGGCATTTAAATTATCTGGAGGTGTTCCAACGGAGATATGGTTCGATAATATGAAAACGGTCGTTGATCGTTCAAAAACACAATTCACGAAAGTGAAATTTAATGATACTTTCTATGAATTCGCCAAAGATGCCGGATTTAATCCAATCGCTTGCCGTCCCTTTCGCCCACAAACCAAAGGGAAAGTAGAGGCATTGGCCAGAACCGTAGAACGACTTCGAGTGTGGAATTACTTATTTTATGATGAAACGGAATTAATTGAACTCGTCCATATGTTAATGGATGAACTCAATTATGAACATTCTCAGGCAACTGGTGAAGCGCCGGCATATTTGTTGGAAGCAGAAAAAGAGCACTTACACGATTTCGATGACCAGCTGTTGTACAAATACACGGAAGACGATATTACCCGTATCGTTACCGCAGAATCGCTCGTTCAATTTCGAAATAGTAAGTACTCAGTTCCCACTAAATATATTGGTGAAGAGGTCGATATTGAATTATCTTCAGACGACCAAATTCATATTCATTATAACGGAGAACGAATCAATTCTCACTATCTAAGTGATAAAAAATTTAACTATCAACGGACGGATCTTGTCGAGATTCTAAAATCGGATTTAATGAAACATGATGACGAGGCGGATATTCTCTCTTATATTGAAAATTCGTTGTCCCAATATGATGAGGTCTAGGAGATAAGAGTATGAGTAAACACATTCAGCTGCTTGATAATTTTGAAAGACTTGGTTTAAGAAGAATCCAGGAATATTATCCCAACTATGCCGAATTGGTCAATCGAGAAGGAATCTCTTTTTCTGATGCACTCCTTGAATTGACTACTCGTGAACTAGAATTCCGTCATCATACCAAAATCCAACGGATGATTGAAAAAGCGAAATTTCCAACGCACCGAGAATTAAAAGATTTTGATTTCCAATTCCAGCCGAGTATCCCTAAACAAGAAATCCTTTCGTTAGAAAGCTTGGGATTTATGGAGAGGACACAGAATATCCTCTTTATTGGAAATTCTGGAGTAGGGAAAACACACTTAGCGATAGCGATTGGTGTGGAAGCCTGCCGTCAGAACGTAAAAACTCTATTTATCAATTGTCATGAGTTGATTCAAAAGCTTCAAGCTGCTTATCAAAAAGGGACTTTGGAACGTGTGCTTAAGCGTTATGCCAACTATCATCTATTAATTATTGATGAAATCGGCTACCTTCCCATTGCCAAACAGGAAGCAAACTTGCTTTTCCAACTGATACGATTAAGATATGAAGCTCATTCAACCATTTTTACAACGAATACCCCACTATCGATGTGGGGCGAAATCTTTCAGGATACGGCCGTGACGGGTGCTATTCTGGATCGATTGGTTCATCATTCCATCAGGTTTCAAATCACGGGTCAGTCTTATCGTATGAAGGATTACCGTGAATCAAAAGAGCTTCGAATGAAAGAACCGATAACTAATAAAACTTAACCGGTGTTTCAAATGCCGGTCCGTTGTTTTTCAAATTCAACCGGTGAAGTACAAAATGTCACCGGTGAAAAACGACATTTTTCAAACCGGTGAAAAAGAGCATTTCCTAACCGGGGTTGACATTTTACAAACATAATGATGTACTATATCAATCAGAAAGACCACAAAATAGATTTCAAAAATTACTTTGATAGTTTATTATCACTTATTGATTTTTATATAGCCAAATTCAACTATATTTTCTCAAACCATTGAGTAAATACCTACTAAAAAAATAATAAAAGATCCATAAGATTTCATTCAATAAGAGGAGTGATTTATTAAAAAATAACTTTAATGCCTTCACTGTATTGAATGGAGTATTGATTGTTTCTAGATAAGTAAAAACAAAACTAGCCGAACACTACATTCGACTAGTTTGAGAGAGAAGCTGTTGTCACAGACTTCTTAATTCTCTTTATTATCAATACCACGACCAGAATGTGCTGGTTTGGCAAAAATCATGCGACCGGCTGCTGTTTGTAAAGCACTCGTCACAATGACTTTGATTCGTTCGTTCATATAATGTTGCCCATCTTCCACAACGACCATCGTTCCATCATCCAAATACGCTACCCCTTGTTGACGTTCCGTTCCAGCTTTGACAACTAGCACTTCCATCGCTTCACCTGGAATGACAACAGGTTTCACTGCATTAGCTAACGCATTGATATTTAAAACTGGTACATTTTGAAATTCCGCAACTTTATTTAAGTTGTAGTCATTGGTCACAACGACACCGTCTAACAATTTTGCTAAACGCAACAATTTACTATCGACTTCAGCAATATCTTCAAAATCACCGTCATACATTTCCACTGTGATTCCTTCTTCTTTTTGTAACGCATTTAAAATATCCAAACCACGACGTCCACGTACACGTTTCAAGCTATCGCCAGAATCAGCAATGTATTGTAATTCATACAAGACAAAATTTGGAATCATGATAACGCCTTCTAAAAAGCCTGTTTTAGCAATATCATAAATACGGCCATCAATAATGACACTCGTATCTAAGATTTTGTATTTATGAAACGCATCTTCGGATTTACGATCTAACAATTGCTGTTCTGTTTGTGGTTCCACTTTTTTATTTTTCGGACCAAAAATTTTCTTCCATTCTTCAATACGCGTAGTACCAATTTGAAATCCTAAATAACCAAGTAAACACATCACCAAAATCGGTGCCACACTATTTACAAAAGGAACATTCCAATTATAAAACGGAATCGAAACAATTAATCCAATAATTAAACCGATAATCGTCCCAATCGCACCAAATAATAAGTACGTCAGACTAAATTCGCTTAGCCTTTTCTCAATTTTTTTAATCCCAGCTGAAATTTGATTCACCACTAGCAATGAAAATAAATAAAAAATAATTGCACCTAATAAGCTATTGGTTACTGTATTATTTAGCCAGTCATTGTTGGTTTGTCCAATGGTATTCCAAGCAAGTGGTAGTAACGACACACCAATACTTGCACCGGCAATAACCATGAGAGCTGTAATGACACGTTTTTGCATATTCCATCCTCCAATTCTCATTCAGTATGACTCTATTTTCTCATACTGAATGAGTTTAATCTACGATGTTTTCTTTTTCTTAACGAAAAACACGTTTTAATGCTTCATCTAATGTTACTAAACCAACAACTTCAATTCCTTTGGGTGGTTCCCAATTGACTAAGTTATTTTTAGGAACATAGACTTTTTTAAATCCTAACTTTTGCACTTCTTTGACACGTTGTTCAATCGCATTCACGCGACGAATTTCACCAGTTAATCCAATCTCACCGATAAAACATTCTGTCGCTTCGGTGCCTTTTTCTTTGTAACTTGAAGCAATACTAACGGCAATCGCCAAGTCAATCGCAGGTTCGTTTAATTTCACGCCACCAGCCGCTTTTAAATAGGCATCTTGATTTTGCAATAACAAGCCTGCTCGTTTCTCCAAAACGGCCATAATCAACGATACACGATTGAAATCAAGACCTGTCGTTGTCCGTTTGGCATTCCCAAACATTGTCGGTGTGACTAAAGCTTGGATTTCGACAAGAATCGGGCGACTGCCTTCCATTGCTACGACAATCGCAGAACCCGTCGCTCCTGCTAAACGTTCTTCCAGAAAAACTTGTGATGGATTAGCGACTTCTTCCAAACCACCTTCACGCATTTCAAAAATACCAATTTCGTTGGTTGAACCAAAACGATTTTTAACCGCCCGTAAAATTCGGAAACTTTGATGTTGTTCTCCTTCAAAGTATAACACTGTATCAACCATGTGCTCCAACATTCGTGGACCAGCAATCGAACCTTCTTTGGTCACATGACCAACAATAAAAATCGCAATGCCATTGGTTTTGGCAATTTTCAGCAATTCAGCTGTGGTTTCACGAACTTGACTCACACTTCCTGCGACACTGCTAATATCAGGTTGTGTCATCGTTTGAATCGAGTCAATAATGACATAATCGGGTTCCAAGTTTTCAATCGCCCGACTAATATCGTGCATGTCCGTTTCTGCATATAAATAAAATTCATTATCCACCACGCCTAAACGTTGCGCCCGCATTTTAATTTGCTCGGCACTTTCTTCTCCGGAAACATATAAGACTTTGCCGCCGGTTGCCGCCAATTGTTGTGAGACTTGCAACAGTAACGTCGATTTCCCAATTCCCGGGTCACCACCAAGCAATACCATTGAACCAGGTACCACTCCGCCACCCAACACACGATTTAACTCGCCTAGTTGCGTTTGGACACGGGGTTCTTTTTTGGGCACAACGTCCGCTAATTTCATTGGTTGCATCTTTTGTCCTGTCAAAGTGGTGCGTGACCTACGATCCGAGGTATCTTGAATTTTTTCTTCCACCATTGAATTCCAACTGCCACATTGCGGACATTTTCCTAAATAACGAGGGGAAATATACCCACAGTGTTGGCATTCAAATTGTGTTTTTGCTTTTTTTGCCATCTTTGCCCTCCTTATTTATCAGAAGAACCAAAACCACCTGTGCGTTCACCAGTTGTTTCATCTTGATCGGCTTTTAAAAATGGCAAGAAAATTCCTTGACCAATTCGTTCTCCTTTTTTAATCGTGACATCACGTAAACCAACATTGGTAAATTGGAACATGATATGTCCTTCAGTTGAAGCATTGTTATAATAATCGCTATCAATGACGCCTACTCCATTGCTTAAAATCAAAAAGCGTTTTAAGGGATTGCTTGAGCGATTCGCTAATTGTAAAAATTCATCGTCACCCATGTAAGCTTTAATACCAGTGGGAACTAATACAGGTTTAATTTTCTTTTCTAGCGTTTGATTGTCGCCAACTTTTCGTGAGAAAAACTGCTTCCAAATACTTGGAATTACTACATCTGCTGCTGCTTCAAAATCGTAACCTGCCGCATGATTGGTTGCACGTACAGGTAAATTAATATTTTGTCCTTCAAAACTTGTGACACGTTCAAATCCTCGTTTTTTCATCATAAACCTCCAATAAATACTATGCTCATTTTAACATAAGTTCGCATAAAAACTGAAAGTTAATGGATTTGCTCTTAGCTTACGCAAAAAATACGAAGAAAGTTTGTTTCTTCTGTTGAGAAAACGTAAAACTATGACTACCTTTTTTCGTAATTGAACGACAATGGTTGTAGTTGCGTACACAAATAAGATGAACGACACTAATTGCATCGTTCATCTGTCTACTGGATCAAAGAAAAGTTATTCAATTAGCTGCAAATAGTCTGTTTCAGAAATCGTTGAGTGTGCTAGCGCTTTTAAGATAGCTTCTGAAAGAACATTTGCCGCTAACGCTCCCACCATATTCACATCAGCTACCACCTCTCCAAGTGAAAAAGTATAAATCGCATCGCCATCTGCCATCGTATTGACTGGTCGCACAGAACGAGCCAAACCAGTGCGTGCCATGACTGAAATACGATTCATTTCAGGTGCTGAAAATTTTGCATTCGTAAAAATAGCTGCCAATGTCGTATTGGCACCGTTCGTTAACGCTTGTTGTGCCTGAATCATTAAGTCATCTGTTGGTAAAAAATTGCGCCGGTCTGGGGTAACTACTCCCGCTACTTTTTTTCCTGTTTGATAATCGAAAACATCACCGACAGCATTCACCACAACCATGGCGCCAATTTGCAAGTCTCCCACTTCCACAGCAAAATACCCCACCCCAGCTTTTTGACTTTGTGGCATCCCACATAATTTGCCGACTGTTGCTCCGGTACCGGCACCCACACTTCCAGAAAGTGGTTCTGCGGCTTGTTCCGCAGCAACACAAGCCGCATACCCCATGTCCGCATCAGGTCGAATCTTCGCATGTCCAATATTCAAATCAAAAATACACGATTGAACCACTAAGGGGACCACGACTTTTCCCACAGCATACCCAACGTGACGCTCTTCTAAGTAACGCATGACACCGTCCGAAGCGGCTAATCCATAAGCTGAACCACCTGAAAAAACCACCGCATTCATTGATTTATCATCTGTGAGTGGCGACAATAAATGTGCTTCACGACTTGCTGGTCCGCCCCCACTAATATCTACTCCTGCGTTATTCTTTTCTAACAAAGCAACAGAGACGCCAGTCATACCATCCATCCGTTGCACTTGACCAAAACGCACACCTTCGATTGCACTGATTGGAATAACTTTCCAGTTAAGACTTTGTGTATTATTTGCCATCGCTTGTTCCTGCTTTCATTTCAATTTTTTTCGCTACGTTAGTTATTGGTATTAATTGTAAGCAAGTTTGCATTATTTCGCTAGCACTATTTTGGTGACTGGCTTATAACCTAGACATTGCTAGAAGGGGACGTATCTTTTTTATAAAAAAATCTCGCTCAATTTTTCTGAAATTTGAAAGAATTTACATGACGAAATACCTTTTTGCTAGTACAATAGAAACACTATATAAACTAAAAGAGGTAGCTTATGCGAAAAAATTTACACAAAGCCAAACGTGTCGTCATTAAAATTGGAACTAGTTCCTTAATCTACCCCAATGGCAATATTAATTTAGCTGGTATTGATGAATTGGCATTTGCATTAACAGATTTAAGAAATCGTGGGAAAGAAGTTATCTTGGTTTCTTCTGGAGCAGTCGGTGTAGGGATGAATAAATTGAACATGGGACGTCGCCCAGCGTCAATCCCTGAACAACAAGCCGTCGCAGCTGTTGGACAAGCCGAACTTATGTCTATTTATGGCCAACGTTTTGGAACCTATAGCCAACAAACAGCGCAAGTCTTATTAACACGTGATGTCATTGAATTTCCGGAAAGCCGCAAAAATGTAGTCAATACCTTGAATCAGTTGTTAAAAATGGGCATCATTCCCATCATTAATGAAAATGATACGGTGGCAGTCGATGAGTTAGATCACACCACCAAGTTTGGTGATAATGACCAACTTTCTGCTATCGTACTACAATTGATTGATGCGGATTTATTGATTATGCTTTCTGATATTAATGGCTTTTATTCCGATAACCCAACGACGAATAAAAATGCCAAATTGTATTCACGAGTGACAGAAATCAATGATGATTTGTATTCTCGTGCAGGTGGCAAAGGCAGTCAATATGGTACAGGTGGCATGTACAGCAAGCTAAAAGCAGCGCAACGCGTGTTGGAAAATCACAGTGCCATGGTCTTAGCAAATGGTAAAAGTCCCAAAGTTATTTTTGATATTGTCAACGGCGAAGAAATTGGAACATTCTTTAAGGAGGAATGAGTATGACAGATTTAAACAAATTAGGGCAACAAGCCAAAGAAAGTGCGTATCAATTAGGTTTGTTAGATACCGCAACAAAAAATCAATTATTGGCAAAAATGGCCGATGCACTAGAAGCAAATACGCCTGTAATTTTAGAAGCAAATGCACAAGACTTAGCAAAATCGGATGATTATGGCATCAAAGAAACCATGAAAGATCGTCTACGTTTAACTGAAGAACGCATTAAAGAAATGGCAGATGGCATTCGCCAAGTTATTCAATTACCAGATCCAATTGGTGAAGTGGAAAAAATGTGGAAAAACGCGGATGGTTTGATGATTGGTCGTCAACGCGTGCCATTAGGCGTCATCGGGATTATTTATGAATCACGTCCAAACGTAACAACAGATGCCGCTAGTTTGTGTTTCAAAACCGGCAATGCGGTCATTTTACGGGGCGGGAAAGAAGCCTTCTATTCCAATCAAATTTTAGTAAAAATTTTGCAAGATACACTCGTTGCTAATGATTTCTCACCTTATGCGATTCAATTTATTGATGATACTTCACATGCTATTGCCAACGAATTGATGCGACTAACAGAATATTTAGATGTGTTAATTCCTCGTGGAGGTGCTGGGTTAATTCAACGCGTGAAAGAAACAGCGACTGTACCAGTGATTGAAACAGGAACTGGAAACAATCATGTCTATGTGGATAAAGACGCACAACTACAAATGGCACTAGATATTGCAGTCAATGCCAAAGTGCAACGCCCTTCTGTCTGCAATGCAATCGAAACGCTATTAGTACACCAAGATGTTGCTGAATTTTTCTTGCCAAAATTGGCAGAAACCCTTGATGGTCAAGTTGAATTCCGTGGCGATGAACGTGCGCTGCCATTTTTACCAAATGCTAGCGTAGCGACAGAAGAAGATTGGGCAACAGAATATCTTGATTATATTTTGGCAGTAAAAGTTGTGGATTCGATTGAAGAAGCCATTACGCATATTAATCGTTACAACACCAAACATTCAGAAGCTATCGTTACCGACAATTACTTTGCCTCACAAAAATTCTTAAAAGAAGTCGATGCTGCTGCTGTTTACGTCAATGCATCCACACGTTTTACAGATGGATTTGTTTTTGGCTTTGGTGCAGAAATCGGGATTTCTACCCAAAAACTGCATGCTCGCGGACCAATGGGCTTACCAGAACTAACATCCACAAAATATATCGTCTACGGTGATGGACAAATTCGTGGATAATCCTTCTTAGGTCGGATGTTTTCTTCTCTTATTTTTGATAAATTAAATACAAGAAGAAAACAGGAGGAAAAAATGATGAATAATTCGACAGTGTCAAATATTATGAAGTTAGTGATTGGTTTGATTATCGCAAGTTTCGCTCTTAAAATTATTTTATCCTTAGTAGGTGGATTGTTTTACGTAGCCTTTAAATTTGGTATTCCCTTATTAATCGCATTCTTTATTGTCCGTTGGTTAACTGGTTCTAAAAAATATAACAATCGTCGATATTACTAATAATAGACAAAAAACGAGTGACCTCACAAAAGGTTACTCGATTTAAACTGCAGAGAAAGCTCCTATTGGGCAATCTCCCATCTAAAAGAGGCTGTTTTTCAGCCTCTTTATTTTTTATGCTTAAAAAACAAGGTTTTCTTAGGTTTTGTTTCTTTTACTGTTTTTTCTTCTAACAATTGTTTGCTTTGCTTGACCACGTAATCATTGACATAATACAGATAAATGAGACTACCAGTTTTCACATATTTATGAAACAAATCTAACTTGGGATCAGAATCTACCACAATATTTTCATGGGTATGCGCATATTTTTTATGCGGTGTCGCTAATTTCAACACAGGTTTTAAGCCTTCATTCAATAAAAATTCTTTTGCTTCCTCTACATTCATTCCAATCACATCAGGTAATTCACGTTGACGTGATTCGGAAATGACTTGTTCATCCACATAATACAGTTTAATTAATGAGCCGATTTTCGCTTTTTTTCCTTTAGGTGAAATTGCGACCACTTCACCCGCTGTTTTATTTTGATATTTTTTCATTGGTTTGGCTAAAACTTCCTGTGTGATAAAGCCTAAATCTTCTAAAATATCTTTGGCGCGTGTGATATCTAATTCTACAACTTCCGGCACATCACGATACAATTTTTTATTTTCACGGCGACTATCCAATTCTTTGGAAATAATCGGGGCCGTTTCTTCAATTGTTTTATTAATCAATTCGGTTGAATCAGGAAGCACTCGTAACACTTTGCCCACTGGACCGAGAAGTTTCCCAATACTTCTTTCTTTTTTTGCCATCGTCCTTCCTCCTATTTAAGAAAATCCGCTCTCAATACCATTATAGCAAAGAATATTCACAACGACACTTGTGAGATATTGTGGAGATTTTGAATGTCATTTTTATTTTTCATTTCATTTTCAGTAAATTTCTTGCTATACTACCAATTATCTAGCAAAAAATGGAGGAACCATCTGTGAAAATCGGATTACGTACGATTAAAACTGGGCTAAGTGTTTTTATTTGTATTTTAATTAGTATTGTCTTTCATCGTGAAACCTATGTCGTCGCTGCATTAACAGCCGTTTTTACGTTACGAGAAGATATGATAAACACGTTGAAATTTGGGAAACACCGCGTGGTAGGAAATACCTTTGGTGCGATGTTTTCAATTGTGGCTATTTTTCTGTTTAAATTATTTGGCGATGGTAAAGAAGTACAACTATTTATTATGCCCTTATTGATTATTTTTATGATTTCCCTCTTGTCACATTTTGGCTATCAAGAAGGAACCGTTGGCGCATGTGCAACCTTATTGACGATTTTATTTATGATTCCTGAAACTGAATCGTATCACTATGCTTTTGCGCGAGTCATCGATAGTTTTATCGGAATGTTTGTAGCAATAGGTGTGAATCAATTATTGCCCAATAGAAAAATGCTAAAAGACTTGGAAAAACAGTTAAACAACTGAGTTTCCAAATCTTTTTTCTAGTTAATATTTGTTTTAATAAAACCTCTACCCCAACGCCACATCTAAAATCATCATAATGACAAATCCTAACATTGTACCAAACACGCCAAAATGACGTCTCGTTGGCGAAGACAAATGTGCTTCTGGAATCAATTCTTCCACAACGACATAAATCATTGCGCCTGCTGCAAATGCTAACGCATAAGGTAAAATGACGGTCATTTTTGTGACTAATAATGCACCAATAACGCCAGCAACTGGTTCAACAAATCCTGAGGCTTGCCCATGGAAAAAGGCCTTCGTGCGACTTAAGCCTTCTTGTTGTAATGGAATCGAAACTGCAGCACCTTCTGGGAAATTTTGAATACCAATCCCAATGGCGACTGATAATGCTGCTAAAATCGCGGCACGTGGATCATCAGCATTGGCAGCTGCCCCAAAAGCCACGCCGACAGCTAATCCTTCTGGAATATTGTGCAGTGTGATTGAGAAGACCAACAAAATAGTCCGCTTAAAATGACTCGGAATGCCTTCTGGTTGCTCATCTTGTCCAAAATGTAAATGCGGTAAAATTTTATCAGCTACATATAAAAATAACCCACCCAAACCAAAGCCAATACTCACGACTAACCACGGAATATCGCCATTTTCTGTTGCTCGTTCAATCGCTGGATCTAATAACGACCAAAAGCTCGCCGCAATCATTACCCCTGAAGCAAACCCTAACATCGTACTTAATACATTACGGTTAATACTTTTAAAGAAAAAAACCAATGCGGCACCTAAAGCTGTCATAAAATACGTAAATCCTGTCCCCACTAATGCTTGTTGCCACGGTTGTAAACTTACTAACCAATCGACCATTTTTTTCCTCCACTATCTTTAATCAATGATATCGTTTTTATTTTAAGGTTAACCAAAAGAAATATCAAGAAAAGGTGCGATAAAACCTGTTATACTAATAGAAAAGGAGGAAAAGCTTATGTTGCGAAAAATAGTGACTGTTGGGTTAGCAGTTTTGGTTATTGCCGTTGTGTGGGTACCTATCACACGAACATTTTTAGTCGGATCGGCATTTGGTGATTGGCTCGCAATTATTCTGTCATTCATCTCCGGTATCGTGTCATTTATTTCTTATAAAAAGGAACACTCACCGATTCATCTCATCACACTGATTATTAGTTTTAGTCCCTTGCTTTTTATTACCTTGTCTTTTTTAGCCATTCTCTTTATAAAAATTTCATTTGCGCCTTAAAAAAATCGATGAATTCGTGAATTCCAACGCAATACCTTGAAACTTTTGACTATCACCGATATAATGCTAGGAGACCTTGGTCTAGAATACATGTAAAAGTGAGGAAAAGAATTGATTACAGTAAGTGATGTTAGTTTGCATTTTTCAGATCGCAAACTTTTTGATGATGTGAATATTAAGTTTACACCCGGAAATTGCTATGGTTTGATCGGTGCAAATGGTGCTGGTAAATCAACCTTTTTAAAAATATTATCCGGAGAAATCCAACCGTCAACAGGAAATGTGACATTAGGTCCTGATGAACGTATGGCCGTCTTAAAGCAAAATCACTTCGACTACGAAGATTATAGTGTACTCGAAACAGTGATTATGGGACATAAACGCCTTTATGACGTGATGAAAGAAAAAGACGCAATTTATATGAAAGAAGATTTCAGCGATGAAGATGGTATTCGTGCTGCTGAACTAGAAGGTGAATTTGCCGAATTAAATGGTTGGGAAGCTGAACCAGAAGCTGCTGTCTTACTTCAAGGATTAAACATCCCAGAAGAATTACACCAACTACACATGGGCGAATTAACTGCTGGACAAAAAGTCAAAGTGTTATTAGCACAAGCGCTATTTGGCCAACCAGACGTTCTATTACTAGACGAGCCGACCAACGGATTAGATATCCAATCGATTGCTTGGTTAGAAGAATTTTTAATTAACTTTGAAAATACAGTTATCGTGGTCTCTCATGACCGCCATTTCTTAAACAAAGTATGTACGCACATGGCTGACTTAGATTTTGGTAAAATTAAATTATATGTCGGAAACTACGATTTCTGGTTAGAATCAAGTCAATTAGCTGCGAAATTACAATCGCAATCAAATGCGAAAAAAGAAGAACAAATCAAAGAATTACAAGATTTTATCGCACGATTTTCTGCGAATGCTTCAAAATCGAAACAAGCGACTTCTCGTAAAAAAATGTTAGATAAAATTACTTTAGATGACATTCAACCTTCTTCTCGTCGTTACCCATTCGTTGGATTCAAACCAGAACGCGAAATCGGCAATGACTTGTTACAAGTTGAAAATGTTAGTGTAACAATCGACGGTAAAAAAATCTTAGACAACATCTCATTTACTTTGAACAAAGACGATAAAGTGGCATTTGTCGCTAACAACGATATTACAACGACTACTTTATTCAAAGTAATAATGGGCGAATTAACACCTGATACAGGAACTGTTCGTTGGGGTGTAACAACAAGTCAATCTTACTTGCCAAAAGACCCTAGCGCGGAATTTGACAACAATTTAACAATTTTAGATTGGTTACGTCAATATGCGAGCAAAGAAGAAGATGACAATACTTTCTTACGTAGTTTCTTAGGAAGAATGTTGTTCTCTGGCGATGAAGTATTGAAAAAAGTCAACGTCCTATCTGGGGGCGAAAAAGTCCGTTGTATGTTATCAAAAAACATGCTGTCAAAAGCAAACGTCTTGGTTTTAGATGATCCAACCAACCACTTAGACTTAGAATCAATTTCAGCATTAAACGAAGGGTTAATGGCATTTACAGGTTCATTATTATTTGCTTCACATGACCATCAATTTATCCAAACGTTAGCTAACCGCATTATCGTGGTCTCTGCTAATGGAATTGTGGATCGTGCAGAAACAACTTACGATGAATTCTTAGAAAATGCAGATTTACAAAAACGCGTCGCTGCGTTATACGAATAAAAAAAAGGTTCGTGAATGTCACATTCACGAACCTTTTTTATTGTGCTTGTCTTCTTGCTCGCCAGCCTTTTGCTACAGAAATTAGCATTGGCAATAATGAAACAAAAATGATAACGAGCATAATCATTGAAAAATGGGCATTAATAAAAGGAATATTTCCTAAGAAATAACCAGCGAGGGTTGCGATGAATACCCAGCAACAACCACTAATGACATTGTAAAACATAAACGTACTGCGATTCATTTTAGTTGAACCAGCAATAAATGGTACGAATGTCCGAATAAAGGGTAAGAAGCGTCCAATAAAAATTGTGAACTTGCCCTTTTCATTGAAGAAATCTTCCGCTTTTTGCAATTCCTCTGCTTTGATAAAACGTGATAATTTCCCTTCGTATAGTGCATGTGTACCAAAATGACGACCTAAACTATAATTAATCGTATTGCCTAAAATAGAAGCAACAACACATGTTACAAGGATTAACGGTAAACTCAAACTATCACTAATGGCCGCTAAAGCACCACCTGCAAACAGCAACGAATCGCCTGGTAAAAAAGGAAAAACCACCAATCCTGTTTCAATAAATAAAATAGCAAATAATAGCGGATAAATCCCCGCCCCATATTGTTGCACTAGATAAAGTAAATGTTCATCTACATGCAAAATAAAATCAATAATAATCATTTTCTTCCCATCCATCTTTTCTTAGTATCGTTTTTTACTGTTTTTTATCATACCACTTTTGATAGAAAAGAACAGACGAAAAGAAAAAACATAAGAAATAATCAAAAATTATACCTAGACACGTTCATTTTTCCCCATCGAAAACAATGCCAGACAGCCATACCCAGTATGACTTGCAATCGTTGGCCCTAATGAATAACGAATGATTGGAACCTCTGGATAACTGGCTTTTAATTCATCCAAAATTTGTTGAGCAGTTGCCTCATCACCGCTATGGGCTAAATAAAATTGATTCACCATCGTTAAATCGGCATCACGCGTCGTTTCTTCGACGATTTTATGAATGGCTTTATTGCGTCCTCGTACTTTATCCACATTTTGTAACTTGCCTTCTGTATCGACTGTAATAATGGGTTTCACATGTAATAGACCACCAATGGTCGCCGCTGCCTTAGAAATACGTCCACCTTTTTCAAGATGCTTCAAATCGTTCACCATAACCCAAGAACGGACATGCATTTTATACGTTTCTAACCATTGCACAATTTCTTCTAATGTTTGACCTGTTTGTTGCATACGTGCAGCTTCTAGGACTAACATACCTTCCCCTAAACTGGCAGCTTTCGTGTCCACACAGTGAATCGTCACTTGTGGATATTCTTCTTTTAACAATTCTACTGCTTGTAAGGCACTGCTATAGGAGCCACTAAGCCCCGAAGAAAAACCGATATATAAAATGGGCACGCCATTTTCCACATGTGGACGAAAATATTCCATATAACGACCGATATTAATCTGTGAAGTTATCGGTTGTTTATTTTCTTGTAGACATTTTAAAAATCCATCGTAATCAAACGTTTGACCTAAATCATCGACATACTCTTTCCCGTCTAGAGTTAATATCATCGGAATATAGGCAACATTTGCTTGATCTAGGATTTCTGCAGGTAAATCGCAACACGCATCAGTAATAATTTGAAACATTTCTTTCGCCTCCTGACCTAGTGTTATTATTATACCAAAAGAAAAAAGATTCATCAGAAAATGTGTATTCTGATGAATCTTTGATTAATTAAATTTGAGACCAAACACTTTCTAAGATGTTTGTTTGGTTACGGTCTGGACCTACTGATAAAGTAGAAATACGAACACCAACCAATTCAGAAATACGACGAACATAGTTACGTGCATTTTCTGGTAATTCAGCTAATGATTTGCATCCAGTAATGTCTTCTGACCAACCTGGTAATTCTTCATAGACTGGTTTACAACGGTTTAATTCTTTTAAGCTTGCTGGGTAATGGTAAATCAATTCACCATCTAATTCGTAAGCTGTACAAATTTTAACAGTTTCTAAACCACTCAATACGTCAATTGAGTTCAATGATAAGTTCGTGATTCCTGATACACGACGAGAGTGACGCATCACTACTGAGTCAAACCAACCCACACGACGTGGACGACCAGTTGTTGTACCATATTCACGACCAACTTCACGAATCGTATCGCCAACTTCATCAAATAATTCTGATGGGAATGGGCCATCACCCACACGAGAAGTATATGCTTTACATACACCCACTACTTTATCAATTTTAGAAGGTCCCACACCACTACCGATTGTGACACCACCTGCAACTGGATTAGACGAAGTAACGAATGGGTATGTTCCTTGGTCAATATCCAACATCACACCTTGTGCGCCTTCGAATAAGACACGTTTGCCTTCATCTAACGCATCATTCAAAATAACTGAAGTGTCTGTCACATATTGTTTAATTTGTTGCCCATATTCATAATATTCTTCAAAAATATCAGCAAATTCAATTGGTTCTGAATCAAACATTTTAACGAATTGACGATTTTTTTCTTCTAAGTTAATACGTAGACGTTCTTCAAAAATTTCTTTGTCTAACAAATCAGCTACGCGAATACCCACGCGAGCAGCTTTATCCATGTAAGCTGGTCCGATACCTTTAATTGTTGTACCGATTTTGTTTTCGCCTTTAGCATCTTCTTGCAATTGATCCAATTTGATATGGTAAGGCAAGATAACGTGCGCACGATCTGAAATACGTAAGTTTTCTGTGCTAACATTATGATCTTTTAAATAAGCTAATTCTTTTACTAGAGATTTCGGGTTAACTACCACACCATTTCCGATCACGCTAATTTTTTCTTTGTAGAAAATTCCTGATGGGATTAAGTGCAATTTGTATGTGACACCATCGAATTTGATTGTGTGACCTGCATTGTCTCCACCTTGATAACGAGCGATGACTTCTGCATTTTCACTTAGGAAATCGGTGATTTTCCCTTTTCCTTCATCGCCCCATTGCGTACCTACAACTACCACTGATGACATATGAATACCTCTTTCTTTATTTAGTGCATTCCTAAATTATTGTAACAAGTTTTTCAAGTAATTTCAATAAAAATCGAATATTCACATATTTTTAATTATTAAAAAAAGAAAAAGACGAACATTAATCGAAATAAAATTGATAAATGGATAAAAAAAACGAACAAAACAAAGTGGAATCAACAAAAAAACTATCAACCATTCGATTGATAGTTTTGATGTTTTATACGGTGACTGGTGTTGCCGTTTCTGCTAACATAGCATTCAATTCATCCACATTTTGTTTTCCTTGTGTGCGTAACCATTCAATCGCTGCTGCTTCACCTTCTTGAATGAAAACTTCCACTCCATCTGCCCATATTGCACGTCCACATAAGACACCATTAAAGGTCGAACCAGCGTCTTTTGCAAAGCGCAAACGTTGACTAGTGCCTTACAATTTTCTACCTGTAATGCGATGAATTGGTATCCAGAAGTCACCGATGAACAAATGAATGCGCTGTTATCCACAATCACTGTGGAAAAACAATAAAAAAAGCTATCCGCCAAGCAGCTTTGGCGGATAGCTTTTTTAACATTTTTCATAATTTTGATACAAGGTTTCTAAGGCAGTCATTTCTTGTTTTAATTTCTGACCAGTATTCGTACTACCAACCGTCGTTCGCGTATCCACGCGCTCGACCAAACGTTTGGTCGATAGAATATCGGTGCCACTTTCCACAGCTTCATCCACAGATGAAAATGGTTGATGGGCGACTAACTGTAAGCCATAACTATTTGAAAGCAGCGTATAACCTGCCAACCCTGTTTCTTGTTGATAACTTTTCGCAAAGCCTCCATCAATCACTAACAAGCGACCATTCGCTTTAATCGGGCTTTCGCCTTTTTTTGCTTTCACAGGTGTATGGCCATTAATAATGTGCCCAGTAATTGGTAAATCAAACAGTGCCAAAATATCTTGGCAAATGTGTTCTTCATTACGCAAATAGTAATAGGCATTTTTTTCTTCTTTATGAATCTTCTTATCTTCAATGTAATAACGTTCAAAAGTAGTCATCGCATTTTTACCAAATAACGAAGAGCATTCGCCTGTCCACAAATACCACAATAAATCGGTCGCTAGATCATCAGAAACCGAATAATCTTTGTAACTTTTACGCACTTGTTTTTCAAAGAAATCCAATAATTCTTTGCCCGCATATTGTTTTTGATTGATACGAAACGACTTGAAATCACCATTTTCATGTAATGGAATACAGCCGTGGAGCAATAAATTTCCGTTATAACACAAGTACATACTGCCTTTTTCAATTAAGAAATCCGTGTGACGACGCAGTCTTTCTGACGCTTGAAATGAGAGCATCAATTTCTTTAATAAGCGCTCCTCTTCTGTCGTTAAAGCACAAGGATTTTGGGGATTGACTGTTGGCGCTTGAAAATTAACCAGAGGATACGTCTTCCCCTTCAATGTAATTTCTTGCGTCTCATAATGAATATTTTTCAACATATGCCGGTCATTCATGCGAAAATCAGGGCGACGATCAATAAGTTGACCTTCGAGTTTAAATTGCAAGATTGTCGTTGCTTGTTGGACAACATTCAAATATTCTTTTTCTGTTTCGGTTAATTCGTCTTCATCTGGCGCTAATTTAGGGGCAAATTTCGCATCCGCAACGTAATGTTTTTTACTGTATTCAACAAGCGGACGAACATTGATACCATAACGTTCTTCAACAATATCTAAGTTGCCATAACGCGCACAAATACGTAGTAAATTCATAATCGCAATCGGTGAACCGGCCATCGCGGCCATCCAAACAATATCATGATTGCCCCACTGTATATCAACAGAATGATGTTGAATCAAGCGCTCCATAATAAAATCCGGTGCTGGTCCACGATCATAAATATCACCGACAACATGCAGGTGATCCACAACAAAGCGTTGAATTAAATAGCATAAATCTTTAATTAATGCCGTCGCTTGATGGAGTTGAATAATTTTGTCAATAATGGCATGAAAATAGCCTTCTTTGCCTGGCTCTTTTTGGGATTCGGTTAATAATTCTTCAATGATATAACTAAAA
Source organism: Enterococcus saccharolyticus subsp. saccharolyticus (assembly GCF_029023825.1). NCBI lineage: Bacteria > Bacillati > Bacillota > Bacilli > Lactobacillales > Enterococcaceae > Enterococcus > Enterococcus saccharolyticus. Next base: position 16,489 of record NZ_CP118957.1, on the reverse strand, counting down.
CGCTTCGGTAAAGCTTTTCGTACTTTGGAACGTGTATATTTTCTACTAGAAAAATTAATCGCTTGAATTAACAATTGGATTTTTTCACCGTACCATTGCTCACGTTCGGCTTGGGTCATCCGCGCTTTTTCCAATTGCATTTTTTCTTCTGGATAATAAATCAAGGTTGCTAAATCATCAATATCCACAGACGTATCTGCAAAACACTCGACTAATTTTTCTTTGACACTCCCTGAACCATTGCGTAATACATGATCAAATGCCGCAAATTCCCCGTGAACATCACTCACAAAGTGCTCTGTTCCTTTCGGTAAATGCAAAATCGCTTCTAAGTTAATAATCTCGGTAACAACATTTTCCTTATTTTGAAATTTTTCTTTTAATAAAGCATAATATTTTTCCTTTGACATAGACTCACCCCGTTTGTTCAGTACTATATCAAAATTATTTAACTTGTACAAGATTAAAATACAAGTCATAAAAAAAAGAACCGCCAAAGCAGTTCTTAAGCAAATTCTTCCCTTGGAGAAAGCGAAGAAAATTTATTATATTCTTTGATAAAAAGTAATTCCACCGTCCCACGAGCACCACTACGGTTTTTTTCAATGATGACTTCGATAACGTTATCGTTTTGTGGTTCCTCACTATTTTCATCCTCATCGCCTTCTCGTTGATAATAATCATCACGATATAAAAAGGCCACAATATCGGCATCTTGCTCAATCGAACCCGATTCACGAATATCACTTAAAACCGGACGCTTGTCTTGACGTTGTTCCACACCACGTGAAAGCTGAGACAATGCAATTACGGGTACTTTTAATTCTTTAGCGAGTTTTTTCAATTGACGTGAAATCTCCGAAACTTCTTGTTGACGACTTTCACGACCCGTTCCTTCAATCAATTGCAAGTAGTCAATTAAAATTAAGCCTAAATTCCCTTTTTCTTGTGCTAATTTTCGGCAACGTGCGCGAATTTCTGAAATTTTAATCCCGGGTGTATCATCGATATAGATACTAGCACGGGATAAACTCCCCATTGCAACAATTAAATTTCGCCATTCATCATCTGTTAATTGCCCGGTACGCAAATGACTTGCTTCGATCGAACCTTCTGCACAAAGCATCCGACTTACCAATGATTCAGCGCCCATTTCCAAACTAAAAATAGCGACCGTATTATCGGTTTTTGTCCCTACATTTTGAGCAATATTCAATGCAAATGCAGTTTTACCTACAGCTGGTCGTGCGGCTAAAATAATTAATTCTTCTTTTTGTAATCCTGCTGTCATTTTATCTAAGGCTTGATACCCCGTTGGTAGGCCAGTGATTTCTTCATCATTTTGTGCCAAACGGTCAATATTTTCAATTGTTCGATTTAAGACATCCGCAATGGATTGAAAGCCTGTGCTGTTTCTTTTTTCGGATACTTCTAAAATGCTTTTTTCTGCATCATCAACAATTGCTTGAACTTCTTCATCTTGCTCGAAACCTTTCGTGACTATTCGGTTGGCAGCTTGAATTAAATTACGCAAAGTTGCTTTATCATCCACGATTTTTGCATAGTGGGAGACACCTGCTGAAGAGGGAGACGCTTGACCTAGTTCAGTTAAATAACTAATTCCACCTACATCTTCTAAGGCATTACTTTTTTCAATTTCAGCTTTTAATGTAATCAGATCAATCGCTTCATTGCGGTCATTCAATTGAATCATGCACTGAAAGATAATTTGATGACTGCGACGGTAAAAGTCACGGGGCTCAATCAATTCCATTGCTTCGATAATGGCATCAGAATCAAGGAAAACGGCCCCCAAGACGGCTTGTTCTGCTTCGATATCTTGTGGTGGCACACGATCTTGCCAAACTTCATTCATACGTTTCTCTCCTATACTTAGTCAGTCCATTTATTCTACAATTATTTGGCTAAAATGCAAAGCGCAAGGCAGACCCGAACTCTCGAAATCTGCCTACGTGTGTATTATTCGCTAACTACATGTACCTTAATGGTTGCTGTAACTTCTGGATGCAATTTGGCTGGCACATCAGTAAAACCTAATGAACGAATCGGTTGTTTCAAATCCACCTTACGTTTGTCTACTTTAACGTTGTATTGTTTGTTTAGTGCATCTGTAATTTGTTTGGAAGGAATTGAACCAAATAGACGACTATCAGCACCTGCTTTTGCTTTAATTTCAACGACTGTTTCTTCTTTTTCTAAGAAATCTTTGAGTGTTTGTGCTTCTTTAAGTGCTTCAGCATCTTGTTTTTCTTTAGCTTTTTTCTTGCCTGACATTTCTGCTAAGCTTTCACGATTCGCTTCTTTTGCCAGATTATTTTTAATTAAGTAATTTTGGGCATAACCAGTAGGAACTTCTTTGACTTCCCCTTTTTTGCCTTTTCCTTTTACGTCTTCTAAGAAAATAACTTTCATATTGATTACTCCTTTTTTGCTAGTCTTCTTAATTCATTAAATAGCATTTCCCGGACTTTTTCAAGCGTTTGCCCCTCAATTTGCGTCGCCGCATTCGTGAAATGTCCGCCACCACCGAAGTTTTCCATTAACTTTTGAACGTTCACTTTACCAGAACTACGGGCACTTATCCCAATACGTTGATCCAAGCGTTTGGTCACCACAAAAGCTGCTTGAATGTCATTCATTGATAACAGTGTATCTGCTGCTTTGGCTACAGTCACATTATCATAGGCTCTATCGTTTGGACCGATGGAAACCACAATATCCGGTGTCACATGTTCACTGCGCGAAACCAATTCACTAATTTGTAAATACGCTTCTAAATCAGAACTCAATAAATCATGGACAATTGATAAATCCGCTCCATGATTTTTTAAATAACTTGCAATATCAAATGTTCTTCCTGTGGTACGGACAGCAAAACTTTTCGTATCCACATAAATACCGGCCAATAATAATGTCGCAGTAATTTTGGATAGTCCATGTGTCTTATCCGCTTGATATTGAATCAATTCCGCCACTAATTCTGACGCAGACGATGCCGAAGCTTCAATGTACGTCAATAGTGGATTTATAGGAAATTCATCGCCACGACGATGATGATCAATAATAACGATTTTTTCACAAGCCTCATAGACTTCTTGAGAAATCGACATCGAAGGTTTATGATAATCAACCATCACTAATACGCTGTGTTTATCCAACAATGCCAATGCTTCATGACTCGAAATAACCATATCTTTGACTTCAGGATAATTATCAATTTCTGCTAATCCACGTGTAATATCGGCTGTTACTTCATCACGATTCAAAATAATATAGCACTCTTTATTTAAAAATCTTCCAAGCGTTGCCACCCCAAAAGCAGCACCAATCGCATCCATATCAGGGTAACGATGCCCCATGATAAAGATTTTTTGATTGTCTTTAAAAATACGGTTTAATGCCATATTCATTGCGCGTGAACGAGTTCGCGTCCGTTTAATTGTTCCATCTGTATTGCCACCAAAAAATTGTGGTTTTGCTTGTGGATTTGTATCTTTGACTACAACTTGGTCGCCCCCACGAGCCAAAGCCATATCCAGATTACTTTGAGCAATTTCGCCGATTTTTTCAGCAGATGCCTCACCATAAGCAATCCCCATACTCATCGTCAAAACTAATTCACTATGAATATCAGCTTGTTTCATATGTTGTAATAAATCAAATTGTTTTTCTTGCATCCGTAAAATATCTGCTGTATCCGCTACAAAAAAATAACGTTCTGAATTAATACGTTTATAAAAAATATGATAGTCACTTGCCCAGTCAGAAATCAATGTTGTGACTAAAGTATTGAGGTAAGAAATATGTTTGTCATCCATTTTATCAATTACATCATCGTAATTATCTAGTGAGATAATACCAATTGCTGTTGTCATATTTTACTCCTTTATCTCGATTCATCTATAATGAACGCCAACAAAATGAAAAACTTTGCCCTTTATTTTACCACAAATTCATGAATCTTGCTTTTTCATTTTCTTTAGGCAAAAAAAGACCTCACTAGCTAAACCAGTGAGATCTTGGAAAATTAATTTTCTTCGCCTACGAATGGAAGTAATCCCATAATACGTGCGCGTTTAATAGCAACTGTTAATTTACGTTGGTTTTTAGCACCAGTACCAGTTACACGACGTGGTAAAATTTTACCGCGTTCTGAGATAAATCTTTTTAATAATTCAACGTCTTTGTAATCAACGTGTTCGATATGATTAGCTGCAAGATAGTCTACTTTACGACGTTTGCGTCCGCCTCTTCTTTGTTGTGCCATCCTATTTCCCTCCTATCAAATTTCTTAGAATGGTAAATCGTCATCTGAAATGTCGATTGATGAACCCCCGAATGGATCAGAGTTGTCTCGATCAAAACTAGGCATTCCGTTTGATTGTTGAGATGTTTGATTTTGATTGTAGCTGTTTCCAAAGTTTGATTGATTTCCACCAAAATCGCCGCCATCGCTTCCACGACGTTGTTCGCTAGTTGAACGAGATTCTAGTAATTGGAAGTTTTCTGCTACAACTTCAGTAACATAAACTCTTTGACCTTGTTGGTTTTCATAGTTTCTTGTTTGAATTCTTCCTGTCACTCCAAGCAATGTACCTTTACGGGCATAATTTGCTAGTGTTTCTGCTGATTTTCTCCAAATCACACAGTTAATAAAATCTGCATCTCTTTCACCACTCTGATTCGTAAAATTACGATTCACTGCTAATGAGAAAGTAGCAACAGCCGTACCACTTGCGGTATAACGTAAATCAGGATCTTTTGTCAATCTTCCTACTAATACAACGTTGTTAATCAAAATTCATCATCCCTTCATCGTTATTTTGTTTCACGTGAAACAAGTTATTAAGCTTCTTCTTTAACAATCATGTGACGAATAATGCTGTCGTTGATTTTAGCAAGACGGTCAAATTCGTTGATTGCATTTGCGTTTGATGGAGAAGACACTTTAACGATGTGATAGATACCTTCACGGAATCCGTTCATTTCATATGCTAGACGGCGTTTTTCCCAAAGTTTTGACTCAAGAACTTCCGCTCCGTTATCAGTCAAAATAGCGTCAAAACGTTCCACTAAAGCAGTTTTTGCTTCTTCATCAATGTTTGGACGAATAATATAAAGAATTTCATATTTCGTATTTTCCATTGATTTTCACCTCCCTATGGACTTTGGCCCCTAGTACAATCTAGGAGCAGAGAATGGTCTTCATAAGACTACTCACAAAGATAAATTATACACTCTTTTTATTCCCCACGCAAGTTTTTTGTTATGATTGTTAAATTGAATGAATTTGATTTTCATAATTAAGTACGCCATTATAACAAAAAACCACTAAAAAAAACGAAAGTAACGGCATGTTTCGTCACTTTCGCTTCGCTAATACTTACTCAATATCCGCGCCATTTGTCGCAATCACTTTTTTATACCACTCAAAGGAATCTTTTTTCGAACGTGCAAGTGTCCCATTGCCTTCATCATCTTGGTCGACATAGATAAAACCATAGCGTTTCGACATTTCACTGGTACTCGCACTAATTAAATCAATACAGCCCCATGGTGTGTATCCCATTAAATCGACGCCCTCTTCAATCGCCAAAGCCATTTCTTGAATGTGGTCACGCATGTAATCAATGCGGTAATCATCATGAATGGAACCATCTTCTTCAACGACATCTTTTGCACCCAAGCCATTTTCTACAATAAATAAAGGCACTTGGTAGCGATCATATAACTTATGCAGCGTCACACGTAAGCCAACTGGATCAATTTGCCAACCCCAATCACTTGATTTTAGATAAGGATTTTTCTTAGAACCCAGTAAATTGCCCGCAGTTTCTTCCCCTTCCGTGTCAGAAGAAGCAATACTACTCATGTAATAACTAAAGGACATAAAATCTACGGTTCCTTCACGCAACAATTGATCGTCACCTGCTTCTTTTTGAATCACAATTTGATGTTTTTTAAAGAATTTATCCATATAGGCAGGATAATAGCCACGAATTTGTACATCGCTATAAAATAAATTCGTATGATCCGCATAAATACTTTCCATCACATCATTAGGGTTAGAGGTCTCAGGATAAGCTTCCATACGAGCTAACATATTACCAATTTTAGCATCCGGAATGATTTCATGACAGGCTTTCACGGCTAAAGCACTACCTAAAAATTGATGGTGCGCAGCTTGGTACTGCGCTTGTAATAAATGATCCGTTTTATCGGCTAAAATCCCACCACTAAGGTAGCCAGTCATGCCAATAATATTAATTTCGTTAAATGTTAACCAATATTTCACTTTATCTTTGTAACGATTGAAAACGACACGGGCATAACGCTCAAAATGAGCAATCGTTTCACGACTTTCCCAACCGTTGTGTTTTAAGGCTAATCCTAAAGGAAATTCATAATGCGATAAAGTCACCAATGGTTCAATCCCATATTTTAAACATTCATCAAATACCTTATCATAAAATTGCAGCCCTGCTTCATTTGGCTCTAATTCGTCCCCATTTGGAAAAATACGTGGCCATGAAATCGATAGACGAAACGTTTTGAATCCCATTTCAGCAAACAACGCAATATCTTCTTGGTAACGGTGATAAAAATCAATGCCGTAACGCTTTGGATAAATGCCGTCTTGATCTGCTTGAGCGAATGCTACATCCGCAGTTGTCATTGGTTGTAACAATGAAAATTTGGTCGGATCATCTAGTTTTGTATATCTTGCTGTATCGGCTGTTGACCACCCTTTACCATCTTCTAAAAAAGCACCTTCAAATTGATTCGCAGCTGTCGCGCCACCCCATAAAAATCCTTCTGGAAATCCCATTGTGTGTCCATTCCTTCCGTTGTTTGTTTTCTTATTTCTGAGGATAGTGTATCATGAAGGCAACGAATAATTTTTTCGAAATCAGAGACAATTTTTCATTTCCAATTAAAATTTTCATGTTTATGAAAATTTTGGTTTTAGATTTAGAAAGGAAGCCAATCCATGTTTGATTACCAAAATTTCCTTAAATACTTAAATGCCCATGACGAAAATGATACTTATTTTCGAATCATCCTCTATATTTTAAATCATCAAGAAAAAATTCCAACTATGAGTATTTCTGAATTAGCTGACGAATGTTTCGTTTCAGCCGCTACGATTTCACGCTTTTGCAAACATTTTAACTTGCATTCTTATGCCACTTTAAAGAAAGAAATTGCCGCAGCTAAAAAATTTTCTAATTTCCAAGGACTACGAATGTCCAAAAAAGAAGCCCAGCATATTCAAAGTAATCCGCAAGAATATTTACAATTTTACGCCAATGAAATCAAGCAATCGATAGATGATGTCGTTTCGCATCTGAATCATGCTGAAATCGATCGACTACTACAAAACATTCACGAGGCACAAGAAGTGATTTTAATTGGCTATAGTTCAACGTTAGACTTAGCCAAGAGTATGCAGACCTCCTTAATGATGAGCAACAAAATCACCGTTGTTCCTGAAGAAGAAGCCCTTTTGAACACGATGATTCAACAAGCTAATGAACAAACGATGATTATTGTCTTTTCTTCTTTTGGCACAATTTTTAATAAAAATGCCGATTTGGTGAATAAAATTACGAATAGCGCTGCATACTCCGTCTTAATTACACAACATACCAAAAATGTCTTCACGAATTTTTTTGATCAAACTATCCATGCAACAAGTAATAATTATTTACAAATAGGCACGTATCCATTAACCTTTTTCATTGATTTTATTGTTCGCCGTTTTGCTAGTCTTTATGGCAAACACTAATAAAAAAGTCGTACCTGCAGGAAAATCTTGCAAGGTACGACTTTTTATTATTCAGCTATTTCTGGTGTTTCCACTACTTCATCTACTTCTGGATCAACAGATGCCATTGTCACTACCTTGGCATCTTCTTCCATTTTCATCAACCGAACCCCTAATGTAGCACGTCCAGTTTGCGAAACTGTTTCTGCGCTAAAGCGAATAATGACCCCTTTATTTGTGATTAATAGGATGTCTTCTTCACCAGTGACTGTTGTTAAACCAGCTAATGGTCCATTTTTCGCTGTGATATTCGCAGTCTTAATTCCTTTACCACCGCGACCTTTAATTGGATATTCACTACCTGCTGTACGTTTTCCATACCCATTCTCGGTGATGACTAACACTTCATCACCTTCACGAATGACCGCAGCGCCTACAACATAATCGTCTTCACGCAAGCGAATCCCACGAACACCGGCAGCTGTACGTCCCATGTCACGAACCACTTCTTCTTTAAATGTGACCGAATACCCTTTATGAGTGCCGATAATCATGACGTCGTCGCCTTTTGTTGATAAGACATTGACTAATTCATCGCCCTCTTTCAAACCAATCGCAATTAATCCGTTGCTACGGATATTCGAAAAGGCCATCACAGAAGTTCGTTTCACCACACCTAATTTTGTTGTAAAGAACAAGTAATTACCTTCTTCTGGTTTACCAGAAACGGAAATAATTGTTTGAATTCGTTCGCTTGAGTCAATTCCTAATAAGTTAATCACAGGAATTCCTTTCGCTGCACGACCATATTCTGGAATTTCGTATCCTTTTGCACGATATACTTTCCCAGCATTCGTAAAGAATAACAAAGTATCATGTGTCGAACAAGAAACTAAGGTACGCACGAAATCTTCATCGTGAATGCCCATTCCTTGCACACCACGACCGCCACGACGTTGTGCGCGGAATTCGCTATTCGCCACACGTTTGATGTATCCATTGTTAGTTAACGTAATCACGATTTCTTCTTCTTCAATTAAATCTTCGTCTTCTAAGCTCAAGACTTCGCCGACTAATAATTCTGTCCGACGTGCATCCCCAAAACGTTGACCTAATTCATGTAATTCGGTTTGAATAATTTCTGCTACTCGTTCTGGTCGTGCTAAAATATCTGCTAAATCTTCAATTAATTTCAATAATTCTTGGTATTCAGCTTCGATTTTATCGCGCTCTAAACCAGTTAAACGACGCAGACGCATATCTAAAATCGCTTGTGCTTGACGTTCAGATAAACGGAATTTTTCAATCATAGTTGCTTTGGCTTCACCATCGGTTTTTGAACCACGAATAATCGCGATAATCTCATCGATGTGATCTAAAGCAATTCGTAAACCTTCTAAAATGTGCGCACGCGCTTCGGCTTTTTCTTTTTCAAAAATCGTACGACGCGTAATTACTTCTTTTTGATGCTCAATGTAGTTTTCTAAAATACGTTTTAGACTCAATACTTTTGGCACACCATTTTCAATCGCCAACATGTTGAAACCAAAAGATGATTGCAATGCTGTCATTTTGTATAAGTTATTTAAAATAACCGAAGCACTTACGTCACGACGGACATCAATTACGATACGCATCCCTTCACGTGACGATTCATCACGTAAATCGGTAATACCTTCAATTCGTTTTTCACGATGTAATTCAGAAATACGTTCGATTAGTTTGGCTTTATTAACCATATAAGGCAATTCCGTTACTAAGATACGTTCTTTCCCATTTGGCATTTCCGTAATTTCGACTTTTCCGCGGACAGTAATCGAACCTTTTCCTGATTCATACGCCCGACGAATACCGGATTTCCCCATGACTAATCCACCTGTGGGAAAGTCTGGTCCAGGTAAAACTTCCATCAATTCATTGGTCGTCACTTCAGGATTGTCCATCAATAAATCAATCGCAGCAATAACTTCATTCAAATTGTGAGGAGGAATGTTCGTTGCCATCCCTACTGCAATCCCTGTTGTCCCATTTACTAACAGGTTAGGGAAACGTGCGGGTAAAACTTGTGGTTCACGTTCGGTATCATCATAGTTACTCACATAATCCACAGTATTCTTGTTAATATCTCGCAACATTTCCACAGCTAACTTACTCATACGCGCTTCGGTATAACGCATCGCTGCGGCACCATCGCCATCCACAGAACCAAAGTTTCCATGGCCATCCACAAGCATATAACGATAACTAAATGGTTGCGCCATTCGAACCATTGATTCGTAAATTGCACTATCCCCATGTGGATGATATTTCCCCATAACATCCCCAACAATACGGGCAGATTTTTTATGTGGTTTATCTGGTGTTACCCCTAATTCATTCATGCCGTAAAGAATACGACGGTGAACAGGTTTCAATCCATCTCGCACATCTGGTAACGCTCTGGCAACAATGACACTCATGGCATAATCGATAAAGGATTCGCGCATTTCACTGGTCAGATTGACGTCATGAATATTTTTCTTTTGATCTTCCAAAATTTCTCCTCCTTATCGTTAAATATCAAGATTTTTAACATAGTGGGCATTTTCTTCAATGAATGCGCGACGTGGTTCTACTTTGTCACCCATTAACATTTCAAAAACTTGGTCTGCTTCAATGGCATCATCTACACTAACACGTAACATCATACGATTTTCTGGGTCCATTGTTGTTTCCCACAACTGATGGTCATCCATTTCTCCCAACCCTTTGTATCGTTGAACAGTTGGTTTTGGTGTTGCTGGTAATGATTGAATGACTCTTTGTAATTCTTCTTCGGCATTTTTGCCTGGTTGAATGTAGGTAATGTTTTTCCCTTGTTTGACACCATACAATGGTGGTTGGGCGATATATACATAGCCTGCTTCCACAATTGGACGCATGTAACGATAGAATAATGTTAATAACAACGTACGAATATGTGCCCCATCGACATCGGCATCGGTCATGATAACCAACTTGTGGTAACGCGCTTTGGCAACATCAAAATCAGCACCAAAACCTGTCCCCATAGCTGTGAATAACGAACGGATTTCTTCATTCGCTAAAATTTTATCCATGCTGGCTTTTTCCACATTCAAGATTTTCCCACGAATCGGTAAAATCGCTTGGAATTCACGGCTACGTCCTTGCTTAGCAGAACCACCGGCAGAATCTCCTTCGACGATAAATAATTCTGTTTTTTCAGGGTCATTACTTGAGCAATCAGCTAATTTTCCTGGTAAATTACTGATTTCCAACGCGCCTTTACGTCGAGTCACTTCACGTGCACGTTTGGCTGCAAGGCGTGCTTTTGAAGCTAATAGACCTTTTTCCACAATTTGGCGACCTACAGAAGGATTTTCCATTAAGAACTTAGAAAAATGTTCTGAAAATAGACGGTCAGTCACTGTACGTACTTCGGAATTACCTAGCTTTGTTTTGGTTTGTCCTTCAAACTGTGGATCAGGATGTTTAATCGAAATGACAGCTGTTAAGCCTTCACGGACATCTTCACCCGTTAAGTTCTCATCATTGTCTTTCATCAACTTTTGCTTACGAGCATAATCATTAATCACACGTGTTAAAGCTGTTTTAAAACCTGATTCATGTGTTCCACCTTCATATGTGTGGATATTATTGGCAAAACTTAAAATGTTTGAATGGTAACCGTCTGTGTATTGCATCGAAACTTCAACCGTAATATCTTGTTGTTCGCCTTCAAGGAAAATCGGTTCTGGGAATAAGACATTTTTATTCGCGTTTAAATGCTCAACATAACTCTTAATTCCGCCTTCGTAATGGTATTCACGTTTCACTGGTTCTTCTTCACGACGATCTTCAATCGAAATAAATAATCCTTTGTTTAAAAAGGCTAATTCACGAACACGTGTCGCTAACTTTTCAAAGTTAAAAACAGTCGTTTCGGTGAAAATTTCTGGGTCAGGGATAAAGTGAACATCGGTTCCATGACGGTCTGTTTCACCAATCACTTCCAAATCAGCAACGACTTTTCCACGACTGTATTCTTGGTAATAGATTTTGCCTTCTTTATGCACTTTTACATCTAAAGTTGTGGATAACGCGTTAACAACTGACGAACCTACCCCGTGCAATCCACCAGACACTTTATAGCCGCCACCGCCGAATTTACCCCCAGCATGCAAGATGGTAAAGACTGTTTCCACAGCTGGTCGACCAGTTTTTGCTTGGATATCCACAGGAATACCACGTCCATCATCAATAACCGTAATACTATTGTCTTCTTCAATAATCACTTGAATACTAGTCGCAAAACCGGCTAAAGCTTCATCAATCGAGTTGTCCACAATTTCCCATACTAAGTGGTGTAAACCTTCTGAACTGGTAGAACCGATATACATTCCGGGACGTTTTCTTACTGCTTCTAGACCTTCTAAGACCTGAATCTGACTCGCATCATATTCTTTTGCGCGTTCATTTAACATTTTTTCTTCTTCTGTCACTCCGCACTCTCTCCTTCTAATTGACCTTGACGAACGTAGAAAATTTCTGGTTCTACGGTCATTTTATCTTTCACATGTTCTAACGTGGTGGTTGTTAAAAACGTTTGGACTTTGCCTTCAATTGTTTCTAGTAAATGCAATTGTCTGGCGTCATCTAATTCACTCATCACATCATCCAGTAAGAGGACTGGATACTCCCCTGTTTCTTCTTTCATCAAATCAATTTCAGCTAACTTCACACTCAAAGCTGTGGTTCGTTGCTGTCCTTGAGAACCAAATGTTTGAACATTTTTCTCATTAATCAAAAAAATCAAATCATCACGGTGTGGACCCGCTAATGTGACTTGACGAAATTGCTCTTTGTTTTTCACTTTTTCTAGCGCTTGACGAAAGGCTGTTTGCACAGCTTCCAAATTATCCCAAGGCGCGTCAGGCACACTGGAAATATAATCAATGACTAGATTTTCTTTGTTTTGACTAATTTTGTGGTGCAGTTGACTTGCCCAATATTCCAAACGTTTGACAAATTTTTGCCTTGCAATCAGCACTTTACTACCAAATTCCACTAATTGTTCAGTTAAAACTTCTAAGTATAGTTCATCTGTTTGTTTTTTCTCTGCTAGTTGCTTTAAATATTGGTTACGTTGTTTTAAGACTTTTTGATATTGCACCAAATCATAGAGATAGACTGGATCTATTTGGCCGATTTCCATATCCAAAAATTTACGTCTTAATTGTGGACTACCTTTGACTAAGGACAAATCTTCCGGGGCAAATAAAATGACGTTGAGTTGACCAATGTAACTACTTAATTTTTTTTGTTCGATGTGATTAACTTTTGTCTTACGCCCTTTTTTCGTTAAAAATAATTCCAAAGGGACGGAAGTATGTTGGCGTTCAATGGTTCCTCGAATGGCTGCAAGATTTTTGTCCCATTGAATTAATTCTTGTTCGTTGGTTGTTCGGTGACTACGCGTCATCGCCAGTACAAAAATACTTTCTAACACATTTGTCTTGCCTTGTGCATTTTCGCCTAGAAAAATAACTAGGTTCTTGGTAAACGTCAAAGACAAGTCATCATAGTTTCGAAAATTTTGTAGCTGAAGATTACTCAGACGCATCGTCGTGTTCCTTTGTCATAAAGAAGGTACCGACTTCTGGAATCTCGATCATCATGCCATCATATATTTTACGACCACGACGATTTTCAGGTTCTCCATCAATAAAAATAGTGTTCTCAGCTAAATACCATTTGGCTTGACCGCCGCTGCTGATAACATTCACTTCTTTTAAAACTTGACCGAGTGTCATGTAATCTGATTTTAAAATGATTTTCTCTTTCATTTTTTCCCTCAATTCTACTTAGAGACATATGCTTATATTATACCTCTTTTAGAGGAATAAAACAAATTTATCCGTATATTTCTCGTTTTCAGAAGTTTTGATTCATTTAGACAATTTTTATTTAAAACAAAAAGAAGGGCTTAAAATCGTTTTTAAGCCCTTCTTTGCATAATTCTCATTTCAGTTTGACCTTTCAGCAATTTTTCAAAAGGATTGAAAATCGTGACTAATTTGTACGAACCGGAGTAATTAATTGGATAAATTCTCCATTGCCTTCTGTTGGTTCCAACGTAAAGGGACGAATGGCTGAAATAAAACGAACACTAATCGTTGTTGGACCAAAGGCACGTAACGCAGCTTTCATATAATCCGGATTGAAAGAAATATCTAACGGATCACCAGAAACTTTTTCGTAATTTAATACTTCTTCTACTTTCCCGATTTCAGGAGAGTTTCCATATAAAATAACTCCATCGCTAGCAATGTGCAAACGAACGATGTTATTACGTCCTTCATGAGACAGTAAAGAAGCACGTTCAATTGCTGATAACAATTCTGGGACAGTGAATTCAATTTCTGTATTAAAACTTGTTGGAATCAAACGATTTGTATCTGGATAGGTTCCTTCCAATAAACGAGAATAAAATTTCATCGTTTTCGTTTCGAACAATACTTGGTTGTCCATGATACTAATTTTGACATCTTCTCCTTCATCGCCCACTGAACGAGAAAGTTCAGTTAAACTTTTTCCAGGAATCACAATATTAAATGCTTCCGTACCACTTTCTAAAGGAATGACACGTTGGCTTAAACGATGTGAGTCGGTAGCAACAGCTAATAATTTTTGATTTTCCAAAATGAAATGAACTCCAGTTAAAATAGGACGGCTTTCATGTTGAGAAACAGCAAAAACAGTTTCTCCAATTAATTTATTCAATACATGGATAGGAATCGTAATTTGGTTTTGACTATCCACAACTGGTAAATGTGGATAACTATCAGCGTCTAATCCATTAACAGTAAAGTTGGCTTTTCCAGAAGTAATATTGACTTGATTGTTTTCAATGACTTCCATCGTAAAGTTGTCTTCTGGTAAACGACGGATAATTTCTCCGAAGAATCGAGATTGTAAAACAACTGCTCCGGTACGTTCAATCATCATTTGTGCTTTTTCATTCGTAACACTTAAAAATGATTCGATTGAAATCTCTGCATTACTTCCTGTTAAGGTTAATCCATTATTTGAAAGCTCAATTTTAACACCTGTTAAAATCGGCATGGTAGTTTTTGAAGAGATAGCTCTTTGGACTGTTTGTAATTCTTGAATAAAGGTTGAACGATTTAACGTTACTTTCATATTAGGATCTCCTTTTATATTATTTTAAAGAATAAAGATAGTAGTAGTAGTAGGGCTGTTAATAATGTGGAAAACTAGCTATAAACACAATAGAATCGAGTTATTTGCCTGTGAATAAGCTGGGGGTAACTTGTGTACAGTTTTTGTTAGTTATACACACTACCTTAGTAACAAGCCTTTGATTTCAGAAATTTCATTTTGAATGATGGGATCATTTTTCAATAATTGCTGAATCTTTTCGTGGGCATGGATAACTGTCGTGTGATCTTTGCCACCAAATTCTGCACCGATTTTGGGCAAGGAATTATCCGTCATTTCACGTGACAGATACATTGCAATTTGACGTGGAACCACGATGCTTTTGACGCGTTTTTTTCCTTTTAAATCTTTTATTTGAATATGGTAGTAGTTGGCTACTTCTTCTTGAATGTCTAAGACAGATACTTGGCGCAAAGTTTCGCTTGCTTGGAGAGCTTTTAAGGCTTCCGCAGCTAAACTCGTTGTAATATCGGCACTTTGAATGGTCGCAAAGGCTTGTACACGTACTAAAGCACCTTCTAATTCACGAATGTTAGAATCGATTTGACCAGCAATGTAACTCAAAGTATCATCAGGAATTTCCAAATTTTCAGCTTCGGCTTTTTTACGTAGGATAGCAGTTCGTG
The DNA here is from genome assembly GCF_029023825.1 of Enterococcus saccharolyticus subsp. saccharolyticus. NCBI lineage: Bacteria > Bacillati > Bacillota > Bacilli > Lactobacillales > Enterococcaceae > Enterococcus > Enterococcus saccharolyticus. The sequence goes on along the minus strand of NZ_CP118957.1, from coordinate 832 downwards.
TTTCTAAATCCGGTGGTGTGATATCCACAGATAATCCCCAAGCAAAACGTGAAACTAGTCGTTGTGGCAATGTTGGAATTTCATTTGGCAAACGATCACTCGTTAACACAATTTGTTTATTGTTTCGATAAAGTTCTTCAAAGGTATTAAAGAATTCTTCTTGTGTTCCTTCCTTATTAACCAAAAATTGAATATCATCTACCAATAATAAATCCACGGTTCTATATTCATTTCGAAATTCTTCCATTTTATTCTTTTGAATGGAGTTAATAAAATCATTAGTGAAATTTTCGCTGCTCACATATTTGATTTTAGCATGTGGTCGTTTGACCAACATTTGATGTCCAATGGCGTGCATTAAATGGGTTTTTCCTAAACCAACCCCACCATAGAAAAACAAGGGATTATAAATAGACCCTGGATCTTCGGCAACCACTAATGCCGCAGCGTGAGCCATTTGATTTCCTTTTCCGATGACAAACGTGTCAAATGTATATTTGGGATTTAACATAGAAGCATTTGATTCATTGGTTGCAGCAAGGTCTCGATTTTGTTTTGCTACGCGCTTTTTATAGATATCGGCTTCATCTGGTGTCACAAATACTGGAAGAATTTCTTCACCACTCATCATAAAGAAGGTTTCAAGAATTTTACCTGCAAGGTTTTTTTCCCAATAATTTTTTTGAACAGCTGTCGGTACTTCAATAATTAATTCGTTATTTTGAAAGGAAAGAGGCATAGCAGGTTCGATCCATGTATTGTAACTAACTGGATTCATTTCTTTTTTGTAGCTGTCTTGCAACTCTTTCCATATAGCATCCAGAGATGGCAT